>NZ_JBVIQR010000029.1:57472-110971 GCF_055576875.1 Streptomyces sp. NPDC033229 | reverse complement strand
TCAGCAGGGCGTCCAGGTTGTTCGTCACACAACGATCTTGGACGCCCTGTCTGCGTTCCCGGACACACCGTCAGCATTCGGAATGACTCGTCTAGGGGCCCGGGGCGCGGACCCGCTTGACAAAGTAAACACCTGTAACTTTAGCTGACCCCTCAAAAGTTAACGCCGTTAGCAAAAGCTCGCGGCTGTGATCCGGGGGGTCCCATGAAGTACGGCATCGTCTTGACCTACACGTTCGCCCCGCGCTGGCTGGCGCTGTCTCGCCCGGCGCGCAACGCGATGCGCGCCGAGCACATCGAGCCGGTGTTCGCCGCGTACGCGGACCGGGTCTCGGCCCGCTTCTTCGACGCCGAGGCGTTCCACGGCCGCTTCTCCGACTTCGCCGTACTGGAGACCGAGGACCTCGGCGCCTACTACTTCCTCGTCGAGGCGCTGCGCGACACCCCGCTCATCGCCGAGGGCTACCTGTCCTTCGGTGAGATCTTCCTGGGCGTCGCCGACGGCTTCGCGGAGTACGAGCGCACGCACCGCGCCGGGCTCCGGTAGCCCGCACCGCCGAGCGGTCCCCGAGACGACCAGGCCAGGAATCAGGGAGTTCAGTCATGCCCCATGCCGTCCCCGAGCTCATACCCGCCCCCGCTCCGACGGCTCCGCCCGAGCCCCCGCCTCGGCGGCGTTGGCCGCTGCGCCTGCTGCGGGCCGGCGCGGTGCTGGTGCTGCTGGACACCCTCGTACAGGCGGCCCTCGCGGGCCTGTTCGTGACCGGCGACCTCGATCTGCTGGCCTGGCACGCGGCGAACGCCGCCGTACTGGGCGCACTGACCGTCGTACAGACGGTGGCGGCGGTGCTGGTGTGGCGGCTGCTGCGCGGGCCGGGCTGGCCGGCCGCGGCGAGCGCCCTGCTGGTCGTGCTCGTCTCCGTGCAGCAGGGGCTGGGCGAGGCGCGCGTCCTGGCCGGGCACATGCCGCTCGGCATGGCCGTCTTCGGCTGCGCGACGGCCCTGACGTGCTGGGCCTACACCTACCGGCCGACTGCTCACGTCGCGGGCGGGGCGCGGTGAGCCCGCGGCGTACGGGCAGGCTGAGCCGCCGGGGGTTTCTGGGACTGACCGCCGGTGCGAGTGCGGCCATCACCCTGGGCGCGGCCGGCTACTCCCGCCTCGCGCAGCCCTCCACCGGACGGATCCTGCGCACGGTGGGTCCGGTTCCCGAACCGTTCCGGGCGCCGCTGGCGGTGCCGCCGGCGGCGCGCCCGGCCCGCACAGAGGCAGGCGCGGACTTCTACGAACTCGACCAGCGGGAGGGCCAGGTAGAGATCCTGCCCGGCCGCAAGACCACGGTCTGGGGTTACGACGGGATCTTCCCCGGCCCGACCTTCACCGCCCGCTCCGGGCGCCGCACGGTGGTGCACGTACGGAACATGCTCACCGTACCGACCGCGATGCACCTGCACGGAGGCGTCACCCCGCCCCAATCCGACGGATACCCCACCGACCTCGTGCTGCCCACACGCTGCGCCCCCGGCCAGAACCGCTACGACGCGACCGCCACCTCACCGGCGGCTCACTCGGCGCACGGGGACTCGATGCCGGGTGATACCACCACGGCGGTGCGTACCTACGACTATCCGCTGCCGCAGCGGGCCGCGACGCTCTGGTACCACGACCACCGGATGGACTTCTCCGCCCCTCAGGTCTGGCGCGGTCTGGCCGGCATGTTCATCGTCCGCGACGAGGAGGAGGACCGGCTCCCCCTGCCCGGCGGAGACCGCGACGTCCCGCTGATGCTCGCCGACCGCTCCTTCGAAGCGGACGGCTCCTTTCGCTACCCGGCCCTGGACCCCACCTGCACCCGGCGGCCGGGCGTCGAGGACGCCTACATGGACGGGGTGCTCGGCGACGTCCAGCTCGTCAACGGCGCACCTTGGCCCGAACTGGAAGTCTCCAACACCCGCTACCGGCTACGGCTGCTCAACGCCTCCAACGCCCGCCGCTACCAGCTGCGCCTGGACACCGAGGACGGCGCACACCCGCCGTTCGTCCAGATCGGCAGCGACGGCGGCCTGCTGGCCGCGCCCCAGCGCCTGGCCACGCTCACGATGGCGCCCGCCGAACGCTTCGACGTCGTCGTCGACTTCTCCCGGCATCCCGTCGGCACCCGCATCACCCTGGCCAACACGGCGGCCGACGGCAGGATGCGCCAGGTGATGCGCTTCCACATCGTGCGCGCCGAGAAGGACGACAGCCGGGTACCCGCCCGCCTGTCCGCCTTCGACAAGCTCACCGCGACCCGGGCGATGCCGGTGCGCTCCTTCGACTTCCGGCGCACGGGCGACGGTGAGGAGCGGCAGATGTGGACCATCAACGGGAAGCCGTTCAGCACATCGAAGGTGTGGGCCGCCCCGCGGCTGGGCAGCGTGGAACGCTGGCGGTTCAGCAGCGACTTCCACCATCCCGTCCACCTGCACCTTGCCCAGTTCCAGGTCGTCGCCCGCGGGAACAAGCCGCCGGATCCCTGCGACGCCGGGTGGAAGGACACCGTCGACGTGCGCCCGTACGAGGTCGTGGAAGTCCTCGCCCGGTTCGACGGATACCGGGGCCGCTACATGCTGCACTGCCACAACCTCGAACACGAGGACATGGCCATGATGGCCAACTTCGAAGTGGTCTAAGAGCCGTTGGCCCCACCGGAGGTGGTGCCGACGGGTCCACAGCCGAGGCTGCACCGGCGATTGCGCGTCCGCAAGCTGGGCCGCACAGTGTGCTCGCGTCAGGCGAGACTGCCAGCACATCATGTTGTTCGCGAGGGGGATCGACGGGACTGCGAACCCGGCGCCCACCGACCGTGTCGCGGATCGCTGCGTCCTTCCACATCCCGACCGGTCCCGTGATCGGCAGCACGACGGCCCCGGACCGAGCGGTCCGGGGCCGTCGTCAGACAGGCTGTGGAGGCTTACAGGCCGGCAGCCTTCTTCAGCGCGTCCACGCGGTCCGTGCGCTCCCACGTGAAGTCGGGCAGCTCACGGCCGAAGTGGCCGTACGCGGCGGTCTGCGCGTAGATGGGACGGAGCAGGTCCAGGTCGCGGATGATCGCGGCCGGACGGAGGTCGAAGACCTCGGCGATCGCGGTCTCGATCTTCTCGACCTCGACCGTGGCGGTCCCGAAGGTCTCGACGAACAGACCCACCGGCTCGGCCTTGCCGATCGCGTACGCGACCTGCACCTCGCAGCGCGTGGCGAGACCGGCGGCGACCACGTTCTTCGCGACCCAGCGCATCGCGTACGCGGCCGAGCGGTCGACCTTGGACGGGTCCTTGCCCGAGAAGGCACCGCCGCCGTGGCGGGCCATGCCGCCGTAGGTGTCGATGATGATCTTGCGGCCGGTCAGACCGGCGTCGCCCATCGGGCCGCCGATCTCGAAGCGGCCGGTCGGGTTGACCAGGAGGCGGTAGCCCTCGGTGTCGAGCTTGATGCCGTCCTCGATCAGCTCCTTGAGGACGTGCTCGACGACGAACTCGCGGATGTCGGGAGCGAGCAGCGAGTCCAGGTCGATGTCGGACGCGTGCTGCGAGGAGACGACCACGGTGTCCAGGCGCACGGCCTTGTTGCCGTCGTACTCGATGGTGACCTGGGTCTTGCCGTCGGGGCGCAGGTAGGGGATGGTCCCGTTCTTGCGGACCTCCGACAGACGGCGGGAGAGCCGGTGCGCCAGGTGGATCGGCAGCGGCATCAGCTCGGGCGTCTCGTCGCAGGCGTAACCGAACATCAGGCCCTGGTCGCCGGCGCCCTGCTTGTCGAGCTCGTCCTCGTCGCCCTCGACCCGCTGCTCATAAGCGGTGTCGACACCCTGGGCGATGTCCGGCGACTGCGCGCCGATGGAGACCGAGACGCCACAGGAAGCGCCGTCGAAGCCCTTCTTGGACGAGTCGTAACCGATCTCGAGGATCTTGTTGCGCACCAGAGAGGCGATCGGCGCGTAAGCCTTCGTCGTCACCTCGCCGGCCACGTGCACGAGGCCGGTGGTGATCAAGGTCTCGACGGCGACCCGGGAGGTCGGGTCCTCCTTGAGGAGCGCGTCGAGGATGGTGTCGCTGATCTGGTCAGCGATCTTGTCGGGGTGACCTTCGGTCACAGACTCCGAGGTGAACAGGCGGCGGGACACATCGCTCCCTGGGGTTGCAGCGGCTGCTGGCTGATCATTTATGGACCCGGCCGAGAGCTGCGCTCGACCCGGATCCGGAGGTCAGTTTATCCGGCGTTCCCGTGGTTGGGGCATGCTGTCGCGCATCAAGCCCTGCGTGACCTGCGACACCTGCCCCCGCGGGCTCAGGAAAGCCGCGGTGCCACGAGGTCCCAGACGGTGTCGGCGAGGTCCTCCTTCGGGCCGTGCGGAACGGCGGTCTCACTGCCGTCCGCGCCGAGCACAACCGCCTCGTTCTCCTCGGAACCGAACGTCTTTCGCTCCCCCACCTCATTGACAACCAGCAGGTCACAGCCCTTTCGGGCCAGCTTGGCACGACCGTTGGCCAGCACCTCGTCGGTCTCGGCCGCGAAGCCGACGACGACCTGTCCGGGGCGCGCCCGGTCCGCCGAGATCTCGGCGAGGATGTCGGGGTTGCGGACGAGCGCGACCGGCTCGGGTTCCCGGCCGTCGCGCTTTTTGATTTTGCCCTCGGCGTATCGCTCGGGCCGGAAGTCGGCCACCGCGGCCGCCATCACCACGGCGTCCGCGTCCGCTGCGGCCGCCAGGACCGCCTCGCGCATCTGCACCGCCGTGCCGACCCGGACCACGTCCGCGCCGGCCGGGTCGGGCAGCTCGCTGTTGGCGGCGACGAGCGTCACCCTGGCCCCCCGGGCGACGGCCGTACGGGCCAGGGCGTACCCCTGCTTGCCCGAGGAGCGGTTGCCGAGGAAGCGGACCGGGTCGAGCGGCTCGCGGGTGCCGCCCGCGCTGATCACCACATGGCGGCCGGCCAGGTCCGCCGTGGGCCGCCCGGCGCCGCGCGCCAGCACCCGGCGGCAGACCTCGAAGATCTCGCCCGGGTCCGGCAGCCGGCCCTTGCCGGTGTCGACGCCCGTGAGGCGGCCGACGGCGGGCTCGATGACGATCGCGCCCCGGCGGCGCAGGGTGGCGACGTTCTCCTGGGTGGCCTGGTTCTCCCACATCTCCGTGTGCATCGCCGGGGCGAAGACGACCGGGCAGCGCGCGGTGAGCAGGGTGTTGGTCAGCAGGTCGTCGGCGAGGCCGTGGGCGGCCTTGGCGAGCATGTCGGCGGTGGCGGGCGCCACGACGACGAGCTCGGCCTCCTGCCCGATCCGCACGTGCGGCACCTCGTGGACGCTCTCCCACACCTCGGTGCCCGCCGGGTTCCCGGACAGGGCGGACCAGGTCGCCTCGCCCACGAAGTGCAGCGCCGACGCGGTCGGTACGACCCGGACGTCATGGCCCGACTCGGTGAGGCGGCGCAGCAGCTCGCACGCCTTGTAGGCGGCGATCCCGCCGCTGACCCCCAGGACGACCTTGGGCTTGTCCATCGCTTCGCTTCTCCCCGCGCAGTGGTGCGTACGTACGGTCTATGACACACCACAGGCCCGGCAGCTGCGCTGCCGGGCCTGTGGTGATGAAAAACCGAATGCTTACTGAGCCGGGGCCTCGATGGCCTCGGAGGTCAGCAGGCCCGCGTTGATCTCGCGGAGCGCGATGGAGAGCGGCTTCTCGTGGACGTGGGTGTCCACCAGCGGGCCGACGTACTCCAGCAGGCCCTCGCCGAGCTGCGAGTAGTACGCGTTGATCTGGCGCGCACGCTTGGCGGCGTAGATCACCAGGCTGTACTTCGAGTCGGTTGCCTCGAGCAGCTCATCAATCGGCGGGTTGATGATGCCCTCGGGCGCGGTGATGGAAGAGGACACTCTCTGCCTTCCGAAGGGGGGTGGAGAAGGAGGTGAAGCTTCGAGTTTCGGGTCGGCACAATTCTCTGAGCCAACCCCAGCTCAACGCAGCAAGGCTAGCAGCTCCCGCGCGACGTCCTCGACGGAGGTGTTGACCAGCGTCGTATCGAACTCGGGCTCGGCCGCCAGCTCGATCTTCGCGGCGGCCAGCCGGCGCTCGATGACGTCCGGCGACTCGGTGCCGCGGCCGGTGAGCCGACGGACCAGCTCGTCCCAGCTCGGCGGGGCGAGGAAGACCAGCTGGGCCTCCGGCATGGACGTGCGGACCAGCCGCGCACCCTGGAGGTCGATCTCCAGCAGGACGGGCTCGCCCGCCTCCAGGCGGTCGAGCACCGCCTGCCGGGGCGTGCCGTAGCGGTTGCCCGCGAACTCGGCCCACTCCAGCAGCTCGCCGTTGGCGATGAGCTTGTCGAACTGCTCGTCGTCGACGAAGAAGTAGTGGACGCCGTCCCGCTCACCGGGCCGCGGCTTGCGGGTGGTGGCGGAGACCGAGAGCCATACCTCGGGGTGTGCCTTGCGCATATGGGCGACGACCGTGCTCTTACCGACCCCGGAGGGGCCGGAGAGCACGGTCAGCCGCGGTTGTCTGGCCGGGGGTACGGGGGACGTCCCCCGGGAGACTGCAGTACTCATGCAGCGATTATCCCGGTTCCCGGGAGTGCCTGGGAACGTCAGGCGGCTTTGCCGCCGAACTCACGCTCAAGAGAGGCGATCTGATTCGTGCCGAGCCCGCGCACGCGGCGGCTCTCGGAAATGCCGAGCCGCTCCATGATCTGCTTCGCGCGAACCTTGCCCACACCGGGAAGGCTCTCCAGGAGAGCGCTGACCTTCATCTTGCCGATGACATCGTTCTCCTGGCCCTGCTTGATCACGTCATGCAGCGAGGCGCCGGAGTGCTTGAGTCGATTCTTGACCTCGGCGCGCTCCCGGCGAGCCGCGGCGGCCTTCTCGAGCGCGGCTGCGCGCTGTTCAGGGGTAAGGGGCGGAAGAGCCACGCCTACGTCACCTCGGATGTCGAACTGTCGGATAAGGACCGGTGAGGAACCTAGTCGGCCCACACCTGCGGAGCAACGAGCAACGCGCTTGCTCGTTCGCTCTCGTCGGAGACTAGCGGCCGATCCCGCTCCAGTCAGCGAGAACAGACGAAAAGTCCTGGTCAGACTCTCTCGACCAGGACTTTTCTGGACATACTGACCAACAATTTTGGCGTTAACGCGACGCAGCCGTGTCCACGGCGTCCCGTACCTCACCGGCGAACCGGTCGGCACTCGCGCGCAGCGCGGCCACGTCCGGACCGTGCCGCAGCACACCGCGGCTGACGTTCGGGACGACGTCGCGGACGGCCGCGCCGAAGACCCGGGGCAGGTCGGCGGGGGTGGCGCCCTGCGCGCCGATGCCCGGAGCGAGCAGCGGACCGTTGATCGCGAGGTCCACGCCGGCCGCGCCGAGCGTGTCGCCCAGGGTCGCGCCGACCACCGCACCGTACGAGCCCATGGGCGCGGCGTCAGCGTTTTCGGCCTTCACGTGCTCCAGAATCGTCGCCGCGACGCTCGCGCCCCCGGCGCGCACCGCGTGCTGGACCTCCGCGCCCTCCGGGTTGGAGGTGAGCGCGAGGACGAAGACGCCGGTGCCGCTCTCGCGCGCCAGGTCCAGGGCGGGGCGCAGCGAGCCGTAGCCGAGGTAGGGGCTGACGGTGACCGCGTCGGAGAAGAGCGGCGAGGCCGGGTCGAGGTAGGTCGCGGCGTAGGCGGCCATGGTCGAGCCGATGTCGCCGCGCTTGGCGTCCATCAGGACCAGCGCGCCGGCCGCCCGGGAGTCGGCGACGGCCTGCTCCAGGACGGCGATGCCGCGCGAGCCGAAGCGCTCGAAGAAGGCGGACTGCGGCTTGAGGACGGCGACGCGGTCGGCCAGGGCCTCGACGACGGTGCGGGTGAAGCGCTCCAGGCCCGCGATGTCGTCGGACAGGCCCCAGTCGGCGAGCAGGGCGGCGTGCGGGTCGATGCCGACGCACAGCGGGCCGCGCTCGTCCATGGCACGGCGCAGGCGGGCGCCGAAGGGCTCCAGAGGGGTGATGGAGGTCATGCGGTCGCCTTCCGGGTCTCGGCGCCGACGGCCTCGGCGAGGGTGGCGTAGGGGCTGGCGGCGAGCTTCTCGGCCAGGCCCCGGTGGATCTTCCGGCACCAGAACGGGCCCTCGTAGATGAAGGCGCTGTAGCCCTGCACGAGGGTGGCGCCCGCCAGGATGCGCTCCCACGCGTCGTCGGCGGTCTCGATGCCCCCGACGCCCACGAGGGTGATCCGGTCGCCCACACGGGCGTACAGACGGCTCAGGACCTCCAGCGAGCGGGCCTTGAGGGGGGCGCCGGACAGGCCGCCGGCCCCGATGGCCTCGACGGTGCGCTTCGGCGTCTTCAGGCCGAGCCCGTCGCGGGCGATGGTGGTGTTGGTGGCGATGATGCCGTCCAGGCCCAGCTCGAGCGCGAGATCGGCGACGGCGTCGACATCCTCGTCGGCGAGGTCGGGGGCGATCTTCACCAGCAGCGGCACCCGCCGGGTGGTGACCGTGCGGTCGGCTGCCTCGCGCACGGCGGTCAGCAGCGGCCGCAGCGCCTCGGTGGCCTGGAGGTTGCGCAGCCCCGGCGTGTTCGGGGAGGAGACGTTGACGACCAGGTAGTCGGCGTGCGCGGCGAGGCGCTCGGTGGAGGTGACGTAGTCGGCGACGGCCTCGTCCTCCGGGACGATCTTGGTCTTGCCGATGTTGACGCCCACGGTCGTCCTGAAGACCTCCTCGCGGGCCGCCAGCCGCTCCGCGACGACCGCCGAGCCGTCGTTGTTGAAGCCCATGCGGTTGACGAGCGCGCGGTCGGCGACGAGGCGGAAGAGCCGCTTCTTGGGGTTGCCGGGCTGCGGCTGTCCGGTGACGGTGCCGATCTCGACGTGGTCGAAGCCGAGCATCGTCATGCCGTCGATGGCGGTGGCGTTCTTGTCGAAGCCGGCGGCGAGGCCGAAGGGGCCGTGCATGCGCAGGCCGAACGCCTCGGTGCGCAGCGCCTTGTGGCGGGGCGCGAGGACGGCCGCGACGAACGTGCGCAGCACCGGGACGCGGGCGGCACAGCGGATCCAGCCGAAGGCCAGGTGATGAGCCCGCTCGGGGTCCATCCGCTGGAAGAGCAGTCGGAAGAGGAGGGAGTACATGGGGGCCAGACCTTCGTAGGGCGAGCGGGGTATCCGTCAGGACCGCCCGCCCGCCCCGGTGGCGGGGCGGGCGGGCGGGAGAGGGACTACTGCCGGGCGGCGGTCAGGCGCTCCGCGTGCTCCTGCAGGGAACACACGCCGACGTCACCGCGGGTGAGTGCCTCGATACCCTGGACGGCGGCCGCGAGGGCCTGGACCGTGGTCAGGCACGGCACCGCGCGGGCGACCGCGGCGGTGCGGATCTCATAGCCGTCGAGGCGGCCACCGGTGCCGTACGGGGTGTTGACGATCAGGTCGACCTGGCCGTCGTGGATGAGCTGGACGATCGTCTTCTCGCCGTTCGGGCCCTCGCCCTCGCTCTGCTTGCGCACGACGGTGGCGTTGATGCCGTTGCGCTTGAGCACCTCGGCGGTGCCGGAGGTGGCGAGCAGCTCGAAGCCGTGGGCGACCAGCTCACGGGCCGGGAAGATCATCGAGCGCTTGTCGCGGTTGGCGACGGAGACGAACGCGCGGCCCTTGGTGGGCAGCGCGCCGTACGCGCCGGCCTGCGACTTGGCGTAGGCCGTGCCGAAGACCTTGTCGATGCCCATGACCTCGCCGGTGGAGCGCATCTCCGGGCCGAGGACGGTGTCCACGCCGCGGCCGGAGGCGTCGCGGAAGCGGCTCCACGGCATCACGGCCTCCTTGACGGAGATCGGCGCGTCGAGCGGCAGGGTGCCGCCGTCGCCCTCCTTGGGCAGCATGCCCTCCGCGCGCAGCTCCGCGACGGTCGCGCCCAGCGAGATGCGGGCCGCGGCCTTGGCGAGCGGCACGGCGGTCGCCTTCGAGGTGAAGGGGACCGTGCGGGAGGCGCGGGGGTTGGCCTCCAGCACGTAGAGGATGTCGCCGGCCATGGCGAACTGGATGTTGATCAGGCCGCGGACGCCGACGCCCTTGGCGATGGCCTCGGTGGAGTTCCGCAGCCGCTTGATGTCGAAGCCGCCGAGGGTGATCGGGGGCAGCGCGCACGCGGAGTCGCCGGAGTGGATGCCGGCCTCCTCGATGTGCTCCATGACGCCGCCGAGGTAGAGCTCGTGGCCGTCGTAGAGCGCGTCGACGTCGATCTCGATGGCGTCGTCGAGGAAGCGGTCGATGAGGACCGGGTGCTCGGAGATCAGACCGGCGTGGCGGGTGAGGTACTCCCCCAGCGAGGGCTCGTCGTAGACGATCTCCATGCCGCGGCCGCCGAGCACGTAGGACGGGCGGACCATGACCGGGTAGCCGATCTCGGCGGCGATGCCCTTGGCCTCCTCGAAGGAGAAGGCGGTGCCGTACTTCGGCGCGGGCAGCCCGGCCTCGGTCAGCACCCGGCCGAAGGCGCCGCGCTCCTCGGCGAGGTCGATGGCCTCGGGCGAGGTGCCGACGATCGGCACGCCGTTGTCCTTGAGGGCCTGGGCGAGGCCGAGCGGGGTCTGGCCGCCGAGCTGGACGATGACGCCCGCGACGGGACCGGCGAGGGTCTCGGCGTGGACGATCTCCAGGACGTCCTCCAGGGTGAGCGGCTCGAAGTAGAGCCGGTCGGAGGTGTCGTAGTCGGTGGAGACGGTCTCGGGGTTGCAGTTGACCATCACGGTCTCGTAGCCGGCGTCGCTGAGCGCGAAGGAGGCGTGGACACAGGAGTAGTCGAACTCGATGCCCTGGCCGATGCGGTTCGGACCCGAGCCGAGGATGATCACGGCGGCCTTCTCGCGCGGCGCGACCTCGGACTCCTCGTCGTAGGACGAGTAGAAGTACGGGGTCTTCGCGGCGAACTCGGCGGCGCAGGTGTCGACCGTCTTGTAGACCGGGCGGACGCCGAGCGCGTGCCGGACCTCGCGGACGACGTCCTCGCGCAGGCCGCGGATCGCGCCGATCTGGGCGTCGGAGAAGCCGTGGCGCTTGGCCTCGGCGAGGATCTCCGGCTCCAGCTTCTCGGCGGCGGCGAGCTCCTGGGCGATCTCGTGGATCAGGAAGAGCTGGTCGACGAACCACGGGTCGATCTTCGTGGCGTCGAAGATCTCCGCCGCGCTCGCCCCGGCACGGATGGCGTCCATGACCGTGTTGATCCGGCCGTCGGTCGGCACGACGGCCTTCGCGAGCAGCTCGGCCTTGTCACCGGCCGTGGAGGCGAAGTCGAACTGCGAGCCCTTCTTCTCCAGCGAGCGCAGCGCCTTCTGCAGCGCCTCGGTGAAGTTACGGCCGATGGCCATGGCCTCGCCGACCGACTTCATGGTCGTGGTCAGCGTGGCGTCCGCGGCCGGGAACTTCTCGAACGCGAAGCGCGGCACCTTGACAACGACATAGTCGAGCGTGGGCTCGAAGGACGCCGGGGTCTTCTCGGTGATGTCGTTCGGGATCTCGTCGAGGGTGTAGCCGACGGCGAGCCGGGCGGCGATCTTCGCGATCGGGAAGCCGGTGGCCTTGGAGGCCAGCGCGGAGGACCGGGAGACGCGCGGGTTCATCTCGATGACGATGATCCGGCCGTCGTCGGGGTTGACGGCGAACTGGATGTTGCAGCCGCCGGTGTCGACGCCGACCTCGCGGATGATCGCGATGCCGATGTCGCGCAGCCGCTGGTACTCGCGGTCGGTCAGCGTCATCGCCGGGGCGACGGTGATCGAGTCACCGGTGTGCACGCCCATCGGGTCGAAGTTCTCGATGGAGCAGACGACCACGACGTTGTCGTTCTTGTCGCGCATCAGCTCCAGCTCGTACTCCTTCCAGCCGAGGATGGACTCCTCCAGGAGCACCTCGGTGGTCGGGGAGAGCGTGAGGCCCTGGCCGGCGATGCGGCGCAGTTCCTCCTCGTCGTGGGCGAAGCCGGAGCCGGCGCCGCCCATGGTGAACGAGGGGCGGACGACGACGGGGTAGCCGCCGAGGGTGTCGACGCCCGCGATGACCTCGTCCATCGTGTGGCAGATGACCGAGCGGGCGGACTCGCCGTGCCCGATCTTGGCGTGGACGGCCTCGACGACACCCTTGAACAGGTCGCGGTCCTCGCCCTTGTTGATCGCTTCGACGTTGGCGCCGATGAGCTCGACGCCGTACTTCTCCAGCACGCCGTTCTCGTGCATGGAGATCGCGGTGTTGAGCGCGGTCTGGCCGCCGAGGGTGGGCAGGAGCGCGTCGGGGCGCTCCTTGGCGATGATCTTCTCGACGAACTCCGGGGTGATCGGCTCGACGTACGTGGCGTCGGCGATCTCCGGGTCGGTCATGATCGTGGCCGGGTTGGAGTTGACGAGGATGACCCGCAGGCCCTCGGACTTCAGCACCCGGCAGGCCTGGGTGCCGGAGTAGTCGAACTCCGCTGCCTGGCCGATGACGATCGGGCCGGAGCCGATGACCAGGACGGACTGGATATCGGTGCGCTTAGGCACGCTGGCCCTCCATGAGCTTCACGAAGCGGTCGAACAGGTACGCGGCGTCGTGCGGACCGGCTGCTGCCTCGGGGTGGTACTGGACGCTGAAAGCCGGCTGGTCGAGCAGCTGGAGCCCTTCCACCACGTCGTCGTTGAGACAGACGTGGGAGACCTCGACGCGGCCGTAGGGGGTGTCGGTCGCGGCGTCGAGCGGGGCGTCGACGGCGAAACCGTGGTTGTGCGCGGTGACCTCGACCTTGCCGGTCGTGCGGTCCTGCACGGGCTGGTTGATGCCGCGGTGTCCGTACTTCAGCTTGTACGTGCCGAAGCCGAGCGCGCGGCCGAGGATCTGGTTGCCGAAGCAGATGCCGAAGAGCGGCGTCTTGCGCTCCAGGACGGTCCGCATCACGGAGACCGGGTGGTCGGCGGTGGCCGGGTCGCCCGGGCCGTTGGAGAAGAACACCCCGTCGGGGTCGAGGGCGTAGATGTCCTCCGCGGTGGCGGTGGCGGGCAGGACGTGCACCTCGATGCCGCGCTCGGCCATCCGGTGCGGGGTCATGCCCTTGATGCCGAGGTCGATCGCGGCGACGGTGAACTTCTTCGCACCGATCGCGGGGACGACGTACGCCTCCTTGGTGGCGACCTCTGCGGCGAGGTCGGCGCCCTTCATCTCGGGGGCCCGGCGCACCTCGGCGAGCATGGTGTCCGCGTCGGGCAGGTTGTCGCCGGAGAAGATGCCGACCCGCATGGCGCCGCTCTCGCGGAGGTGGCGGGTGAGGGCGCGGGTGTCGATGCCGCTGATGCCGACGACGCCCTGGGCGACGAGTTCCTCGTCGAGGGAGCGGCGCGAGCGCCAGTTGGAGGGGATCCGGGCGGGGTCGCGCACCACGTAGCCGGCGACCCAGATACGGCCGGACTCGGGGTCCTCGTCGTTGACGCCGGTGTTGCCGACGTGCGGGGCGGTCATGACGACCACCTGACGGTGGTAGGAGGGATCGGTCAGGGTCTCCTGGTAGCCGGACATGCCGGTGTTGAAGACCGCCTCGCCGAAGGTCACCCCCACGGCCCCGTAGGCGCGGCCGCGGAAGGTACGGCCGTCCTCCAGGACGAGTACGGCGGGAACCTTGCTGGCTCCCCGGGTGGAGGTCGTCATCGTGCGCCTTCCGTCTGGTTCTCGTTGTGCTGTGCTTGTGCCGGTGCCTGGATCGAGGTGATCGCCTCGACCCAGGCCGCGTGCTCGGCGGCCCGGTCGGAGCGGAAGCCGGAGTCCAGCTGCTTGCCGCCGTGCTCCCAGGTGATCACCAGCAGGCCGCCCTCGGCGAGGACCTTGCCGGCGATGCCCTTGTCCAGCCGGGCGCCGCGCAGCCGGTCACCGGGGATGAAGAAGTCCTGCGCCCCCGGCCGGACGACGCCGAGGCCTTGGTCCGTCAGGGTGAGCTCGACGCGGCTGCGGGTGCCGAGGCCGTGCGCGACCACCCGGTCGAGCCACTGCCCGGCGGTGGTGGAGCCGTGGTAGCGCCCGGTCATGGTGAGCGAGGGCGTGCCCGGCTCGTCGGGGAGGGCGGGCAGCTCGGGCAGGTCGCCCTGGAGCGTGGCCCGCCACTTCCAGCCCTCGCGCATCAGCCAGTAGACGAGCGCGACGAAGAGCAGCAGCCCGACGACCCAGCCGACGCGCGCGGCCCAGTCGGTGACGTCCGCGGACTTCTGTTCCGCCGCCAGGTTGATCAGTGCAGATGTCACGCGAGATTCCCGTCCACGACCGTTGCCCGGCCCCGCAGGAAGGTGTGGGTGACGCGCCCCGGCAGCTCACGGCCCTCGTAAGGGGTGTTGCGGCTGCGGGAGGCGAAGCCCGCGGGGTCCACGACACCACGGTAAGCGGAATCGAGCAGGGTGAGGTTGGCGGGCTCCCCGGCGGCGATCGGCCGTCCGTGTCCTTCGAGGCGGCCGATGGCGGCCGGGCGGACGGACATCCGGTCGGCGACGGCCTCCCAGTCGAGGAGACCGGTGTCGACCATCGTGTGCTGGACGACGGACAGGGCGGTCTCCAGCCCCACCATGCCCATGGCCGCCGCGCCCCACTCGCAGTCCTTGTCCTCGTGCGGGTGCGGGGCGTGGTCGGTGGCGACGATGTCGATGGTGCCGTCGGCGAGGGCCTCGCGCAGGGCCATCACGTCGGCCTCCGTGCGCAGCGGCGGGTTGACCTTGTAGACCGGGTTGTACGAGCGCACCAGCTCGTCGGTGAGGAGCAGGTGGTGCGGGGTGACCTCGGCGGTCACGTCGATGCCGCGGGACTTGGCCCAGCGGACGATCTCGACGGAGCCGGCGGTGGAGAGGTGGCAGATGTGCACGCGGGAGCCGACGTGCTCGGCGAGGAGCACATCGCGGGCGATGATCGACTCCTCGGCGACGGCGGGCCAGCCACCGAGGCCGAGCTCGGCGGAGACGATGCCCTCGTTCATCTGGGCGCCCTCGGTGAGGCGGGGCTCCTGGGCGTGCTGGGCGACGACGCCGTCGAAGGCCTTCACGTACTCCAGCGCGCGGCGCATGATCACCGCGTCGTCCACGCACTTGCCGTCGTCGGAGAAGACCCGCACCCCGGCGGCCGACTCGTGCATCGCGCCGAGCTCGGCGAGCTTCTTGCCCTCCAGGCCGACGGTGACCGCGCCGATGGGCTGCACGTCGCAGTAGCCGGACTCCTTGCCGAGCCGCCAGACCTGCTCGACGACGCCCGCGGTGTCGGCGACGGGGAAGGTGTTGGCCATGGCGAAGACGGCCGTGAAGCCGCCACTGGCCGCGGCGCGGGTGCCGGTCAGGACCGTCTCGGAGTCCTCGCGGCCGGGCTCGCGCAGATGGGTGTGGAGATCGACGAGGCCCGGCAGCAGGATCCGGCCGTCGGCCTCGATGACCTGGGCGCCCTCGGCGGACAGGCCCGTACCGACCTCGGCGATGGTCTCGCCGTCGATGAGGACGTCCTGCGGCTCGCCGCCGAGGACCTTCGCACCGCGAATAAGGATCTTGCTCATGATTACTTGTTCTCCTCGTTGCGGGCGGTGGTGGCGGACGTGGGGACGCTCCCGGAGTCGAGAACGGCCCCGCCGAGCAGCAGGTACAGGACGGCCATCCGGATGGAGACACCGTTGGCGACCTGCTCGACGGCCGTGCAGCGCACGGAGTCGGCGACCTCGGCGGTGATCTCCATGCCGCGGTTCATCGGGCCGGGGTGCATGACGATGGCGTGCTCGGGCATCCGGGCCATCCGGTCGCCGTTCAGCCCGTACCGGCGCGCGTACTCGCGCTCGGTGGGGAAGAAGGCGGCGTTCATCCGCTCGCGCTGGACGCGCAGCATCATGACGGCGTCGGACTTCGGCAGCACCGCGTCGAGGTCGTAGGAGACCTCGCAGGGCCAGTGCTCGACGCCGTAGGGCACGAGCGTGGGCGGCGCGACCAGGGTGACGTGGGCGCCGAGCGAGGTCAGCAGGTGCACGTTGGAGCGGGCCACGCGACTGTGCAGGATGTCGCCGACGATGGTGATCCGGCGCCCTTCGAGGTCGCGGCCGGTGCCGTCGCCGGGCCCCTGGTGGTGGGTGGGGCCGCCGTCGGCGGCGCCCGCCAGATGGCGGCGCATGGTGAAGGCGTCGAGCAGCGCCTGTGTGGGGTGCTCGTGGGTGCCGTCGCCGGCGTTGACGACCGAGCCACCGATCCAGCCGGAGGTGGCGAGCCGGTGCGGGGCGCCGGAGTCGCCGTGCCGGATGACGACGGCGTCCGCGCCCATCGCCTCCAGGGTCAGGGCGGTGTCCTTGAGCGACTCGCCCTTGGAGACCGAGGAGCCCTTGGCGGAGAAGTTGATGACGTCGGCGGAGAGCCGCTTGGCCGCGGCCTCGAAGGAGATACGGGTCCGGGTCGAGTCCTCGAAGAAGAGGTTGACGACGGTACGGCCGCGCAGGGTGGGCAGTTTCTTGATCGGCCGGTCGGCGACCCGCGCCATCTCCTCGGCGGTGTCGAGGATCAGGACGGCGTCGTCGCGCGTGAGGTCGGCGGCCGAGATGAGGTGGCGCTTCATCCGGTTACTCCGTTGTCGAGGAGGTATGGGGGTGCCTGGGCGAGCAGCTGCCGGGCATGCGGCGGCACGGCCTCGGGGCCTGTCGGGGCCCTGAGGGGACCCTGGGAGGAGGTGCCGGGGCGTGGCGCTACTGCTCGTCGGCCGCGGTGGGCTCGCGGAGGCCGAGGAGCACGCTGTCGCGGCCGTCCTCCTCGGTGAGCTGCACCTTGACCGTCTCCCGCAGCGACGTGGGGAGGTTCTTGCCGACGTAGTCGGCGCGGATCGGAAGCTCACGGTGGCCGCGGTCCACGAGGACCGCGAGCTGGACCGCGCGCGGGCGGCCGATGTCACCGAGCGCGTCGAGCGCGGCGCGGATGGTGCGGCCGGAGAAGAGCACGTCGTCGACGAGGATCACCAGCCGGCCGTCGATCCCGTCACCGGGGATCTCGGTGCGGGCGAGCGCGCGGGCCGGGCGCAGCCGCAGATCGTCGCGGTACATGGTGATGTCGAGGGAGCCGACGGGCATCTTGCCGCCGGTGATCTCTTCGAGCTTGGCGGCCAGTCGGCGGGCGAGGAAGACGCCACGCGTGGGGATGCCGAGGAGCACCACGTCGTCGGCGCCCTTGGCGCGCTCGACGATCTCGTGGGCGATCCGGGTCAGTACCCGGGCGATGTCCGGTGCTTCGAGCACGGGACGCGCGGAGCCGGTGGCGTTCGCCGCCGGTTTCACGTCACGGTTTGCGTCCATACGAAACGGACCTCCTTCTCCGCCTCACGGGACGGACATTAAAGGACGTCGGATTAACGTGTTTCACGGTACCAGGACCCCCGGGAAACACTCACCACCGCCCCGCGCGGGTGAGGGTGTGGACCATTCGGCTTGACGAAGCCAGATTACGCTGCGTAACCTCACAGTGAGTTACCAGCCCGCGGCGGAGCCGCATATCGATACGCTGTCTGGGGAGCTTTATGTCCAGCGAATACGCCAAACAGCTCGGGGCCAAGCTCCGCGCCATCCGTACCCAGCAGGGCCTCTCCCTCCATGGCGTCGAGGAGAAGTCCCAGGGCCGCTGGAAGGCCGTGGTAGTGGGTTCGTACGAGCGCGGCGACCGTGCCGTGACCGTGCAGCGCCTGGCCGAGCTGGCCGATTTCTACGGCGTTCCGGTGCAGGAACTGCTGCCGGGCACCACGCCCGGCGGTGCCGCCGAGCCGCCGCCGAAGCTCGTTCTGGACCTGGAGCGGCTGGCCCACGTGCCGGCCGAGAAGGCGGGCCCCCTCCAGCGCTACGCCGCCACCATCCAGAGCCAGCGCGGCGATTACAACGGCAAGGTGCTGTCGATCCGCCAGGACGACCTGCGCACCCTCGCGGTGATCTATGACCAGTCGCCCTCGGTGCTGACCGAGCAGCTGATCAGCTGGGGCGTGCTCGACGCGGACGCGCGCCGTGCCGTGCAGCACGAAGACGCCTGACGCGTAGGCGTCGGTCGCCGTCTTCTGCGCAGACCGTGGTGGAAACCAACGGAAAACTGAGCAGAAACGTACCGCCGGGGGCGGTGGAACCCTTTCGGGTTCTCACCGCCCCCGGCGGTTTTTTGCGCTGTGCGGGTGCTGTGCGGTCCGCGGCGGCTATTCCGCGCGCCGCAGACCCGGCTTGAGCTCCTTGAAACGGCCGAGCAGACCGTTGACGAAAGCGGGCGAGTCGTCGGTGGAGAACTCCTTGGCGAGCTGCACCGCCTCGTCGATCGCCACCGCGTCCGGGGTCTCGTCCTCCCAGATCAGCTCGTACGCGCCGAGGCGCACGATGTTCCGGTCGGCGACCGGCATCCGGTCCAGGTCCCAGTCGACCGCGTAGGTCGCGATCAGCTCGTCGATCCGGGACACGTGCTGCGCGTATCCCTCGACCAACTGCATCGTGTATTCGTTGACCGGCGGCTGCCGGTCGTCGGACCGCGAATGCCGGACCCAGTCCGCGAGCACGTTCTGCACGGAGGAACCGCGCTGATCGGCCTCGAAGAGGATCTGGAAGGCGCGCTTACGGGCCTTGCTACGGGCGGCCACGGTTAGCTGTTCACCCGACCGAGGTAATCACCGGTGCGAGTGTCGACCTTGATCTTCTCACCCGTGGTGATGAAGAGCGGGACCTGGATCTCGTAACCGGTCTCCAGCTTGGCGGGCTTGGTGCCACCGGTGGAGCGGTCGCCCTGGACGCCCGGGTCGGTGTGCTCGATGACGAGCTCGACCGCGGCCGGCAGCTCGACGTAGAGGACCTCGTCGCCGTGCTTGGCGACGACGGCCTCGAAGCCCTCGAGCAGGAAGTTGGCGGCGTCACCGACGGCCTTGCGGTCGACGTGCAGCTGGTCGTACGTGTCCATGTCCATGAACACGAAGTACTCGCCGTCCATGTACGAGAACTGCATACCGCGCTTGTCGACGGTGGCCGTCTCGACCTTGACGCCAGCGTTGAAGGTCTTGTCGACGACCTTGCCCGACAGCACGTTCTTGAGCTTGGTACGGACGAAGGCGGGGCCCTTGCCGGGCTTGACGTGCTGGAACTCGACGACGGACCAGAGCTGGCCCCCGTCGAGCTTGAGCACCATGCCGTTCTTGAGGTCGTTCGTGGAAGCCACGGTTGCGGAATCTCCTGGACTGAAGCTGGTGGAACCAGGAGATGCGCGCTAAAGCGCGAGCAGCTCCTTGGTCGTGATGGTGAGTAGCTCGGGTCCGCCGTCCGCCTCAGGGCGGACGACGAGCGTGTCATCGATCCGGACGCCGCCCCGCCCCGGGAGGTGAACCCCCGGATCTACGGTGACCGGCACGCAAGCGTCCAGTTTACCCATGGCCGAGGGCGCCAGCCGAGGGTCCTCGCCGATTTCGAGTCCCACACCGTGGCCGATGCACGGTCCGAGCCGCTCGGCGTGCCCCGCGCCCTCCAGCACGAGCCGTGCCGCGCGGTCCACTTCGCGGTACGCGGCACCCGGTGCGAGCGCCTCCCGACCGGCCCGCTGGGCTGCGAACACCTGCTCGTACAGCTCGATCTGCCAGTCCGCCGGGGAGGTGCCGATCACAAACGTACGGGCCACCTCGCTGCGGTAGCCGCGATAGTCGGCGCCCAGGCAGACACTGAGAAAATCGCCTTCCTCCACCCGGCGGTCGCTCGGTGGATGACCGACCAGACCCGAATTCGGCCCGGTGCCCACCGAGGTCGGGAAGGCGGGGCCCCGCGCGCCGTGATCGATCAGCCGGCGCTCGAGTTCCAGCGCGAGATGCCGCTCGGTGCGCCCGACCAGGATCGATTCGAGCAGTTCGCCCAGAGCGTGGTCGGCGATCTCCGCGGCGATGCGCAGGGTCGAGATCTCCTCGTCGTCCTTGACGATCCGCTGCTGCTCGACGGCGGTGCCCAGATCCGCCAGCCGCAGCCCGGGCGCGACGGAGCGCAGCGCACGGTGCCGGGCCACGGTCAGATGGTGCTCCTCGACCGCGAGCGAGCCCACCTTGGCGGCAGCGGCGCGCTCGGCACCCGCGACGGCCGGGTCGCCCTCCGCGGTCGGCAGCACCACGACGCGCAGATCCTCGGCGGGCCGGCCGTCCGCGCCGGCCGCGTACGGATCGTCGGCGCACAACAGCACGTCCTCGCGCCCGCCGACCAGCAACGCGGCGCCGGCGGGTGCTCCGCCGGCCAGATAGCGGACATTGGCGTTCCCGGAGACGAGGGCGGCCTCACTGCCGGCCGCCTCGCACCGCTCGCGCAGCCGCGTGCGCCGTGCCGCGTAGACCTCGGACATGTTTTTGAGCGTACGGTCAGGCGTCGTGGGCGGCCGTTCCAGCGCGTCCGACCGAGGGCTGGACCGGAAGGGCGGGGGCTGTCAGCCGGGCGGGCCGGCCAGTGCGCGGGCGACCACGTCGTCGAGGAGCCGGGCGGTGGTGGTGACGTCCTGCTGGGAGTTGTCGATGATCGGCAGGCCGGAGCCGTACCAGCCGGCCATGCGGCCGTGGATCCGGGCGACCTCCTCGTCGCTGAGGCGGCGGTTGCCGCTGCGCGCGGCGTTGCGCTCCAGGACGACCTCGAGGCCCGGCAGCAGCACGACGGGCAGCAGGCCGGGCCCCACATGCCGCTTCCAGCCGCCGAGGCCCACGACGGGCCGGTCGGGGAAGACCGCGTCGTCGAGGATGCAGGAGATGCCGTTGGCCAGGAAATTGCGGGCCGCGAAGCCGCAGGTGCGGCGGGCGAGCCGGTACTGGGCCTCGGAGTGGTCGTTCCACCCGGACTGCGGGTCCGCGAAGCCGGAGCGCACCCACTCGCGCACGTCGTCGAGGCTGATGTGGGCCGTGGGCACCCGGCGGGTGTCGGCCCAGTGCCGGGCCACGGTGGTCTTGCCCGCGCCCGCCGGACCGATGAGCAGCACGGCGACGGCCGCGGTCTGCGCCGTGGCGTCCTGACTGGGCGCGGGCGGCGGCACTGCCGGCATCGGGGGGTGCGTTGGCGGCCCCACGGGGTACTGCATCCGGTGGCACTCCGTCTCGTACGGGCGACTGGCGGGGGGGTTCTTCCCCGGTCCCGCCCCTTCCCGTAGCCGGGGGCAAGCCGCCGGACCGGGGTCCGGGGCGGAGCCCCCCACGCGGCGGAGCCGCAAATCGATACAGCCGGGAAGGGGCGGGACCGGGGAAAGAGTAAGCTCTCCGATCCCCACCGTGGGAACGGCCCCGTCAGCCCGTCAGTTCCTCCGCCAGCGCGCGCAGCGCGAGCCGGTACGAGCCGATGCCGAAGCCGGCCACCGTGCCGCTGGCGACCGCCGCGATGACGGAGGTGTGGCGGAACTCCTCGCGCGTATAGGGGTTGGAGATGTGCACCTCGATGAGGGGCGCGGTGCGCTGGGCCGCCGCGTCACGCATCGCGTACGAATAGTGCGTGAAGGCCCCGGGGTTGATGACGACGGGGACCGAGCCGTCCGCGGCCTCGTGCAGCCAGCGGATCAACTCGCCCTCGTCGTTGGTCTCCCGGACCTCCACGGCGAGGCCGAGCTCCCCGCCGAGCCGGGTGCACTCCTCGACCAGGCCCTTGTAGGAGGTCGAGCCGTAGACATCGGGCTCGCGGGAGCCCAGCCGGCCGAGGTTCGGCCCGTTGAGGACGAGCACCCGGCGCCCGCTCACGAGGCGATCTCCGCGTGTGCCGCGAGCAGCATCGCCGGGTCCGGTGCCTCCAGGACCGTCGGCTTCGCCAGGCCGTCCAGGACGATGAAGCGCAGCCGGTCGCCGCGGGACTTCTTGTCGACCTTCATGGTCTCCACCAGCTTGGGCCACTGGTCGCCACGGTAGGTGACGGGCAGGCCCACGGATTCGAGGATGGCGCGGTGCCGGTCGGCCGTCGCGTCGTCCAGGCGGCCGGCGATCCGGCCGAGTTCGGCGGCGAAGACCATGCCGACGGCGACGGCCGCGCCGTGCCGCCAGTTGTAGCGCTCGTTCTTCTCGATGGCGTGGGCGAGGGTGTGGCCGTAGTTGAGGATCTCCCGCAGGCCCGATTCCTTCAGGTCCGAGGAGACGACGTCGGCCTTGACCTTGATCGCGCGCTCGATCAGCTCCGAGGTGTGCGGGCCCCGCGGCGTGCGGGCGGCCTCGGGGTCGGCCTCGATGAGGTCCAGGATCGCAGGGTCGGCGATGAAGCCCGCCTTGATGATCTCGGCGAGGCCGCTGACGTAGTCGTGGACCGGCAGCGACTCCAGCGCGGCGAGGTCGCACAGGACCCCGGCCGGAGGGTGGAAGGCGCCGACGAGGTTCTTGCCCTCGGCGGTGTTGATGCCGGTCTTGCCGCCGACGGCCGCGTCGACCATGCCCAGCACGGTGGTGGGCACGGCGATCCAGCGCACCCCGCGCAGCCAGGTGGCCGCGACGAAGCCCGCCACGTCCGTGGTGGCACCGCCGCCGACGCCGACGATGACGTCGGTACGGGTGAAGTTGGTCTGCCCGAGCGCCTTCCAGCAGTAGGCGGCGACCTCGACGGTCTTGGCCTCCTCGGCGTTCGGGAGCTGGATGGCGATGGCCTCGTAACCCTGCGCGGCCAGGTCCGCGCGGAGCACCTCGCCGGTCTCGGCGAGCGCCTCGGGGTGCAGCACGGCCACCCGCTGGGCGGCGGTGCCGATCAGGCCGGGCAGCTCGCCCAGCAGCTGACTGCCGACCAGGACCTCGTACGGCGCGGTGCCCGCGCTGCCGGCGACCTGGATACGGGTAGGGGCGTCGGTCATGCGTTCCTCACTGCGGGATGTCCGGTGTGTGGGCCCGGGGCAGCTGGAGTGCCTCCAGCACGGCGTCGGCCACCTGGGCCGGGGTGCGGCCGCCGGTGCCGACGACGGCGCGGGCGACCTCGGTGTAGAGCGGGCGGCGCGCTTCCATCAGCTCGCGCCACCGCTTGCGGGGGTTGACGGCGAGCAGCGGCCGCGGGGCGTCCAGGCCCACCCGGTGGACGGCGTCGGCGAGCTCGACGTCGAGGAAGACCACGGGCAGGCCCTTGAGCAGGGCGCGGGTGGCCGGGTCCATGACGGCGCCGCCGCCGAGGGAGAGCACCCCGGGGTGCTCGGCCACGGCGGCGGCCACGGCCTGCCGCTCCAGCTCACGGAAGTGCGGCTCGCCCTCGTCGATGAAGATCTCCGGGATGGGCTTGCCGGCGGTCCGCTCGATGTCGGCGTCGGTGTCCCGGTAGCCGGTGCCCAGCCGCTCGGCGAGCAGGGCACCGATGGTGGACTTGCCCGCTCCGGGCGGGCCCACCAGGACGACGACGGGTGTGCCGGGCGGGGTCACTTGATGGCCAGGTTGTCGAGGTAGCCCCGGACGTTGCGACGGGTCTCGGTGACGCTGTCGCCGCCGAACTTCTCGACGACCGCGTCCGCCAGGACGAGCGCCACCATGGCCTCGGCGACGATGCCGGCGGCGGGGACGGCACAGACGTCGGAGCGCTGGTGGTGCGCCTGCGTCGCCTCACCGGTGACGACGTCGACGGTGGCCAGCGCGCGCGGGACGGTCGCGATCGGCTTCATCGCGGCCCGGACGCGCAGCAGCTCACCGGTGGTCAGACCGCCCTCGGTGCCACCGGAGCGGCCGGAGGTGCGGCGGATGCCGTCCTCGGTGGCGACGATCTCGTCGTGCGCCTTGGAGCCGGGCACCCGGGCCAGGTCGAAGCCGTCGCCGATCTCGACGCCCTTGATGGCCTGGATGCCCATCAGGGCGGCGGCCAGACGGGCGTCCAGGCGCCGGTCCCAGTGGACGTGCGAGCCGAGGCCGACCGGTACGCCGTAGGCGAGGACCTCGACGACGCCGCCGAGGGTGTCGCCGTCCTTGTGGGCCTGGTCGATCTCGGCGACCATCGCCTTCGACGCGTCGGCGTCCAGGCAGCGCACCGGGTCGGCGTCGAGCCGCTCGACGTCGGAGGGCTTGGGGTGGACGCCGTACGGGGCCTTGGCCGCCGCCAGCTCCACGACGTGCGAGACGATCTCGATGCCGGCCGTCTCCTTGAGGAAGGAACGGGCGACGGCGCCGAGGGCGACGCGGGCGGCGGTCTCACGGGCGGAGGCGCGCTCCAGGATCGGCCGTGCATCCGGCACACCATACTTCTGCATGCCCGCCAGGTCGGCGTGGCCGGGGCGCGGCCGGGTCAGCGGGGCATTGCGGGCCAGCGAGGCGAGCTCGTCGGGGTCCACCGGGTCGGCCGCCATGACCTTTTCCCACTTGGGCCACTCGGTGTTGCCCACCATGACCGCGATCGGGGAGCCCATGGACAGGCCGTGGCGGACACCGCCGAGGAAGGTGATCTCGTCGCGCTCGAACTTCATGCGCGCGCCGCGCCCATAGCCGAGGCGCCGTCGGGCCAGGTGGTCCGCCACCATGTCGGTGGTGATCGGCACGCCGGCGGGAAGGCCCTCCAGCGTCGCCACGAGTGCGGGGCCGTGCGACTCCCCGGCCGTCAGCCAGCGCAACCTGCTCAACGGGACTCCTCTTGCTCGCGCCTGGATCATGCGGCGGCGTGTCCGGAGCGCGTGCGCGGCCCGGGCCCGCCACCTCAGATCCTCCCACGACCCGGAGCCCTGTCCGGCAGCCGGTCCGGGTTGTGGACCGGTCGCGTCGGCTGGAGGGAACGGGCGGCCGGGGTCCGCCCCGCGCGTCAGGCCGTACGGGCCGCGAGGGCCGCCTCGCCCGCCGCGCGCATCGCGGCCAGCGGGGCGGTGGGACACCCGGTCATCTGCTCGACCTGCAGCACCGCCTGGTGCACCAGCAGGTCCAGGCCGCCGAGGATCGCGCCGCCGCGGCCCGCCCAGGCGGCCGCCAGCGGGGTCGGCCACGGCTCGTACAGCACGTCGAAGAGCGTGCCGGGGTGCTCGGGGACCTCGGCCGCGAGGCCGTCCGTGGCACCGGCCGGGGTGGTCGCGACGACCAGCGGCGCACCGAGGCCCTCGGCGGCGCGGCTCCAGTCGGCGGTACGGACGGCGACACCGAGCCGCTCGCCCCAGTGCCGCATCTCGGCGGCGCGCTCGGCACTGCGGACGTACGCGGTGACCTCGCCGGTGCAGATCCGGGCGAGGGCGGCGAGGGCGGAGGAGGCCGTGGCCCCGGCGCCCAGCACGGTGGCGGCGTCGGTCTTCTCGACGCCGCGTTCGCGCAGTGCCGCCGCGATGCCGGGGATGTCGGTGTTGTCGCCGAGGCGACGGCCGTCGTCGGTGAGGACGACGGTGTTGACGGCCCCGACGGATTCGGCCGTGGCGCTGATCCCGTCCAGCAGCGGGATGACCGCCCGCTTGAGCGGCATGGTCAGGGAGAGCCCCGCCCAGGTGCCGTCGAGCCCCTCCAGGAAGCCGGGCAGCGTGGCCTCGTCGACCTCGAAACGGTCGTAGGTCCACTCCCCCAGGCCCAGGTCCGCGTACGCGGCCCGGTGCAGGACCGGAGAGAGCGAGTGGGCGATCGGCGAACCGAGCACCGCCGCCCGGCGGCGGTGCTCCCTCGGGTCACTCATCCCTGCTTCTTCGCCTTCTGGCTCTCGTTGAACTCGTCCACGAGCTTCTGGTGTTCCTTGAGGTTCTTGGTGAACCGCGTCTTCCCGTCGATGGAGACGAAGTAGTACCAGTCACCGGCCTCGGGATCCATCGCGGCCTTGAGCGCCTCGGCTCCGGGGTTGCCGATGGGACCGGGTGTCAGACCCTTGTAGAAGTACGTGTTGTACGGGTCGTCGAAGGACCGGAGCTGCTTGGGGCTGAGGTCCAGCTTGCTCTGGTTCTTCAGGTAGTTGTACGTCGAGTCGAACTCCAGCTTGCCGTTCGTCTCGATGTTGGTCGGCTTGAGGCGGTTGTATATGACGCGCGCCATCTTGCGGAAGTCGTCGTGCGTCATGCCCTCCGCGTTGACCATGCTCGCCACGGTGATGAGCTGGAGCGGGGACTTCAGGCCCAGTTCCTTGGCCTTCCCCTCCAGGTCTTCCTTGGCGTAGTTCTCCTTGGCCCGCGCGACCATCTGCTTGAGGATGGCCTCCGGCTTGGTGCCCTTGGCCGCGCTGTACTGCGACGGGTAGAGGAAGCCCTCCAGCGGATCCTTGATCTTGGGGTCGCTGTTGGCCCACTCGGGCAGCCCGAGGTTCTTCGCCTGGCTGGTGGCGACGTCCTTGGTCGTGCCCTGCTTCAGACCGAGCTTCTGGTCGATCGCGGCGTAGATCTGGACGGCCCTGCGTCCCTCGGCGATGGTCAGGAAGTTCCCGGTGTGCGTCATCATCGCGACGGCCGCCGAACCCGACATCTCCTTGCGGAGGGTGTAGGTGCCCGGCTGGATCGCCACGCCCTTGCCGGCGGCCGCGGTGAAGGCGCCGACGCTCTTGACCACGCCCGCCTTCTCCAGGACCTGGCCCATCCCGGTCAGGCTGGAACCCTTGGGGATCTCCACCTGGACCTCGCCGCTGCCCTCGCCCGCGTAGTCGGGCGCGGCACCGTAGTGGGTCTGCCAGTAGTCGTAGGCGAGGTAGCCGCCACCGCCCACGACGCCGACGAGCACGACGGCGACGAGCAGGCAGGCCGTGCCGTTGCGGCGCTTGTTCTTGCCCTTGGCACTGCCCTTGCCCTTGCCGCGCCGGTCGCGACGGCTCTCCTCGCGGGAGCCGTCCGTGCCGTCGGGATCGTCCGCGTCGTCGGCACCGGTGAAGAAGGGGTGCTTCTCCTCTTCCGGTTCGGGCTCCGGCTCGTGCTCGGGCTCCGGGTGCCACTGCTCGTGCTGCCCGGTGTCGTGCGCCTGCTGCGGCACGCCGGGACGCGGCTGCTGACCCGTCCGGTGCGGCTGCTGGTGCTGACCCGTGTCATAGGGCTGCTGGTGCTGACCGGTGTGATGCTCCGGCTGCTGGTGCTGGCCCGTCTGGTGCGGCTGCTGGTGCTGACCCGTGTGGTGCTCCGGCTGCTGCGGGTAGCCGTCAGGGCCGTAGTAGTCCTGACGGCCGTACTGCTCCCCCGGGTTCGCGCCGTACTGACCCCCCGCGTTCTGCGAGGGGTCCCAGCCGTACTGCTGCTCCGGATACTGCTGTTGCTGCTCGGGGTACTGCTGACCGTACGGAGGCTGCGACTGCTGCTGCGGCTGTTGTTGCTGCGGATACTGCTGTCCGCTGTATCCCTGGTCCCCGTACAGAGGGTCCTCGGGATGCCACGGTTGGGAGCCGGAGCCCCGGCCATACTCAGTCATCGATCCCCTAGAGCCGCACAGCGGCAGCCGGTGAGCGCTCCGTGGAGTGCACGTTCGATGCGTCCGGTCCTGTACGGAAGACGTTCGAACGGCTGCCATGTCGCGCGGAACGTTACCGTATCGCGATCAGATGACCACTTCTACGGATTCACCCGGAGGACGGCCGGAGATCTTCTCGATCTCCAGGGCGTTCTGCAGAATGATCACAGCCGCGGCCTGGTCGACGACGGAACGGCCCTTCTTGGAGCTGACCCCGGAGGCCCGCAGGCCCTGCGTGGCCGTGACCGTCGTCATCCGCTCGTCGACCAGTCTGACCGGTACGGGAGCGATGCGCCGGGCCATCTCCTTGGCGAAGGTCCGCACCTTGGCCGCCGCCGGGCCTTCCCGCCCGCTCAGCGAGCGGGGCAGGCCGACCACGACCTCGACGGGCTCGTACTCCTCGACAATCGCCGCCAGCCGCTTGTGTGCTGACGGGATGTCACGTCCGGGGACGGTCTCGACCGGGGTGGCGAGGACCCCGTCGGGGTCGCACGAGGCGACCCCGATCCGGGCGTCCCCGACGTCGACGGCGATCCGCCTGCCGCGTCGCACGATCAGGCCGCCTCGGCGACGAGGCGCTCGACGGCGGCCATGGCCTCGTCGAGAGCGTCGGCGTTCTGGCCGCCGCCCTGGGCGACGTCCGGCTTGCCGCCGCCTCCGCCACCGAGCGTCTTGGCGGCCGTACGCACCAGGTCACCGGCCTTGAGCCCACGCTCGCGCGCGGCCTCGTTGGTGGCGATCACGGTCAGCGGGCGGCCGTTCACCACGGTGAACAGCGCGACCACGGCGGCCCGGCCGCCCTGGATCCGGCCCCGGACGTCGAGGACGAGCTTGCGCAGGTCGTCAGCGCCCGTGCCGTCCGGCACCCGGCCGACGGCCAGCGCCACGCCCCGGACGTCCTTGGCACCCTCGGCGAGACCGGCGGCCGCCTGGAGCACCTTCTCGGCGCGGAACCGCTCGATCTCCTTCTCCGCGTCCTTCAGCTTGGCGAGCATCCCGGAGATCTTCTCCGGCAGCTCCTCCGGACGGCCCTTGACCAGGTCCGTCAGCTGGGAGACGACCGTGTGCTCACGGGCGAGGAAGTGGTAGGCGTCCACGCCGACGAGAGCCTCGACACGGCGCACACCGGAGCCGATGGAGGACTCGCCGAGCAGCTTCACCAGACCGAGCTGGGCGGTGTTGTGCACGTGCGTGCCGCCGCACAGCTCCTTGGAGAAGTCGCCGATGGTCACGACGCGCACCCGGTCGCCGTACTTCTCGCCGAACTCGGCGATGGCGCCCTGCTTCTTGGCGTCCTCCATGCTCATGACCTCGGCGTGCACGTCGAGCTCACGGGAGAGGACCTCGTTGATCCGCTGCTCCACGTCCGTGAGGACGGTGCCCGGCACGGCGGCCGGGGAGCCGAAGTCGAAGCGGAAGCGACCGGGCGAGTTCTCCGAACCGGCCTGGGCGGCCGTCGGGCCGAGGGCGTCGCGCAGCGCCTGGTGGGTGAGGTGGGTGGCGCTGTGGGCGCGGGCGATGGCCCGGCGGCGCCGCACATCGATCTGGGCGTACACGGACGAGCCGACCGTGACCTCGCCGACCTGGACGACGCCCTTGTGGACGCTGACGCCGGGCACCGGCTGCTGGACGTCGCGGATCTCCACGACGGCACCGGTGTCGAGCCGGATCCGGCCCTGGTCGGCGAGCTGGCCGCCGCCCTCGGCGTAGAAGGGGGTGCGGTCGAGGACGACCTCGACCTCGTCGCCCTCCTGGGCGGCCGGCGACGGCACGCCGTCGACCAGCAGACCGACGACGGTGGACTCGCCCTCGGTGTCGGTGTAGCCGGTGAAGACGGTGGAGCCGGCGGTGTCGGCGACCGCGCGGTAGGCGGAGACGTCGGCGTGGCCGGTCTTCTTGGCCTTGGCGTCGGCCTTGGCCCGCTCCCGCTGCTCCTTCATCAGGCGGCGGAAGCCGTCCTCGTCCACGGACAGCCCCTGCTCGGCGGCCATCTCCAGGGTGAGGTCGATGGGGAAGCCCCACGTGTCGTGCAGCAGGAACGCCTTGTCACCGGCGAGGACCGTGCCGCCGGCGGCCTTGGTCTCGGTGACGGCGGAGTCGAGGATGTTGGTGCCGCCCTTGAGGGCCTTGAGGAACGCGGCCTCCTCGGCGAGGGCGACGGTCTCGATGCGCTTGCGGTCGGTGAGGAGCTCCGGGTACTGCTCGCCCATCGTCGTGAGCACGACGTCGACCAGCTCGGCGACGACCGGGCCGGTGGCGCCGAGCAGGCGCATGTTGCGGACGGCGCGGCGCATGATGCGGCGCAGGACGTAGCCACGGCCCTCGTTGCCGGGGGTGACGCCGTCGCCGATGAGCATGACGGAGGTGCGCATGTGGTCGGCGACCACACGCAGCGACACGTCGGTGCCGTGGGCGGCGCCGTAGCGGACGCCGGTCAGCTCGGTGGCCTTGTCCATGACGACGCGCAGGGTGTCGGTCTCGTACATGTTCTGCACGCCCTGCAGGATCATCGCCAGGCGCTCGAGGCCGAGACCGGTGTCGATGTTCTTGCTGGGCAGCTCGCCGAGGATCGGGAAGTCCTCCTTGCCCTCGCCGGCGCCGCGCTCGTACTGCATGAAGACCAGGTTCCAGATCTCCACGTACCGCTCGTCGTTGACGGCCGGGCCGCCCTCGACGCCGAACTCGGGGCCGCGGTCGTAGTTGATCTCGGAGCACGGGCCGCACGGGCCGGGGACGCCCATGGACCAGTAGTTGGGGCCCATACCCAGGCGCTGGATGCGCTCGGCCGGCACGCCGATCACGTCACGCCAGATGCGCTCGGCCTCGTCGTCCTGCTCGTAGACGGTGATCCAGAGCTTCTCGGGCTCCAGGCCGTAGCCGCCGTCCGCCACGGAGCTGGTGAGCAGCTCCCAGGCGTACTTGATGGCGCCTTCCTTGAAGTAGTCCCCGAAGGAGAAGTTGCCGCACATCTGGAAGAACGTGCCGTGCCGGGTGGTCTTGCCGACCTCTTCGATGTCCGGGGTGCGGACGCACTTCTGCACGCTGGTGGCGCGCGGGAAGGGCGGCTTGACCTCGCCGAGGAAGTACGGCTTGAAGGGCACCATGCCCGCAGGGACCAGCAGCAGGGTCGGGTCGTCCGCGATGAGCGACGCCGACGGCACGACGGTGTGCCCGCGCTCCTCGAAGAAGCGCAGCCAGCGGCGGCGGATTTCAGCCGACTCCATCAGTGGTCCTCTTTCCGGGTGATCGAGTTGTAGGGGTGGTGCTGGTCGAGGGCGACCAGCCGGCGCTGCTCGGGCAGCTCCCGGCGCTCGGGCTCCGCCACCGGGCCGAGGCCCAGCGCGTCCTTGAGCGCCGCCTCGCGATCGGCCATGCCGTCGCGGACGTCCAGCGCGAAGAGCTTGACGCGGCGGCCGGCGATGACCGCGCGGTCCGCGGCCTGCAGGGCCAGGCTCTCCGGGGTGAGCTTGCTCAACTTGCGGTTGACCTTGGTGGTGGCCCAGACACCGGCTGCTACACCGGTCGTGAACCAGAACGTGCGGCGAAACATTTCCGGGGTCAACCCTTCCCACGGGTACGGCGGCTGCCGCGCCTTGCGGACGGCAGATCCTGTGCGGTCCTGCCGACGAAAACGGTGGCCTTCGGCGCGGGCTCCGCCTTGCGGCCGATCGCGCGGCGCACGCCGTAGCCGAACGCGGCGACCTTGACCAGCGGTCCGCCGAAGGCGGAGGAGACGGTCGAGGAGAGCGCCGAGGCGTTCGCCGTGACCTCCTGGACGTCCGCGGCGATCGAGTCGACGCGGGCGAGCTGGGTGTTCGCGGAGCGCACGGTCGCGGAGGCGTCGGCCAGAAGCGGCACGGCCTGCTCACTGACCTCGGCCACCAGCTTCGTGGTCGCCTTCAGCGTCTGCGCGAGCCGGACCAGCACCAGGGCGATGAAGGACACGAGGATCGCCCAGAAGACGGCCACGAGGATCCCGGCCACCTCTCCACCGGACACGTTGCACCGCTCCTTAGCTGGTCGTCGAGCTGGTCTGTCGAGCTGCTCGTCACTGGTCGGCTGTGGTCGTCGCCGATCGTCAAACGTCGGGTACCGACCTTATCGCGCCGGGCGTCGGGGCCCGTACCGCATTACGGCCGTGATCGGGCGGTTCACCAGGCAGAGTTTACGGTCCGCACTCCCGTCAGTGCGCTCTGTGTGCCATGGCACCGCTCTCCGGCTCCCCGTTTCCCGGCCCGTCGTCCGAGGACGGCGCCGCACCGGCCCGGCCACCGGGCAATCTGCCCGCCGATCCGAGCCGCTTCATCGGCCGTGTCCGTGAACTCGACGCCCTGACCGCGCACTTGGGGCGCTCCCGGCTGGCCCGGCTCTCGGCGCTGACCGACCCGGCGCTGCTGGATCACGCGGTCGCCGCCGCCCTCGGGCTCACCGATCACACCGGCCGTCCGCCGCGCGCGTGTCTGCTGGAGCAGCTCGCGGACCGCCGGTTGCTGCTGGTGCCGGACGGGTCGAGCACGTCGCCCGGGAGTGCGCCCGGCTCGCGCACGCGCTGCTGCGCGCGGCACCGGGGCTGCGCGTGCTGGTGGCGGGGCGGCGGTCGCTGGGCGTCGCGGGCGAGCAGGTCTTCCCGCTGTCGCCGATGGGCGGCGGGGCCGATGCCGTCACGCTGTTCGAGGACCGGGCCACGGCGGTCCGGCCGGGCTTTCCCGCCGGGGCGGGCGAGCCGGTCACTGCGGCCGAGCCGTGCCGGCGCCTGGACGGCATCCCCTGAGCGAGGGCGCGCGGCTCGATCCGGACGCGGCGGTGGCACGGGCGCTGCGGGGCGCGCACGGCGGACGGGCGGGCGCGGTGCCGGGCTCGCGGCGGCACCCGGCCCCGGAAACGCACCAGCCCGCTTCCTCCCCGGCCACGAGGGCCGGGGAGGAAGCGGGCTGAGCGAAAGGAGAGTGAGACGTCCGGGTCAGCGGGCGTAGTACTCGACGACGAGCTGCTCGTCGCAGATCACCGGGATCTCCTTGCGGTTCGGCTCACGGTCCAGGCGGAAGGCCAGCGCCGGCAGGTTGACCTGCAGGTAGCGCGGGGTCTCACCGTCGGTGTCGTAGCCACCGGCCATGGCGACCTGGAAGGGGTGCTTGGCGCGGCTGCGCTCGCGGACCATCACGACGTCGTCGGGACGGACGCGGAAGGACGGCTTGTCGACCTTGCCACCGTTGACCTCGATGTGGCCGTGGACGACCATCTGGCGGGCCTGGTAGATGGTGCGGGCGATGCCCGAACGCAGGACCAGCGCGTCGAGGCGGCGCTCGAGCTCGATGACCAGGGCCTCGCCCGTCTTGCCTTCGGCCTTCTTGGCGCGGTCGTAGGCGCGGGCCATCTGGCGCTCGCTGATGTCGTACTGGGCGCGCAGACGCTGCTTCTCGAGCAGACGGACCTTGTAGTCCGAGTTCTGCTTGCGGCCACGGCCGTGCTCGCCCGGCGGGTAGGGGCGGGCCTCGAAGTACTTGACGGCCTTCGGCGTCAGCGCGATGCCGAGCGCACGAGACTTCTTGACCTTGGGACGCGACTGGTTAGGCACGTTCTCCAGACCTCCGTTGTAGGTTAGGTTAGGCTCACCTTACTCAAGGAGATCGCATGTCTCGCCCGGGGAAAACCACGCACACGGACAGCACAGACAGCGTCGACGCCGCGCAGGGCATCGATACGACGGAGGTCCGATCAGATCATGGTCAGCCGCGTCCCAGCGGGCTTGAAATCGCACGGATGCCGTCAGCAGCCGAGCGCACACGAACTCTCGTACAGAGTACATGCTCCGCGGTACTGCTGATTCCCGGCATGGAGGCGGCCCGCGCGGACCAGCTGATGCCCGAGGCGCGCAGCGTCGGCCCGGACGGGGAGCTGTTCCTGGTCTTCCCCGCCGACTCACCGGCCGTACGCGCCGCCACCCACGCGCAGGACGACGAGCTGGCCGCCGTGCTGGAGCTCACCGACGTCGCGCCGGTCTCCGTACCCAACCGTATCCGCGGCCGGGCGTGGATCTCCGGCTGGCTCACGTCCTGCCCCGGAGTGACCGAACCCGGCCGGATGCTGCTGCGGCTGGAGGTCGGCGAGGTGTGCGTCGACGACCTGTGGGGCGCCTCGGGCGTCGAGCCGGAGGACTTCGCCCGCTCCTCCGCCGACCCGCTCGTGGACCACGAGGTGGAACTCCTGCAGCATCTGCACTCCGCCCACGGCGACCAGGTGCGGGGCCTGTGGGGCCTCCTCGGCGAACGCGACGGGTGCGCCGGGGCCGAGGACACCGGCGGCCGTGCCGCGCGGGAGAACGGTGCGGCCGCCGTGCCGGTCGCCCTGGACCGCTTCGGCCTGCGGGTGCGCTTCACCCGGGCGGGGATCGGCGGCAGCCCGGCCGACCGGTCCTTCGACGCCCGCTTCGAATTCCCCGAGCCCGTACGCGACATCACCGAACTGCGCCGGGCGATGCACACCCTCTTCGAGGCCGCGGCGGAGTGACGGCCGGGGACCACCCGGACGGGGGAACCCCGCCCCGGCCGCCCGGCTACTGCTCCGCGGCCGGCGGCTGCTCGCCGCGCAGCCGGGACCGCACCCGCTCCACCACGTCCGCGTAGCGCGCCTCGGCGCCGTAGCGCGTCGGCTCGTAGTACCGCTTGCCGTGGATCGCGTCCGGTGCGTACTGCTGGGCGGCGATACCGCCGGGCAGGTCGTGGGGGTAGAGATAGCCCTGCGCGTGACCGAGCTTCTCGGCGCCCTTGTAGTGCCCGTCCCGCAGATGCGGGGGCACGGGCCCGGCGAGCCCCGCCCGCACATCCGCGAGGGCCGCGTCGATCGCGAGATACGCCGCGTTGGACTTCGGGGCGAGGGCGAGCGCCACGGCCACCTGCCCCAGCACGATCCGCGCCTCGGGGAAGCCGATCAGCGCGACGGCCTGGGCGCCCGCGACCGCCGTCTGCAGGGCCGTGGGGTCCGCCAGGCCGATGTCCTCGCTCGCCGAGATCATCAGCCGCCGGGCGATGAACCTCGGGTCCTCCCCGGCCTCGATCATGCGGGCGAGATAGTGCAGCGTGGCGTCCACGTCCGAGCCGCGGATGGACTTGATGAGCGCGCTGGCCACGTCGTAGTGCTGGTCGCCGGCGCGGTCGTACTTCACCGCCGCCCGGTCGACGGCGTCCTCCAGCGTCTCCAGGGAGATCTCGCTCTCGCCCTTGGCGATGGCCGACCCGGCCCCCGCCTCCAGGGCCGTCAGAGCACGCCGGGCGTCACCTCCGGCGATCCGCAGCAGATGGCCCTCCGCGTCCTCGGACAGGGTCACCGCGCCGCCGAGCCCGCGCTCGTCGGTGAGGGCGCGATGCAGCAGACCCCGCAGGTCGTCGTCGGTGAGCGCCTGGAGCGTCAGCAGCAGGGAGCGCGAGAGCAGCGGGGAGATGATCGAGAAGTAGGGGTTCTCCGTCGTGGCCGCGATGAGGGTGACCCAGCGGTTCTCGACGGCGGGCAGCAGGGAGTCCTGCTGCGCCTTGCTGAAGCGGTGGATCTCGTCGAGGAAGAGGACGGTGTCCTTGCCGTACCCGCCCGAGGCGCGGCGGGCGCCGTCGATGACGGCCCGCACCTCCTTCACCCCGGCGGTGATCGCCGACAGCTCGACGAAGCGCTTGTTGGTCGCCTGGCTGACGACATAGGCCAGCGTCGTCTTGCCGATGCCGGGCGGGCCCCAGAGGATCACCGAGGACGGCCCGGCGGGGCCTCCGCTCCCCTCCCCCACCAGTCGGCGCAGCGGTGAGCCCTGCTTGAGGAGATGGCCCTGGCCGACGACTTCGTCGAGGGTACGGGGGCGCATGCGGACGGCCAGCGGGCTGCTCGCCGGGTCTTTCTCCTGGCGGTCCTCTGCGGCTGCGGTGAACAGGTCGGGTTCCACGCTCGAAACCCTATGGCACAGCACTGACAAAGCCGGGGCCTGTCCGGCGGATCATGTGCGCGGGGGGGCGCCGCAGGCCCCGTGTCGCCCGCACCACCGCTGCGCGGCGGTTTCCTCAAACGCCGGACGGGCTGGTTATGGCTGAGCTCAGCCATAACCAGCCCGTACCCGGGCGCAGGGCGCTCGCGGCGCAGGCGGCCCGCTACGCCGTGCCGCCGGTCCAGAACCACCACCACTTGGTGAGGATCAGCATTCCGATGATCCCGACCCACAGGACGGGCACCACCCAGTGGAACTCCAGCAGCGCGCGCTTGAGCCCCGCCGGGGCCGGGATGAAGCCGTGCCGGAGGTTCTGCACGGTCACATACCAGAACATGACGATGGTCGCGACCCAGGCGAGGCAGCACCACAGGCACAGGGAGCCGATCACGTACAGCGACTGGTACTGCAGCCAGGTGCAGAAGGCGACGCCGAAGAGCGTGCCGGCCTGCATGCCCAGCCAGTACCAGCGGCGGTAGCGGGCGCCGGCGAGGAGGGCCAGCCCGATCGCGATGATCGCGCCGTAGGCGACCAGGCCCAGCATCGGGTTCGGGAACCCGAACACCGAGGCCTGGTCGCTCTCCATGATGTTGCCGCAGGAGACGATGGGGTTGAGGCTGCACCCGGGGGTGAACGTCTTCCCCTCGGCCTTGGCCTCGAGGATCTTGTTCTTGTCGAGCGTGATGACCCAGGCCGCGAGCAGCCCCAGCGCACCGGTGATCACCAGGAGCAGGGCGAAGCCGCGCCCGCCGCCCACCGGGCCCGGGGCGGGGCCGTCCCGCTCGTCGCCGTCGAGGTCGGAGCGGTCAAGAGCCGAAGTGGTCATAGCGCCGTTGGTCCCATCAGTCGGTCGTTGCCGCCCATTCTGCACCAACGCCCTGGTAATCAGCCCTGCGCGGCCCGCAGTTCGGCCACGACGGCGTCGAGTGCGACGGCCTTCTGCTCACCGCTCCCCAGGTCCTTGAGCTGGACCACGCCCTCGGCCAGGTCCCGCTCGCCCGCGACGAGCGCGAAGCGGGCGCCGGAGCGGTTGGCGGACTTCATCGCGTTCTTCAGGCCCTTGCCACCGAAGGCGAAGTCGGTGGCGACGCCCGCCCGGCGCAGCTCGGTCACGAGACCGAACAGCACCCGACGTGCCTCCTCGCCGAGCGGCACGGCGAAGACCTCGGTCGCGGAGGGCAGTTCGAGCTCGATGCCCTCGGCCGCCAGCGCGAGCACCGTACGGTCCACGCCCAGCGCCCAGCCGACGGACGGCAGCGCGGGGCCGCCGATCATCTCGGACAGGCCGTCGTAGCGCCCGCCGCCGCCGACCGCGGACTGCGAGCCGAGCCCGCCGTGGACGAACTCGAAGGTGGTGCGGGTGTAGTAGTCCAGACCGCGCACGAGCTTCTCGTCGTCCTCGAAGGCGACGCCGGCCGCGGTCAGAGCTGCGCGCACCTCCTCGTGGTAGGCCTTGCAGGCCTCGCACAGGTGGTCGCGGAGCATGGGCGCGCCGACCAGCTGCTTCTGGACGGCCTCGCGCTTGTCGTCGAGGACGCGAAGCGGGTTGATCTCGATCCGGCGGCGGGTGTCCTCATCGAGGTCGAGGCCGCGCAGGAACTCCTGGAGGGCCTCGCGGTAGGCGGGGCGGCACTCCTTGTCACCGAGCGAGTTCAGCAGCAGCCGGAAGTTCTTCAGGCCGAGCGACTTGTAGGCGTCGACGGCCAGGATGATCAGCTCGGCGTCCAGCGCCGGGTCCTCCGCACCGATGGCCTCGGCGCCGACCTGCGAGAAGTGGCGGTAGCGGCCGGCCTGCGGGCGCTCGTAGCGGTAGTACGAGCCGGAGTACCAGAGCTTGACGGGCAGGTTGCCGGCCTTGTGCAGATTGGCCTCCAGCGCCGCGCGCAGCACGGAGGCGGTGCCCTCGGGGCGCAGCGCGAGTTCGTCGCCGCCGCGCGTGGTGAGGGTGTACATCTCCTTGGTCACGATGTCGGTGGACTCGCCGACGCCGCGGGAGAACAGCTCGACCTGCTCGAAGCCGGGGGTCTCGATGTAGCCGTACCCCGAGCGCTTGAGCGGCGCGGCGATGGCCTCGCGCACGGCGAGGTAGACCGCGGAGTCCGGCGGGGTCAGATCGTAGGTGCCCTTGGGGGCCTTGAAGGTGCTCACGGAAAAATCGTCACATTCCTCGTCGCGGAGGGGCGGTAGCGCCGCCTCCGAAGCCGCGTCGCGCGTCGCCGGCGGTGGCTTGCAGTTCCCGCAGGTACGGGTTGGTGGCGCGCTCGCGGCCGATGCTGGTCTGGGGGCCGTGGCCGGACAGCACCACGGTCGAGTCGTCCAGGGGCAGGCACACACGGGCCAGCGACTGGAGCATCTCGGTGTGGTCGCCACCGGGCAGGTCGGTGCGTCCGATGGAGCCGGCGAACAACAGGTCGCCCGAGAAGAACACCGAGGGGATCTCGGCGGTCTCGGGCATCCTGAAGGTCACCGACCCCTTGGTATGGCCGGGCGCGTGCGCGACGGTGAACTCCATCCCCGCGAGGTCCAGCCGGGCGCCGTCGGTCAGCTCCTTGACGTCGTCCGGCTCGCCCACGGTGAGCTCGCCCATGAGCTGCTGCCCGAAGGCGCGGCCGAGGGCCTTCTCCGGGTCGCTCATCATGTAGCGGTCGGCGGGGTGGATCCAGGCCGGGACGTCATGGGCGCCGCACACCGGGACGACCGAGGCGACGTGGTCGATATGGCCGTGGGTGAGGACGACGGCGACGGGCTTGAGCCGATGCTTCTTGAGTGCGTCCTCGACGCCCTGGGCCGCCTGGTGGCCCGGGTCGATGATCACGCACTCCTCGCCTGCGGCAGGGGCGACCAGGTAGCAATTGGTCCCCCAGGCCCCGGCGGGGAACCCGGCAATGAGCACATTCGTCCTTAATGATCGACCAGCGGTAGCCGGCAGTGGCGTCGGCGGGAGCCCCCGGGCGGGGGTTCCCGGCTGGTGAAGAGCCTACCGGCGGCACTCCCGCCGGGGCGAACCCGTATACGGTACGGGCACGCGCGCAACACGCGGCTCAGACACAAACAAGACGGCATACAGACGGCACACAGTCGGCACACGAGGAGACGCCCGGTGGTCACGAACGAGCAGCGGCGGCGGCAGCTCGCCCGGGAGAAGTTCGAACGGCAGCAGGAGCGCCGCGAGGCGGCCCGGCGCAAGGTGGTCCGCCGCAACGCGGTGATCGCCGCGGGTCTCGCGGTGGTCCTGGCCGCCGGGGCCACCGCGTTCGCCACGGGCGCGCTCTCCGGCGACGACAAGAAGGACAAGACGGACGCCGCGGCGCCGGACTCGCCGCCGGCGAAGAAGCCGGACCCCTGCGCGAAGGCCGAGCCGGGGGTTCCCGCGACGGCGACGTGGAAGAAGGAGCCGGAGCTGACCGTCGACAAGTCGGCCTCGTACGCGATGGACCTGAAGACGACCTGCGGCACCGTCGACATCAAGCTCGACGCGAAGAACGCCCCGCACACCGTCAACTCCTTCGACTTCCTGGCCGGCAAGGGCTACTTCGACCACACCAAGTGCCACCGGCTCACCACCGGCGGGATCTACGTCCTGCAGTGCGGCGACCCGAAGGGCACCGGCCAGGGCAACCCGGGCTACAACATCCCCGACGAGAATCTGAAGGACCCCAGGCTCAAGGGGAACGTCTATCCGGCGGGCACGGTCGCCATGGCCAACACGGGTCAGCCCGGCAGCGGGGGCAGCCAGTTCTTCCTCGTCTACCAGGACAGCCAGCTGCCGCCGACGTACACGCCCTTCGGCACGATCGGCGCCGACGGCATGAAGGTCCTCAAGAAGATCGCCGCCGCGGGCGAGCAGTCGGGCGCCGGCGACGGTGCCCCGAACGCGACCGTGGTGATCAACAAGGCGGTCGTCAGGAAATCCTGACGACCGGGCGACCGGCGGTGTCCGCGCGGGTGAAATTCCGGTCGCGCGGATACGGACAGCCAGGCCACCGGTCGCCTATGTTTGCGTTGTGTAGGGTGCCTGATCCGACGGCGACCCGCACCCCAATGACAAGCCGTCGGACCGGCCAGGGCGCGGCCCTGCCGGAACAAACTGTGGACGATGCCCGCGGGTCGCACGCCGGCCCCGGCATCATGTGGAGGAGGCGCTGTGAGCAGCGACCCATGGGGCCGCGTCGATGAGACGGGGACTGTGTACGTGCGTACCGCCGACGGCGAGCAGGTCGTCGGTTCGTGGCAGGCGGGGTCTCCCGAGGAGGCCCTCGCCTACTTCGAGCGCAAGTACGAGGGCCTGGTCGTCGAGATCGGCCTCCTCGAGCGCCGGGTCAGGACCACCGACCTGTCCGCCAAGGACGCGATGACCGCGATCGACCACCTGCGGACGCAGGTCGACGAGCACCACGCGGTCGGCGATCTGCAGGCGCTGCGGGAGCGGCTCGACAAGCTCGTCGGCGTCGTCGAGTCCCGCCGCGAGGAGCGCAAGGCGGCGAAGGCGAAGCAGTCCGACGAGGCCCGTACGGCCAAGGAGAAGCTGGTCGCCGAGGCCGAGGAGCTGGCGGCGAGCGAGCAGTGGCGGTCGGCGGGCGAGCGGCTGCGCGCCCTGGTCGACATCTGGAAGGGCCTGCCGCGGCTGGACCGCAAGGCGGACGACGAGCTGTGGCACCGCTTCTCGCACGCCCGCTCGGCGTTCTCCAAGCGGCGCAAGGCGCACTTCGCGTCGCTGGACGCGCAGCGCGAGGAGGCCCGTAAGACCAAGGAGAAGCTGGTCGCCGAGGCCGAGGCACTCTCCGGGTCCACGGACTGGGGCCCGACGGCCGCGCGCTACCGCGAGCTGATGGCGGACTGGAAGGCCGCGGGCCGCGCGCAGCGCGAGTCCGAGGACGACCTGTGGACCCGCTTCCGCGGTGCGCAGGATGTCTTCTTCCAGGCGCGCAGCGGGGTGTTCGCCGAGCGCGACGCCGAGCAGGCGGGCAACCTCACGCGCAAGGAGGAGCTGGTCGCGGAGGCCGAGAAGCTGCTGCCGGTCGCGGACCTGAAGGCGGCGCGGGCCGCCTTCCGCTCGATCAACGAGCGCTGGGAGGCCATCGGTCATGTGCCGCGGGACGCCCGGCCGAAGATCGAGGGCCGGATGCACGCGGTCGAGCGCGCCATCCAGGAGGCCGAGGAGGCCGAGTGGCGGCGGACGAACCCGGAGGCGCGGGCCCGTGCGGCCGGTCTGACGGGTCAGCTCCAGGCCGCGGTCGACAAGCTCCAGGAGCAGGCCGACAAGGCGCGGGCCGCGGGCAATGACGCCAAGGCGGACAAGCTCACCAAGGAGCTCCAGGGCCGCAAGGCGCTGCTGGACCAGGCCCTGAAGGGCCTGGAGGAGTTCGGCGGCTGATCGTTTTCTCGCATGAGTAAGGGGCTCCGGCAATTGCCGGAGCCCCTTACTCATGCCCGTGTCACGGCCTGCGGGCCGAGGTGACGCGGTAGACGTCGTAGACGCCCTCGACGCCGCGCACCGCCTTCAGGACGTGGCCCAGGTGCTTGGGGTCTCCCATCTCGAAGGTGAAGCGCGAGGTGGCGACCCGGTCACGGGAGGTCTGCACGGCGGCGGAGAGGATGTTGACGTGCTGGTCGGACAGCACCCGGGTGACGTCCGACAGCAGCCGGGACCGGTCCAGCGCCTCCACCTGGATGGCGACCAGGAAGACCGAGGACTGGGTGGGCGCCCACTCGACCTCGAGGATCCGCTCGGGCTGCTGCGAGAGCGAGTCGACGTTGACGCAGTCGGCGCGGTGGACCGAGATGCCGTTGCCCCGGGTGACGAAGCCGATGATCGGGTCGCCCGGCACCGGGGTGCAGCAGCGGGCCAGCTTGACCCAGACGTCGTCGACGCCCTTGACGACCACGCCCGGATCGGCGCTGGAGCGGCGCTTGGAGCGGCCGCGGATCGGCGCGGACTCCTCGATGTCCTCGGTCGCCGCGTCCTCGCCGCCGAGGGCCTGGACGAGCTTCTGCACGACGCCCTGCGCCGCGACGTGACCCTCGCCGATGGCCGCGTAGAGCGAGGAGATGTCGGGGTAGCGCATCTCGTGCGCGAGGGTGACGAGCGAGTCGCCGGTCAGGATCCGCTGGATCGGCAGGTTCTGCTTGCGCATGGCCCGCGCGATGGCGTCCTTGCCCTGCTCGATGGCCTCGTCGCGGCGCTCCTTGGAGAACCAGGCGCGGATCTTGTTGCGGGCGCGGGGTGACTTGACGAAGCCGAGCCAGTCGCGCGAGGGCGCGGCGCCCGGTGCCTTGGAGGTGAAGACCTCCACCAGGTCGCCGTTGTCCAGGGTCGATTCGAGCGGCACGAGCCGTCCGTTGACCCGGGCGCCTATCGTGCGGTGGCCGACCTCGGTGTGCACGGCGTAGGCGAAGTCGACCGGTGTGGCGCCGGCCGGGAGCGCTATGACGTCGCCCTTGGGCGTGAAGACGAAGACCTCGTTGCGCGAGAGGTCGAAACGCAGGGACTCCAGGAACTCGCCCGGGTCCTCCGTCTCCTTCTGCCAGTCGAGCAACTGCCGCAGCCAGGCCATGTCGTTGACGGTGTCCTGGTTCTTGCCGGCGTTCTTGGGGACGTCCGTGCGGATCTTGGACGCTCCGGCGACGGCCTCCTGCTTGTACTTCCAGTGCGCGGCGATGCCGTACTCGGCGCGGCGGTGCATGTCGAAGGTGCGGATCTGCAGCTCGACGGGCTTTCCGCTGGGCCCTATGACCGTCGTGTGCAGCGACTGGTACATGTTGAACTTGGGCATCGCGATGTAGTCCTTGAACCGCCCCGGGACCGGGTTCCACCGGGCGTGGACGGTGCCGAGCGCCGCGTAGCAGTCGCGGACGGTGTCGACGAGGACGCGGATGCCCACCAGGTCGTAGATCTCGGCGAAGTCACGGCCTCGCACGATCATCTTCTGGTACACGCTGTAGTAGTGCTTCGGGCGGCCGGTGACGGTGGCCTTGATGCGGGCGGCGCGCAGATCGGCCTGGACCTCGTCGGTGACGACGGCCAGGTATTCGTCGCGCTTGGGGGCCCGCTCGGCGACGAGGCGGACGATCTCGTCGTACATCTTGGGGTAGAGGATCGCGAAGGCGAGGTCCTCCAGCTCCCACTTGATGGTGTTCATGCCCAGCCGGTGTGCCAGCGGGGCGTAGATCTCCAGGGTCTCGCGGGCCTTCTTCTCCTGCTTCTCCCGCTTGAGGTAGCGCATGGTGCGCATGTTGTGCAGACGGTCGGCGAGCTTGATGACCAGGACGCGCGGGTCCTTGGCCATGGCGACGACCATCTTGCGCACGGTCTCGGCCTGCGCGGCCTCACCGAACTGGACCCGGTCGAGCTTGGTGACGCCGTCGACGAGGAGGGCCACCTGGTCGCCGAAGTCGCGGCGCAGATCGTCCAGGCCGTACTCGGTGTCCTCGACGGTGTCGTGCAGCAGCCCCGCCATCAAGGTGGCCGGGTCCATGCCCAGCTCGGCGAGGATCGTGGTGACGGCCAGGGGGTGGGTGATGTACGGGTCGCCGCTCTTGCGCTTCTGGCCGCGGTGCCAGCGCTCGGCGACCTGGTAGGCACGCTCGATCTGGCGCAGGGTGGTGACGTCGGCCTTGGGGTCGTTGCCCCGGACGATGCGCAGCAACGGTTCGAGGACGGGGTTGTACGGGCTGGAGCGCTGGACGCCGAGGCGGGCGAGGCGGGCCCGGACACGGCTGGAGGAGCCGGGGCGGGGCGTGGGGCCCTGCGGGGGCGCGGGCCGGACCGGGCCGGCGCCGGCGACGGTGGCCGGCTTGTCGCCGGAGGCGCGCGGCCGTGCGGCCGGGGTGGGCGCCTCGGGGCGGGAGGCGGCCTCGTGACGCGGTTCGGCCGCCGGGGTGTTCGGCTGGGCCGCGCTCTGTCCAGCGGCCGTGGAGCCGGACTCGGGCGCGCCGCTCTGGGGGCGGCCCTCGGGCGTGCCCTTGGCCGCCGCGGCCTCGGGAGACGACTTGTCCGACTGTGCGGCGGTGAGCGGCTGGGCCTTGTCTGGCAAGAGCACTCCTCATGCGGGGTCCGGCCCCCCGATCAGGTCCGGACTGCCATGGTATCGATCCCGGCCGGATCGCTCCCGTCGGCCGGGCACCCGAAGAGACGCGCGAGGCGGGCACCGGGTTCTCCCCGATGCCCGCCTCGTGGCCTCGCGTGCCCGATTTCCGGGCTCGCACCGCCGCCATGGACCGGTTTGCGCGGATCCATGACGTCGGTACGGATCAGACCGTGATCAGTGCCTCCAGCGGGGCGCCCTCGAGGGCGCCCGCCAGCCGCTGCCGGCCGTCGAGGAACCCGAGCTCCATCAGGACGGCCACACCGGCCACCTCCGCGCCGGCACGGCGGATGAGCCGCAGCGACGCCTCGGCCGTACCGCCGGTGGCCAGCACGTCATCGATGACCAGCACCCGGTCGCCGCTGCTCAGCGCGTCGGCGTGGATCTCGATCTCGGCGGTGCCGTACTCCAGGTCGTAGGCCTGGGACAGCGTCGCGCCGGGCAGCTTGCCCGCCTTGCGGACGGGCACGAAGCCGAGCCCGGCGCGGACGGCGACCGGGGCGGCGAGGATGAAGCCACGGGCCTCCAGGCCCACGACCTTGTCCGCGTCGTACCGCTCGCACAGCTCGACGAGGGCGTCGGTCAGCGCGCCGAACGCCTTGGCGTCGGCGAGCAGCGGGGTGATGTCCTTGAACATCACGCCCGGCTTCGGGTAGTCCGGCACGTCGTGGATCCGGTCGAGGAGCAGCTCACGCAGCTCCGCATCGGCCCCGCCGGTGACCGCCGCGCTCATCGGCGCTTCCCCGACGGACGGCCGCGGCCACCGCGGCCGTCGCGGCCGCCCCGGCCCGCCGACTGGCGGCGCGGGCCGACGACACCGGCCGCGGCCGTGTCGTCGTCGGCCTCGCCATCCTGCTCGTCCACCGCGTCCTGCGGCTGCTCCGTGCCCGACTCGCCCTTGGCGGCCGCGGCGGCGCGCTTCGCGCGTACCCGCTTGGCCAGGGCCTTCATCTGCGGTTCGCGCTCCTTGAGGTCGGCGACCAGCGGGGTGGCGATGAAGATCGAGGAGTACGCGCCGGCCGCGAGGCCGACGAACAGGGCGAGCGAGATGTCGTTGAGCATGCCGGCGCCGAGGAAGCCGCCGCCGATGAAGAGCAGACCGGCGACCGGCAGCAGCGCCACGACCGTGGTGTTGATCGAGCGCACCAGGGTCGAGTTGAGGCTGCGGTTGGCGATCTCGCTGTACGTCCAGCGGGTCTGCTTGGTGATGTCCTTCGCGCCCTCCTTGAGACCGTCGAAGACGACGACGGTGTCGTAGAGGGAGTAACCGAGGATGGTCAGCAGACCGATCACGGTGCCCGGGGTGACCTCGAAGCCGACCAGTGCGTACACACCGACGGTGATGGTGAGGTCGTGGATCAGGGCGACCAGGGCGGCGAGCGCCATGCGCCACTCGAAGGCGATCGCGAGGTAGATCACCACCAGGATCATGAAGATCGCGAGACCCTGCCAGGCCTTGTTGGCGATCTGCTCACCCCAGCTGGGGCCGACGATATCGGTGTTGATCTTGTCGAGCGGGACGTCGAGCTTCTTGGACAGCGCCTCCTGCGCCGTCCGCGACTGCTCGGGCGTCAGCTCGCTGACCTGGATGCGCAGCGTGCTGTCACCGAGCTTCTGCACGATCGCGGTGTGACCGGAGGTCTCCTCCACGGCGTGCTGGGCCTCGGTGGCCGAGACGGAGGTCTTCGGGGTGTTGAAGACCGCGCCGCCGGAGAACTCGATGCCCATGTTCAGGCCGCGCACCGACAGACCGACGATGGCCGTGATGGTGATGAGGATCGAGATGCCGTACCAGATCATCCGCTTGCCGACGAAGTCGTAGCCGACCTCGCCGCGGTAGAGCCGGGCGCCCAGGTTTCCGAGTTTCGACATCTCACGCCTCCTTGGGGTCGACGGGGGCGGCGGGGCGGCGGGAGGCCCGCAGCGGCGGCTTGACGCCGAGACGCTTGGGGTCCAGGCCGGACCACGGGTGGCCGCTGGCGAAGAACTTGCGGCGCGCGAGGATCGTCATGAGCGGCTTGGTGAAGAAGAAGACCACCACGACGTCGAGGAGCGTGGTCAGACCGAGCGTGAACGCGAAGCCCTGCACCTTGCCGACGGTGACGATGAAGAGCACCGCGGCGGCGAGGAAGGACACGAAGTCCGAGACCAGGATGGTGCGACGGGCACGCGGCCAGCCACGCTCGACGGCCGGGCGCAGGGACCGGCCCTCCCGGATCTCGTCCCGGATCCGCTCGAAGTAGACGATGAAGGAGTCGGCGGTGATGCCGATCGCCACGATGGCACCGCAGACGGCCGGCAGGTTCAGCGCGAAGCCGAGGGCCATACCGAGCAGCACCATGATCGTGTAGGTGAGGATCGCGGAGACCAGGAGGCTGGCCAGGGCGACGAGCGCCAGTCCGCGGTAGTACGCCACCAGGTAGATGATCACGAGGAGGAGGCCGATGGCACCGGCGATCAGACCGGCGCGCAGCTGCTCACCACCGAGCGCGGGGCTGACCGTGGTCTCGTTGACGACGTCGAAGGACAGCGGCAGCGCGCCGTAGGACAGCACGTTGGCGAGGTCCCGGGAGCTCGCCTGGGTGAAGCCGCCGGAGATCTCCGCCTGGCCGCCCGCGATGGAGCTGGTCACCGAGGGGTCGGAGACGACCTCGCCGTCCAGGACGATCGCGAACTGGTTCTGCGGGGGCTGCTGGGTCGCCAGCTTGCCCGTGACGTCGGCGAACTTCTTGGCGCCGTCCTTGGTGAACTTGAGCTGGACGATCCAGCCCTTGCCCTGCTGGGTGTCGATGACGGCAGACGCCTTGTCGACGCCGGTGCCCTCGACGGCCACCGGACCGAGGATCTCCTTGGCGGAGCCGTCGGTCTTGCAGGCGACGATGGGGTCACTGGACTTGGCCGCGGACGCCGCCTTGCTCGCCTTGGCGCGCGAGGCCGGGGTGGAGCAGTCGAGCGCCGCGAGCTGCTTCTGCAGCGCGGCGACGTCACCCGGGACCGGCGTGGGCGTGGGCGCCTTCGGGTCCTTCTTCTTGTCGGACCCGGTCTTGTCGTCCTTGGCCTTGTCGTCCTTGGCCGAGGCGGACGCGCTCGGGTCCACCGCCGGGTTGGCCTTGAGGGCGTCGGTGACGGCGCGGCCCTGGGGGCTCGCGGACGCGGCGGGCGAGCCGGACGGCTTGGTCTTGTCGTCCTTGCTCTTGTCGCCCTTGGCCTTGTCCTTGTCGCCGACCGAGGCACTCGGCTTGGGCTCGGGGGACTTGACCCCGGGCGCCGAGGTCAGGACGGGGCGGAAGCCCAGCTTGGCGGTGGTACCGACCTGCTGACGGGCCTGCTTCGCGTTCGTCCCCTTGGGGATGTTCACGATGATGTGCTTCGCGCCCTGCGTCTGCACCTCGGATTCCGAGACGCCCAGACCGTTGACACGCCGGTCCATGATGCCGACCGCGGTGTCCATGTTGGTCTTGTTGATCGCGTTGGGCTTGCCGGGCTCGTTCTTGGCCTCCAGCGTGAAGCTGGTGCCGCCCGCGAGGTCGATGCCCAACCGTGGCGTGGTGTCGCCGGAGGCGAACATGCCCCCGATGAGCGCCACCATGGCGATCAGGATCAGGGCCAGGACGCGGCCCGGCCTGCCCTGGCCGCCCGGGGACCTGCGGCCCTTCTTCGGTGCTGCCACCTTGTCGTTTCTCCCTGTCCAACCGCCGGGCGTCGGGTGTTCGCCGGACGGCCACGATGTGTTGTGGGGACTTGCCCCCCGCCGGAGCCTAGACCGTAAGAGAACCGCGGCACACCGCTCGGTGGGTGTTCCGCGGTTCTTTGAAGGGGTTACTTGGCGTCGGCGTCGCCGTCCCGCTTGATGTCCTGCTTGGCGTCCTTCGCCGAGGCCTCGCCCGATTCGTCGGCCTTGTCGGCCTTATCGGCCACAGCCGGGGCCTCGGGGGCCTCCTTGCCGAGGTCGATCTTCTTCTCGTCGGCCGGGGCGTCGCCCTCGGTCAGCGAGGAGGCGTCGTCGGGGACCTCGGTCTCGTCGGGCTCGATGCCGTGGACGATGCGGTTGTACTCCGCGTCCTCCAGGACGGCGCCGATGGAGTTCTTCGCGTAGATCGCGTGGACGCCCGGGGCGACCTCGAGGAGCACGGAGTCCTCGCTGATCTCCTTGACGGTCGCGTACATGCCGCCGATCGTCCGCACACCGGTGCCCGGCTGCATCTGGTCGCGCATCTGCGCGGCCTGGCGCTGCTTGTTCTTGGCCGATCGCGTCATCAGGAACATGGCCCCGATGAGCACGATGAACGGCAGGAGAGTCACGATATTCACGGGGCGGGGTTTCCTTCACACGACCGCGGGGGGCGGCCTGGTCTTCGGGGGTGGTATGCCGTACCGATACGGACGGCATCGGCGGAGTCTAAGCGAGTCCGCGCCTAAGGAACAACGCTCAGCATGGCACCGGGGTTCCTGGGGCGAGAAGTCCCCGCGCCGTCACCCGCCGAAGAGTCCCTGCTGGCCGGGGCCGCCCGCGGACTGCTGGGGCGGCACCATGCCGAGGTGTGCCCAGGCCGCCGGGGTCGCGACCCGGCCCCTGGGGGTACGGGCCAGCAGGCCCTCCCGGACGAGGAAGGGCTCGGCGACCTCCTCGACCGTCTCGCGCTCCTCGCCGACGGCGACGGCGAGGGTGGACAGGCCGACGGGTCCGCCGCCGAAGAGCTTCAGGAGGGCGGTCAGCACGGCGCGGTCCAGCCGGTCCAGCCCCCGGGCGTCGACCTCGTAGACGCTCAGTGCCTGGGCTGCGATCTCGCGTGTGACGACGCCGTCGGCCTTGACCTGGGCGTAGTCGCGCACGCGGCGCAGCAGCCGGTTGGCGATGCGCGGGGTGCCGCGGGAGCGGCCGGCGATCTCGGCGGCCCCGTCGCTCTCTATCTCCACGTCCAGGAGACGGGCCGAGCGGTGGATGACGCGCTGGAGCTCGGCCGGGGCGTAGAACTCCATGTGCCCGGTGAAGCCGAAGCGGTCCCGCAGCGGGGGCGGCAGCAGTCCGGCCCGGGTGGTGGCGCCGACAAGGGTGAAGGGCGGCAGCTCCAGCGGGATGGCGGTGGCACCGGGGCCCTTGCCGACGATGACGTCGACGCGGAAGTCCTCCATCGCCATGTACAGCATCTCCTCGGCGGGCCGGGACATGCGGTGGATCTCGTCGAGGAAGAGGACCTCGCCCTCGGTGAGGGAGGACAGGATCGCGGCCAGGTCGCCGGCGTGCTGGATGGCGGGGCCGGAGGTGATGCGGATGGGGGCACCCATCTCGGCGGCGATGATCATCGAGAGGGTGGTCTTGCCGAGGCCGGGCGCGCCGGAGAGCAGTACGTGGTCGGCCGTGGCGCTGCGCTGGCGGGCGGCGCGGAGCACGAGGTCGAGCTGCTCGCGGACCCGCTCCTGCCCGACGAATTCGTCGAGATCCTTGGGGCGCAGGGCCGCCTCGACGGCCTGCTCCTCACCGTCGGCGAGGGACCCGACCAGCCGGTCACCCGCGGTGTACGGGCCGTCTGTCTCGGGGGCGGACTCGTCGTCCCAGTTCACGGATTGAACCTCACGGTCGGTAATGGTGCGGGGCGGCACGGTCGGGCCGCCGGTTGCTGAGGGGGGCTACACCCCGCGAGGGGTGAACCCCGTCCGTCAGCGGGCCCGGTTCAGGCTTTGGAGCGCCGCCCGCAGCAGCTGGCCCACCTGGGGCTGGGCCCCTTCGGCGAGGACGGCCTCGGCCTGGGGGGCGACGGCCGTCACCGCTTCGTCCGCCTCTCGCGTGGCGTAGCCGAGGCCGATCAGGGCGGCGTGCAGCTGGTCGCGCCAGCCGGAGGTGACGGGCGCGCCGACACCCTGGCCGGGGCCGACGGGGTCGCCGAGGCGGTCCTTGAGTTCGAGCAGCAGGCGCTGGGCACCCTTCTTGCCGATGCCGGGGACGGCGGTGAGCGCCTTCTCGTCACCGGAGGCGACGGCGCGCCGCAGGGCGTCCGGGCGGTGCACGGCGAGCATGGCCTGGGCGAGGCGCGGTCCGACGCCGCTGGCCGTCTGCAGCAGCTCGAACACCTGGCGCTCGTCGTCGTCGGCGAAGCCGTAGAGGGTCAGCGACTCCTCACGGACGACCAGGGTGGTGGCGAGCTTGGCGTGCTGGCCGACGCGCAGCGTGGCGAGGGTGCTCGGGGTGCACTGGACGGCCATGCCGATGCCGCCGACCTCGACGACGGCGGTGTCCGGGGCGAGGGCCGCGACGGGGCCGGAGACGAAGGCGATCATGCGCTGCCCTTCAGGGCTCGTACGGAGGCGTCCTGAAGACGCGTGGTGCGGCGGTGGGCGGCCACCGCCTCCTGGAGGCGGTTGGTGGCCGGGGCCCGCCAGATGTGACAGATGGCCAGGGCCAGGGCGTCGGCGGCGTCGGCCGGCTTGGGTGGCGCGTCGAGCCGCAGCAGCCGGGTGACCATGGCGCCGACCTGTGCCTTGTCGGCCCGGCCGGAGCCGGTGACGGCCGCCTTGACCTCGCTGGGGGTGTGCAGGGCGACGGGCAGTCCGCGCCGGGCGGCACAGAGCATGGCGACGGCGCTGGCCTGGGCGGTGCCCATGACCGTGCGGACGTTGTGCTGGCTGAACACGCGCTCCACGGCGACGAATTCGGGCCGGAACTCGTCCAGCCACTGCTCGATGCCCTGCTCGACGAGGACGAGCCGCTCGGCGATGTCGGTGTCCGCCGGGGTCCGCACGACACCGACGCCGATCATGCTCAGCGGTCGGCCGGCGACGCCGTCCACCACGCCGACGCCACAGCGCGTCAGCCCCGGGTCCACGCCCAATACCCGCATCGTGCCCCTCCCTTCGGTCACCTGTTTGTGCAGGCTATCGGCTGCCACTGACAAAGCGACGGGCCGACGGAGTGTGTCCGTCGGCCCGTTGTGCTCTGTTCGCGGAAATCAGGTGCCGGCGATCAGGCGTCGACCTTGGCCATGACCTCGTCGGAGACGTCGAAGTTGGCGAAGACGTTCTGCACGTCGTCGCTGTCCTCCAGCGCGTCGATGAGCTTGAAGATCTTGCGCGCGCCGTCCTCGTCCAGCTCGACCTGCATGGTCGGCAGGAAGTTGGCGTCGGCCGAGTCGTAGTCGATGCCGGCGTCGACGAGGGCGGTGCGGACCGCGACCATGTCGGTGGCCTCGCTGACGACCTCGAAGGTCTCGCCGAGGTCGTTGACCTCTTCGGCGCCCGCGTCGAGGACCGCGCCCAGGACGTCGTCCTCGCTCAGCTCGCCCTTGGGGACGATGATGACGCCCTTGCGGTTGAAGAGGTACGACACCGAGCCGGGGTCGGCCATCGAACCGCCGTTGCGGGTCATGGCGACGCGCACGTCGGAGGCGGCGCGGTTGCGGTTGTCGGTGAGGCACTCGATGAGCACCGCGACGCCGTTCGGCCCGTAGCCCTCGTACATGATGGTCTGGTAGTCGGCGCCGCCGGCTTCGAGACCCGCGCCGCGCTTGACGGCACTGTCGATGTTCTTGTTGGGGACCGAGCTCTTCTTGGCCTTCTGGATGGCGTCGAAGAGCGTCGGGTTACCGGCCGGGTCGGCGCCGCCCGTACGGGCCGCCACCTCGATGTTCTTGATCATCTTCGCGAAGAGCTTGCCGCGCTTGGCGTCGATCACGGCCTTCTTGTGCTTCGTCGTAGCCCATTTAGAGTGGCCGGACATCCGCCTGTCTCCTTCGCGTAACCAATTTCTTAACGAACGACTGAGATCCTACCGGGATCGGTTCAGGTCGTGGCGCCCACCGTACCCACGCATCGACGGGCCATCTCGACGAACAGCGCGTGCACCCGGTGGTCGCCGGTCAGCTCGGGGTGGAACGACGTGGCCAGGACGTTGCCCTGCCGCACGGCGACGGTGTGCCCGTCGTACCGGGCGAGCACCTCGACCTGGGCGCCTACCGACTCCACCCACGGGGCGCGGATGAAGACGCCCTCGACCGGTCCGCCCTCGATGCCGGCCACCTCGACGGCCGCCTCGAAGGACTCGTTCTGCCGCCCGAACGCGTTACGGCGCACGATCATCTCGATGCCGCCGAGGGTCTCCTGGTCCTCCCGTCCGTCCAGCAGCTTGTCGGCGACCATGATCATGCCGGCGCAGGTGCCGTAGACCGGCAGCCCGGCCTTCACCCGCTCGCGCAGCGGCTCCAGCATGCCGAAGGCGACCGCGAGCTTGGACATGGTGGTGGACTCGCCGCCGGGTATGACCAGGCCGTCGAGGTCGTCGAGCTCCTCGGGACGGCGGACCGGGCGGGCGACGGCGTCCGCCGCGGCGAGGGCGATGAGGTGTTCGCGGACATCGCCCTGCAGAGCGAGTACGCCGATGACGGGAGTGGACACGGTGGTACCTCTCAAACACTTTCTACGGCCGGTGGGCGGCCCCGCGGAAGGGGACCGCCCACACGGGGAAGACGACGGGACTACCAGCCGCGGTTGGCGTAGCGCTCCGACTCGGGGAGGGTGTCGCAGTTGATGCCGACCATGGCCTCGCCCAGGTTGCGGGAGGCGTCCGCGATGACCTTCGGGTCGTCGAAGAAGGTGGTGGCCTTCACGATGGCGGCGGCGCGCTTGGCCGGGTCGCCGGACTTGAAGATGCCCGAGCCGACGAAGACGCCCTCGGCACCGAGCTGGCGCATCAGCGCGGCGTCGGCGGGGGTGGCGACGCCACCGGCGGAGAACAGGACCACGGGGAGCTTGCCGAGCTCGGCGACCTCCTTGACCAGCTCGTACGGGGCGCGCAGCTCCTTGGCGGCGGCGAACAGCTCGTTGTTGTCGTAGCCGCGCAGCCGGGCGATCTCGTTCTTGATCTGGCGCAGGTGGCGGACGGCCTCAACGACGTTGCCGGTGCCGGCCTCGCCCTTGGAGCGGATCATGGCCGCGCCCTCGGCGATGCGGCGCAGGGCCTCGCCCAGGTTGGTGGCACCGCAGACGAAGGGGGTGGTGAAGGCCCACTTGTCGCTGTGGTTGATCTCGTCGGCCGGGGTGAGGACCTCGGACTCGTCGATGTAGTCGACGCCGAGGGACTGCAGCACCTGGGCCTCGACGAAGTGGCCGATGCGGGACTTGGCCATGACCGGGATGGAGACGGCGCCGATGATCTCCTCGATCATGTTCGGGTCCGACATCCGGGCCACGCCGCCGTCCTTGCGGATGTCGGCCGGAACCCGCTCCAGCGCCATGACCGCGACGGCGCCCGCGTCCTCGGCGATCTTCGCCTGCTCGGCGTTGACGACGTCCATGATCACGCCGCCCTTGAGCTGCTCGGCCATGCCGCGCTTGACGCGCGCGGTGCCGGTCTCGGGGTTGGCGGACGTGCTGGTGGTCGTGCTGGACACGATGGTGACCTCACTATCAAGGGCGGCGGCAATACTGCACCCTCATACAACCCAGCGCCGCGCCCGCGGAAAAAGGGCCAATCCGAGGCCGGTGGCTTCTTAGTGGCCCGCCCGGTCCCCCAGTGCCACCGGAGGCTCGTCGTCCATCTCGAAGGCGAGCGGGAACGGCGCGTGCCCGGCGAGCCGGAACCAGCGCACCACCCGGTGCCTGCGCACCGCCCGCGCGGCGCGCACCGCGTCGTTGTGGAACCGCCGGGCCATCGGCACCCGGCGTACGGCCTCCGTCAGCTCCCGCAGTGACTCCTCACCGCCCGGCGCCTGCCGTACGGCCTCGACCTGCGGTGCCTCGGCGAAGACGGCGCGCAGCGCCTGGCTCAGCTCGCTCTCGGCGACCTCGCGGTGCTCCTCCTCGGCCTGCCGGGCGGCGTGCGCGGCCTGGTAGAGAACGATGGAGGAGGCGGGGTCGAGGACGGAGGCGGTACCGAGCTCCTGGGCGACCGAGGCCCGCCGCAGCAGTTGGGCGTCCAGCGCGGCCCGCGCGGCGTCGATACGGCTGTGGAGCCGGTCCAGCCGGCCGGCTGTCCAGCTCAGATAGATGCCGATGACGACCAGAGCGGCCGCGATCCAGATCAGTGTGGTCACGCGGCCTCACGTTACCGCTCGCCGCGGGTCGCTCCGCGGGCTGTGTGTGCCGCCTGCGGCGGCGGGGCGCCCTGCGGGCGCGTCCTCAAGCGCCGGAAGGGGTTGGGTTGGGGGGGGCTCCGACACCACCACAGACAAGCG
>NZ_JBVIQR010000029.1:0-57462 GCF_055576875.1 Streptomyces sp. NPDC033229 | reverse complement strand
TACCGGGGTTTTCTTGGGGGGTTTGGGGTCCCCTTTGGGGGGGGGGGGTCTCTTGGGGCTCTTCCCCAAAGCCGGGGGGGGGTGGGGTGGGTCCCCCCCCCCCCCCCCCCCCCACCCCGCCGGACAGGCCCTAATCCCGTGCCAGGCCGAAGCGGGCGCGGAGGCTGACGCGTTCGTCGGTGGCCACCGAGGCCGCGCCCGCTGTCACCGTCTCGTAGACGGCCAGGATGTCCGCCCCGACCCGGGACCAGTCGAAGCGGAGCACGTGCTTGCTGCCCCGTTCGCTCAGGCCGGTGCGGTGCGCGGGGTCGGCGAGGAGGCGCAGGGCCGCCGCGGCGAGCGCGTCGGCGTCCTCGTTCGCGAACAGCTCGCCCGCCGAGCCCTGGTCGAGGACCTGGGCGAAGGCGTCCAGGTCGCTGGCCAGGACGGGCGCGCCCGCCGACATCGCCTCGACCAGGATGATGCCGAAGGACTCGCCGCCCGTGTTGGGCGCCACGTACAGGTCGACGCTGCGCAGCAGCCGCGCCTTGTCCTCGTCGCTGACCATGCCGAGGAACTCCACGCGTTCGCGCATCCGGGCGGGCAGGTTCGCGACGGCCTCCTCCTCGTCGCCGCGCCCGGCGACCAGCAGCCTCGTGTCAGGGCGTTCCGCGAGGATCTTCGGCAGGGCGCGCATCAGGACGGGCAGGCCCTTGCGGGGCTCGTCGATGCGGCCGATGAAGCCGATCGTCTGTCCCTGCCACTCCGGCTTGGGCTCGGCGCGGGCGAAGAAGTCCACGTCGACGCCGTTGGGGATGACCACCGCGTCGCCGCCGAGATGCTCGACGAGCGTCCGGCGCGCGTACTCGCTCACCGCGATCCGCGCGCTGATCTTCTCCAGCGCGGGCTGCAGGATCGGATACGCGGCGATCATGGCGCGGGAGCGCGGGTTGGAGGTGTGGAAGGTCGCCACGATCGGCCCCTGCGCGGCCCAGCAGGCCAGCAGGCCCAGCGACGGCGAGGTCGGCTCGTGGATGTGGATGACGTCGAAGTCTCCGTCGTGCAGCCAGCGGCGCACCCGCGCGGCGGAGAGGAAACCGAAGTTGAGCCGCGCCACCGAGCCGTTGTACGGCACGGGCACCGCCCGGCCCGCCGAGACGACGAACGGCGGCAGCGGCGTCTCGTCGTCCGCCGGGGCCAGTACCGACACCTCGTGGCCCAGCCGGATGAGGTGCTCGGCGAGGTCCCGGATGTGGAACTGGACGCCACCGGGCACGTCCCACGCGTACGGGCAGACGATCCCGATCCTCAACGTTTCCCCGTTCCGGAGCTCTGGTCGGCGCGACCGGTCCGCGGCTCGAGATCAGCGAGCCACAGCCGTTGGAGCATGTGCCAGTCCTGCGGGTGCTCCGCGATGCCGGAGGCGAAGGCGTCGGCCATGCCCTGCGTCATGGCCGCGGCCTTCTCGGCCCGGGTGCCCGTGGCGGGCACCTCGATCGGCGCGTGGATCCGCCCCCGCATGACCGGCGAACGGTCGTACCAGAGGGTGACCGGCATCAGCGGCGCGCCGGTCTGCACCGCGAGCATCGCGGGTCCGGCGGGCATCTTCGTCGCCTCGCCGAAGAAGGTGACCTCTATGCCGGAGGACGACAGATCACGGTCGGCCACCAGGCAGACCAGGCCGCCCGAGCGCAGCCGCCGGGCGAGCGTTCCGAAGGCGCTGCCGCCGGCGTGCGGCAGGACCTCCATGCCGAGCCCCTCGCGGTAGGCCACGAACCGGTCGTAGAGCGTCTCCGGCTTGAGCCGCTCGGCGACCGTGGTGAAGGGCACCCCGAGCTTGGTGGTCACCCAGGCGCCGGCGAGGTCGTAGTTGCCCATGTGGGGCAGGACGATGACGGCGCCGCGCCCGGCCGCCAGGGCCTCTTCCAGGTGGTGCAGGCCCTCGGGCGTGAAGCCGTCACGGATGCGGCTCCTGCTCCAGGCCGGCAGCCGGAAGGACTCTATCCAGTAGCGGGTGTACGAGCGCATGCCCGCCCGGGACAGCCGGGCGAGCTCCGCCGGGCCCGCGTCCGGGACCACCCGGGCGAGATTTGCCTCCAGACGCCGCACGCCCGCGCCGCGCCGCTTCCAGACGGTGTCCGCGATCCGCCGGCCCAGCCGCACGGCGACCGGCTCGGGAAGCTTCTTGACCGTGGCCCAGCCGAGCCCGTACAGCCCGTCGGCCAGCTTCTCCTTCACCCGGTCTCGCCCCCGCCGGCCGGCACCGCGTCGGCCTCGGCGGCCTCGCGGCGCACGGTCACCACCCGCTGGATCATGGTCACCAGGCTGCCGACGGCCACGATCCACAGGGCGATGGGCAGCAGCTTGTCGATGTGCGGGACGCCGAACTTGTGCAGTCCGGAGAAGCCGCAGGCCACCAGGGAGATCACGAGCCGCTCGGCGCGCTCGACCAGGCCGTTGACATTGACCGGCAGTCCGATGCTCTCGCCGCGTGCCTTGGTGTACGAGACCACCTGGCCGCTGGCGAGGCAGAAGATCGTCACCGCGCACAGGGTGAGGCTGTCGCCCCGCCCGGCGTACCAGAGCGCGAGCCCGCCGAAGATCGCCGCGTCGGCGACCCGGTCGAGGGTGGAGTCGAGGAAGGCGCCCCACCGGCTGGAGCGGCCGAGCTGGCGGGCCATGTTGCCGTCGACCAGGTCCGAGAAGACGAACAGCGTGATCACGACCGTGCCCCAGAAGAACTCACCCTGGGGGTAGAAGACCAGCGCGCCCGCCATCACACCGCCGGTACCGATGAGGGTCACCGCGTCGGGGCTGACGCCCAGGCGGATGAGCAGGGCGGCGAACGGCGTGAGAACACGCGTGAAGAACGCACGCGCGTACTTGTTCAGCATGGCCTTCCCGAAGGGTCGTGTCGGGCCGGGTGGTCGGAAGGCCACCGGCTGGCCCATCGTAGCCAGGCGCCCGGGGCCCGCCGCGCACGCGTCACTCGTGGGGCCCAAGGCGCAGGTCACACCCGTACGGCGGCGAACGGCCAGCCGTCTTCGCGCCGCCTGGGCCAACGGGCCCGGGCCGACGGCCGATCGCGGGCGGCCCGATGGCGGCCCCGCGGCCCCTGGGCCCCCGGCCCGGCCGTCGTCCCGTGGACCGCAGCATGCGGAAGATCACGTGCCGCTCCCCCGTCCGCCGAGCCCGGAAAGCAGCCGGAAAGCAGGCCGGAACCAGTCGTCCCACGGCGGGTCGCGTCGAACGGCCTCGCCGTCGCCCGGCGAGCGACCGCGCCCGCGCCCGCCCCCGCCCGCCCGGGTGTGCCGGCCGGGCCGAAACGCCCAGGTCCACGCCTCCGCCGGGGCCGCCGCACCGGCCGGGGAGACCGCAGCCGTCCCCTCGCGCCGGTCCGGCCGCGCGCCCGGCCGACTGTGGCGGCCCCGTGTTCGACGTATGGACGCAGCGTGACCACGGTGGAAAGCTCGAAGGACCGCAGGTGTCGACCGGGAGGCGAGACACATGGGCGAGAAGACGAGCACACACCCAGGGGCCGCGGGCAGGGCAGCGTCGGCCGACCGGCCCAGCCGCATCAGGAACGTGGTGCTGGTCGGCCACAGCGGGTCCGGGAAGACGACGCTGGTGGAGGCCCTGGCCCTGGCCACCGGCGCGGTCAACCGCGCGGGCCGGGTCGAGGACGGCGCGGCCCTCTCCGACTACGACGAGATGGAACACCGCCAGCAGCGCTCCGTACAGCTGTCCCTGATCCCCGTCGAATGGGCCGGGATCAAGATCAACCTCTTGGACGCGCCCGGCTATGCCGACTTCGTCGGCGAGCTGAGGGCCGGTCTGCGCGCCGCGGACGCGGCCCTCTTCGTCGTCTCGGCGGCCGAGGGCACCGAAGGCATCGCCGGCGCGACCCGCACGGTGTGGGAGGAGTGCGCGGCGGTCGGCATGCCCCGCGCGATCGTGGTGACCCACCTGGAAGCGGCCCGCGCGGACTTCGAGGAGATGACCCGCACCTGTCGCGACGCCTTCGGCGGCGACTCCCCCGACTCCGTACTGCCGCTGTACCTGCCGCTGCGCGGCGCCGAGGGCCCCGACGGGCACCACCCCGTGATCGGCCTCATCGGCCTGCTCTCCCAGCGGATCTTCGACTACTCCTCGGGGACCCGGACGGACACCGCGCCCGCCCCCGACCAACTGCCGCTGATCGAGGAGGCCCGCAACAAGCTCATCGAGGGGATCATCGCCGAGAGCGAGGACGAAACCCTCATGGACCGCTATCTCACCGGCGAGGACATCGACATCAAGACCCTCGTCGAGGACCTGGAGCGGGCCGTCGCGCGCGGCACCTTCCACCCGGTCCTCGCCGCCGCCCCCGCCGCCGAGGGCGCCAAGGCGGGCCTCGGCACCATCGAACTGCTGGAGCTGATCACCGGCGCCTTCCCCACCCCGCCCGAACGCCGGACCCCCGCCGTCACCACTCCCGGGGGCGCCCCGCGCCCGCCCCTGGAGTGCGACCCGGCCGGCCCCCTCGCCGCAGAGGTGATCAAAACCTCCTCGGACCCGTACGTCGGCCGGATCTCCCTGGTCCGCGTCTTCTCCGGCACCCTGCGCCCCGACGAGACGGTGCATGTCTCCGGCCACGGGCTGGAGGACCGGGGACACGAGAGCCACGACGTCGACGAACGCGTCGGCGCCCTCTCCTCGCCCTTCGGCAAACACCAGCGGCCGCTCAACCAGGCCATCGCCGGGGACATCGCCTGCGTCGCCAAACTCACCCGCGCCGAGACCGGCGACACCCTCTCCGCCAAAGGCGCCCCGCTCCTGATGGAGCCCTGGGAGATGCCCGACCCCCTGCTGCCCGTCGCCATCTCGGCCCACAGCAAGGCCGACGAGGACAAGCTCTCCCAGGGCCTGGCCCGCCTGGTCGCCGAAGACCCCACCATGCGCCTGGAACACAACCCGCACACCCACCAGGTCGTCCTGTGGTGCCTCGGCGAAGCCCATCGGGACGTGGCCCTGGAGCGGCTGCGCACCCGCTACGGCGTACGCGTCGACGCCGTGCCGTACAAGGTGTCCCTGCGCGAGACCTTCGGCTCCAAGGCCACCGGGCGCGGCCGGCACGTCAAACAGTCGGGCGGCCACGGCCAGTACGCCATCTGCGAGATCGAGGTCGAACCGCTGCCCGGCGGCTCCGGCATCGAATTCGTCGACAAGGTCGTCGGAGGCGCGGTGCCACGCCAGTTCATCCCCTCGGTGGAGAAGGGCGTCCGCGCCCAGGCGGCCCGCGGCGTCGCCGCCGGCCACCCCCTGGTCGACGTCCGGATCACCCTCCTCGACGGCAAGGCCCACTCGGTGGACTCCTCCGACGCCGCCTTCCAGACCGCGGGCGCCCTCGCCCTGCGCGAAGCCGCCGCCGAAGCCCGCATCCACCTCCTCGAACCCGTCGCCGAGGTACGGGTCCTGGTCTCCGACGACTACGTCGGCCCGGTGATGAGCGACCTCTCCGGCCGCCGCGGCCGCGTCATCGGAACCGAGCAGTCCGGAGACGGCCGCACCCTCGTACGGGCCGAGGTCCCGGAGATCGAGATCGACCGCTACGCGGTGGACCTGCGCTCCCTCTCGCACGGCACCGGACGCTTCAGCCGCTCCTACGCCCGGCACGAACCCATGCCGGCGAATGTGGCGGACCGTGTTCGCGAACAGGCGGAGAACAGCGCATAGTTCACAAGCCGCCCGCCCCAACTGGCCGGAGGCGGGCGGCTTTCCGATCTCCCACGACAGGCGGCACCCCACCCGTTACGCTGAGCACGCGGCCCCATAACGTAGACAACCGGGCCGTAGTCGGGAGCACGTCGCAGCATCGGGAATGCGCGGCATTGGGGGCAACAGTGGCAGCAGGGGACCCGTTCGACTTCAGTCCGGGCGCACAGATCCCCCTCTCGGGGGCCGCCGGACAGACCGCGGCGACGCAGGCCCTGGCCTCCGCCGCCTACCGTGACGACGCCGTCGAGGAACTGCTCAAGGCCAACTCCGACTGGGCCACCTCCGAGGTCAAGAAACCCCGCATCGCCCTCTTCGAACCCAACCTGGGCGAAGCCTTCTCCCGCGCCGTGCAGCAGCGGATGCTCGGCGGGAAACCCCTCATCCAGTCCTTCGGCCTCGAACCCCGGCCCGTCGTCGAGCACTGCCTCGCCGCCAACCGCATCCGCAAGCAGCGCGACGCCAGACTGACCCTCATCATGGCCGTCTGCGGGCTGCTCTTCCTGCCCGGCGTGCTGCTCTGGCTCGGCGTCTTCCAACTCCGCCGCGTGCTCGCCGGAGCGCAGAACAAGCGCGCCGGGGCCCTCAGCACCCTCCTGCTGACCGCCCTCGGCATCATCGCCGTCGTCCTCCTGGTCAAGCTGCCCGTCCACGGCTTCTGGGGCCTCTACATCCGGGCCATGGTCATCGCCCCCGTCATCGGCGGTCTCTGGGCCAAGCGCGTCTGCGAGCGCACCGCCAAGGACCTGCGCAGCGCCTGGACCGGGCTGCTCAGCGGCGGCGGCGTCGCCGCGAAGATCCCCGAAGCCGTCCCCCAGAGCCCCGGCGAGACCGCCGCCGAGCGACTGCGCCAGAGCCTGGAGCGGCTCAGTGCCGAACAGCGGAGCAACATCGTCTTCTACGCCGGCCCCAAGGGCATACTCGGCATGGGCACCCGCTGGGGCAGCTGGCAGCTCGCCGAAGAGCTCGTCCCCCTCGACCCGGACAAGGAAATCAACCCCTTCCGCAGCTGGGACGTCATCCGCGCCATCCATGACCAGCTGCGTCTCCTCGAGCGCAGCCCCGTCCACACCGGCGGCTTCACCCCGCCCTTCGTCGAGCACTGGGTGGTCTCCCCCATCGGCGAGGGCGCGACCGCCGTCTCCCGGCCCGAAGGGACCGAAGGCGCCTTCCAGATACGCGGCGCGGAGCTCCAGAAGATCTGCAACGAGCAGCAGTTCGGCAGCGGCGACCGCCACTACCTGGGCGTCCAGTTCGTCCTCTGGGACGGCCAGCTGGTCATCACCCTGCTCATCACCGTCACCGTCCTGCACAAGACGCTGCGCATCGAGGTCACCGGTCACGCCCTCGGCCCCACCCACTCCGTGTTCAACAGCAAGCCCAAGAACCGCACCAAGACCTTCAAAAAGGGCCTCAAGTTCTGGGAGACCCGGACCGTGACCCTGCCCGTCGTCGCCCCCCGCGAGGTCGTGCGGCTCGCCGCCCGCGCCCCCCTCACCTGGTATCCGCCACTGCTGGAGTACTGGGGCGGCAAGCTCGTCCTCCCCGAGCCCTTCGGCCTCCGCCACGCCTGGGCCGACAAGCCCTGGCGGCACCGCTTCATGGCCGACGACGCGCTGCGCGCCGCCACCCCCGTCCTGCGCGTGGTCCACGAGGCCGCCCTGCGCGTATTGAAGGAGAACGGCGTGGACACCGAGCACTTCGGCAAGCGCGCCGGCTCGCTCAGCGTCGCGATCCAGGATGTGAAGCCCACTCAGGCGGACGTCTACAACGCCTGATCCACGCCGCCCCTCGACACAGGGCAAGGCCCCGGGACCCGACCGGCCCCGGGGCCTGACCATGCGTCAGGAGCCCTGCACGCCCCCGGAAATTCTCAGCGGAAGATGCCCGTGTGGCCCAGCGAATAGCGGCCCGGCTGAGGATAGAAGGCGAGCCCGTGCGGCCCGGCACCCACCGGGATCCGGGCGATCTGGTGCCCGTCCCGGGTGTCGATCACATACACCTCGGAGTCATAGCGGCCCGACAGCCACAGCTCCTTGCCGTCCGCCGACACCCCGCCCATGTCCGGGCTGCCGCCGTCCGGCAGCTCCCACTTCTTCACCAGCTTGCGGCTCGGCAGGTCCAGCACCGACACCGAGCCCTCACCCCGGTTGGAGATGTACATCGACTTCGAGTCCCGGCTCACATAGAGCCCGTGCGCACCCTTGCCCGTCGGCATCAGCCAGGGCTTGGTGAACTTGTCGCCGTTCAGCACCCAGACACCGTCGGCCATCATGTCGGCGATGTACCAGGTCTTGCCGTCCGACGAGATCTTCACGTCCTGCGGCATCGCCCCCTTGAACGGCAGCTTCTGCTGACCGATGACCTTCATCTTCGCCGTGTCGACCTTGATCAGCTCCCCGGAGAACTCACACGAGACGATGAAGTACCTCCCGTCCGGCGAGAAGTCCGCGTGATTGACCCCCGCACACGTCACCGGCTCCGTGCGCTTGCGTTCCATCGTGTGCGCGTCACGGAAGACCAGCTCCCGGTCCATCGACGCCATCACCACCGCGTACTTGCCGTCCGGCGTGAAGTACAGGTTGTAGGGATCATGGACCTCGACGGTCTCCCCCACCTTGCCGGTGGCCGGATCGATGGGCGTAAGGGTGTGCCCGCGGTTGTTGTTGACCCACAGCGTCTTCAGGTCCCAGGACGGCACCACGTGCTGCGGCTGCACACCGACCGGGATCGTCTCGATGACCTTGTACGTCTTCGGGTCGATGACACTGACCGTGTTGGACTCGGTATTGGGCACGTACACCCGGGACGGGAAGTTCTTCACCACGGGAGACAGGGCGTTCGGCCGGTCGGCCGCGTACAGGTCGTTCGGGTCGAGCACGGGGGGCATGCCGGGCAGCCCCGGCGGCGCGGCCGCCTTCTGATGGTGCGCACCCCGGTGCGCGCCCTGGTCCGCCGCCTCGTTCGAGGCTGTGCCACCACAGCCGGCGGCCAGCAGCGCACAGGAGGCCGCCAACAGCGCGGCCCGGCGGACCCCCCGCGGACGGGGGCGGGAACGGTCGTGCGAGAGGAGGATCATCGGGTCAGCAGCTCCGTAGTCGTCACCGCGCGCAGACCGCGGCGGTGCAAGCCGTCGAGGATCGCGGGCAGCGCGGCGACCGTGCCGGCGTGCCCGAAGTGCAGACTCACGACCGACCCGGGCCGCACCGCGTCCAACACGGTACGCCGGACCGCCTCCGCGCCCGGGTCGGTGAAGTCCAGGGAGTCCACGTCGTACGACAGGACGTGCGGATATCCGGCCTCGCGTGCGAGCCGGGCCACCTGATCGGTGGCGTACTGCGTGCGCGACGGCCGGAACCAGCGGCCGATCCCGCCCGTGAGCGCCCGCAACCGCTCGGCGCACTCCTGGATCTCGGCGGCGGCCGCCGCGGCGCTCATCGTGGAGATGTCCAGATGACGCATGGTGTGGTTGCCCAGCTCGTGCCCGCCGTCGAGCACCCGGCGCGCCATCCGCGGCTGCGCGTCCAGCCAGTCGCCGACGGCCAGCACGGTCAGCCGCGCCCCGGCCCGTTCGGCCGCCGCCAGCATGTCCGTGGCCGTCCTCGGATCGCCCTGGCCGTGGAAGGTGAGCGCCACCGCGTCGCCGGTGCGTGGACCGTGCTCGATCTGGGCGGGAAGCCCGGCGGGCAGCGGGGGCAGCACGGGTGGCCTGGGTGCGTCGGGCTCCTTGGGCGCCCCGGCCGGCGTCGACGCCGCCGGGCCCCTGGCCACCGCGCCACCGTCGGCGGCCTCGTCGCGCCCCGCGCAGCCCGCGGCGGCCGCCCCCGCGGCCCCGGCGAGGGCGCCGCTCGCGGCCGCGCGCAGCACCGTGCGGCGGTGAAGGAAGGTCACCGCACCATTAGAGCTTCTTTGTAAATAATTGGTGCGATTTACCGGTTTCGGGCGAGGCGTGTCCTCGCCTTACGGGTGTACGACGAGGTCAGACGGTCGGCCAGACGTCGGCGAGCATCTTCCGCGTGTCGGCGAGCAGTTGAGGCAGCACCTTGGTGTGACCGATGACGGGCAGGAAATTGGTGTCCCCGCCCCAGCGCGGCACGATGTGCTGGTGCAGGTGAGCGGCGATGCCGGCGCCGGCCACACTGCCCTGGTTCATGCCGATGTTGAACCCGTGCGCCCCGGAGGCGGCCCGCAGGGCGGCCATGGCCCGCTTGGTGAACGCCGCGAGCTCCAGGGTCTCGGCGTCGTCGAGCTCGGTGTAATCGGCGATGTGCCGGAAGGGGACGACCATGAGGTGCCCGCCGTTGTACGGATAGAGGTTGAGCACCGCGTACACGCGCTCACCCCGGGCGATGATCAGCCCGTCCTCGTCGCTCTTCTCGGGAATCGAGCAGAACGGACAGCCGTCGTCGGCACCGGGGCCGGTCGGCTTGTTCTCACCCTGGATGTACGCCATCCGGTGGGGCGTCCACAGGCGCTGGAACGCGTCCGGCGTCCCGACTCCGATCTGCTGTTCCGGCTCAGTCGTCATGTTGAGCAGCATATTCCCCGGGCGGGCGGAGATGCGCCGAGGGGCGGCCCGTATGGGCCGCCCCTCTTGTCCCCGCGTGCGCGGGAACGCGTCACACCTGGACGCGGCGCTCCACGACATCGACGAGCTTCGCGATCGCCTCGTCACGGGCGACGCCGTTCTCCTGCGAACCGTCGCGGTAGCGGAAGGACACCGTGCCCGCGGCCATGTCCTCGTCGCCGACGATGATCATGAACGGCACCTTGCTCTTCTGGGCGTTCCTGATCTTCTTCTGCATCCGGTCCGACGAAGCGTCGACCTCGACCCGCAGACCCTTCTTCTTCGCCTCGGCGGCGAAGTCCTGCAGGTACTCGACGTGCCCGTCACCGATCGGGATACCGACAGCCTGCACCGGGGCCAGCCACGCCGGGAACGCACCCGCGTAGTGCTCCAGCAGAACGGCGAAGAACCTTTCGATGCTGCCGAACAGTGCACGGTGGATCATGACCGGGCGCTGCTTGGTGCCGTCGGCACCGGTGTACTCGAGGTCGAAACGCTCGGGCAGGTTGAAGTCCAGCTGGATCGTGCTCATCTGCCACGTACGGCCGATGGCGTCCCGCGCCTGTACCGAGATCTTCGGGCCGTAGAAGGCGGCGCCGCCCGGGTCCATGACGAGCTCCAGACCCTGCTTCTCCGCGACCTTGCGCAGGGTCTCGGTGGCCTCGGTCCAGTTCTCGTCGCTGCCGACGAACTTCGCCGGGTCCTTGGTGGACAGCTCCAGGTAGAAGTCGGTCAGACCGTAGTCGCGGAGCAGGTCCAGGACGAAGGTCAGCGTGGTGTCGAGCTCGTCCGCCATCTGCTCGCGGGTGCAGTAGATGTGCGCGTCGTCCTGCGTGAAGCCACGGGCACGGGTCAGGCCGTGGACCACACCCGACTTCTCGTACCGGTACACGGTCCCGAATTCAAACAGCCTCAACGGCAGCTCACGGTACGAACGCCCGCGCGCGTCGAAGATCAGGTTGTGCATCGGGCAGTTCATGGGCTTGAGGTAGTAGTCCGTGCCCTCGTCGAGCTGCATGGGCGGGTACATTCCGTCGGCGTACCAGTCCAGGTGGCCGGACTTCTCGAAGAGCTTGCCCTTGGTCGCGTGCGGCGTGTAGACGAACTCGTAGCCGCTCTCCTCGTGACGTCGGCGCGAGTAGTCCTCCATCACCCGGCGGATGATGCCGCCCTTGGGGTGGAAGACCGCCAGACCCGAACCGATCTCCTCGGGGATGGAGAAGAGGTCCAGCTCAGAACCCAAGCGACGGTGGTCGCGCTTCTCGGCCTCGGCGAGGAACTCCAGGTGCGCCTTCAGCTCGTCCTTCGTCGGCCACGCGGTGCCGTAGATGCGCTGCAGCATCGGATTCTTCTCGCTGCCGCGCCAGTACGCCGCCGCGTTGCGCATGAGCTTGAAGGCAGGGATGAACCGGGTGGTCGGCAGGTGCGGGCCGCGGCAGAGGTCGCTCCAGCAGGTCTCGCCGGTCTTCGGGTCCAGGTTGTCGTAGATGGTGAGCTCGCCGGCGCCCACCTCGACGTCCGCGCCGTCCTCGTGCGAGGCGGAGCCCTTGAGGCCGATCAGCTCCAGCTTGTAGGGCTCGGCGGCGAGCTCCTCGCGGGCGGCCTCGTCGGTCACCACACGGCGGGAGAACTTCTGGCCCCGCTTCTGGATCTCCTGCATTTTCTTCTCGATGGCCTTGAGGTCATCGGGGTGGAAGGGCTTCTCGACGTCGAAGTCGTAGTAGAAGCCGTCCTTGACCGGCGGGCCGATGCCCAGCTTGGCCTCGGGGAAGAGCTCCTGCACGGCCTGGGCCATGACGTGGGCCGTCGAGTGGCGCAGGATGTTGAGGCCGTCCTCGGAGGAGATCTCGACGGGCTCGACCTCGTCGCCGTCGGCGACCGCGTACGCGAGGTCCTTCAGCTCGCCCGCGACGCGGGCGGCGACGATGGTGCGCTCTCCGGCGAACAGGTCGGCGGCCGTAGTGCCCGTCGTCACCACACGCTCGTCCCGCTCGGAATCGCGTTGGATGATCACACGGACGTCTGACACCGGTCTCTCCTGACTCACGGGGCGCGACAGCGAACGCTGCGCGTGTGAATCGTACCGAGCCGGGCACCCTGGTCGCGAAACGGTTTGCGCTGCGCGCACGCTCACCCGGTCCGGGTGCCGGTCGCTCCGCGGGCGTGGCCCGCTGCGCGGCGGTGTCCTCAATCGCCGGACGGGCTGATTCTTGGCTGAGCCCGCAGGGCGCTCACCGCCGCAGGCGGCAGGGACGGGCCGTGGACCGCCATACAGACGGTCAGTCTCCCCGCACCTCCTGGAGAGACTTCAGCAAACGGTCCCGCTCCGCCTCGTCCACCCGTACCGGCACGACATCGCTCACCTCCGTCAGTCGGCGGAAGCCGCCCCGGCTCTCCAGGATCCCGCTGACACGCAGCGGGAGTCCCACGAGGTGGGCGTGGCCGGCGATCCGGTAGTCGTCCTCGTCCAGCGCCATCCGCACCTGCGCCACGTCCGCCCCGGCGAGCACCCGTAGGCACACCACTCCAGTCCCGCCCGGTGCCTCGCGGCGCAGCCGCACCACGGTGCCGGTGAGCCGCACGGGTACGGAGGGTTCGTCGCGTACGTACCGGGCTGCGGCGGCCCGGAGGGCGGGGAGGTCGCCCGGGGAGAACTCCACCGGTTCGGGCCGGGCAGCGAACCCCCGGGGCGGGGGGACGGCCGGGGCCCAGTCGAGGGTGACGCGGATGCCCTGCGAGCCGCGGACCAGCGTGGTGATCGCCTCGGTCAGCTCGCGGCTCACGCCCGCTTCCAGCGCCGCGTCGAACGCCTCGGTCCTGCCGGTCGCCCGCTGGTAGTCGGTGGCGTCCCGGGCGGCCTGCAGGGCCCGCAGCAGGGCGGTGGCGATGCGGCGGCCGCCGATGGTGCCCGGGCCGACGGGGTTCGGCGTCCCGACCGGCAGGAAGACCGCCAGTTCCCGGCCGCCGGGGGCGGGGCCCACCAGCAGCGGGTCCAGAGCGGTCTCGGCCTGCCTGCGGCGGCGCGCGCCGTGGTGGCCGGCGTGGCCGTGGGCCGCGAGGGCTCCGGCGAGCAGCATGGCGCGGGCCCCGGCCCGGAGCCGTTCCTGTGCCGTCCAGGCAGCGGCGGGGGCGGCGGGTTCGGTGACCTCGCGGTGCCAGCGGATCTCGTCGCTGGGGGTGCGCAGGGAGACGAGGACGTCGCGGGCGGAGGGGACGGGGCTGCGTTCGAGGGCGGTGAGGGCTTCGGCGAGCAGGTCGGCACTGTCGGGGAAGGCGGGGCTCTCGGGGACGAGGAGGCTGGTGCCGGTGCCGTCGGGCGGGGTCCAGCGGCCGTAGCGGCCCGCTTGTCCCCCACGGCGGCGCCAGCCGTGGCGGGTGAGGAGGGCGGCGAGAACGGCGGGGTCGACTTGCTCCCGGGCGGGGTGTCGTCGGGGGGCGTCGGCCGGTCGGTGCATCAGGGTCTCCCTCCCGCCCCGACCCGCGTCATGATCTCGCAGAGCGCGCGGTCGTCGAAGACGCGCGTGGTCGGGATCCGCACTGTGGTTCTGCGCCGGCCCGTCACCGGGTGGCCGGCCAGGTTGGTCCAGTAGCAGCAGTGGCGTAGTTCGAGGCGGTCGTGGCCGGCTCGCAGCCAGTCGTCCCGGGCCCGGGGCACGATCATCACGACGAGGATCTTGTGCACGGACACGGGGGTGCGGGCGAGTTTGGCCAGGTGGTCGTTGTCGAGGGTGAAGGAGAAGGTCGGCCCGGGCGGGCGGGGGGCGAGCTGGTAGGTGCATTTGAGCTGCACCTTGATGGTGACCTCGTCGTCGACGGTGTGGCGGGGGGCGCTGTGGCTGACGTGCCAGTCGATGCCGTAGTCGGGGAACGGCTGGGCCAGTGAACAGCCGGCGGCTGCCGCGACGGCGTGCAGATAGCCGACCTGGAGGGTCTCCATGCAGGCGGTGGTGGCGAGCGTCCCACGCGGCGGGGGGATCCGGTCGGGCAGCAGGCCGCTCACCGGCGGGGCCGGGTCGGGCTGCGCGAGGGTCATGTCCGAAATACCTTCCGGGCTGCACCGGTCCAACGGTTCCGTACATCTGTGTTGTCACCGTATGAACTCCCTCGCAAACAGGGGCGGTTCGCATCCGGGGGTGGCCGGGTATCACCTGGCAAGGAGCAGAACACGCCAATTGCCGGTCGAGCGCGAGGAGTTGGGGACATGTCGTGCTGGTTCGAGGGACCACTCGCCGCTTTCGACACCGAGACCACGGGGGTCGATGTCGAGAATGACCGGATAGTGTCGGCGGCCCTCGTGCTGCAGACGCAATCGGGGTCCGCGCCGGTCGTCACCAGTTGGCTGGTGGATCCGGGGGTGCCGGTGCCCGAGGGGGCGACGGCGATACACGGCCTGACGGATGAGCACCTCCAGCGGAACGGGCGCTGGCCGGCGCCCGTGATGGAGGAGGTGGCGCGGGCGCTCGCGCGCCAGTCGGCGCGGGGGGTGCCGCTGGTGGTGATGAACGCGCCGTTCGATCTGACGTTGCTTGACCGTGAGTTGCGACGACACCGGGCGACGCCGCTGTCGGAGTATCTGGGGGCGACGCCGTTGTGCGTGCTGGATCCCTGGGTGCTCGACAAGCATCTGGACCGGTACCGCAAGGGGCGTCGCACGCTGACGGATCTGTGTGCGCAGTACGGGGTGGAGCTGACGGGCGCGCATGACGCGGTGGCGGACGCCACGGCAGCGCTGGAGGTGGTGCGGGCGGTGGGGCGCCGGTTCGCGGCGCGACTGGAGCGGCTGAGCCCGGCGGAGCTGCACACGCGGCAGGCGGTGTGGCACTCGGCGCAGGCCCGTGGGCTTCAGGCGTGGTTCGCGCGCAACGGTTCGGAGGAGGTGTGCGACCCGGCCTGGCCGCTGCGGCCGGACGTGCCCGCCGCGGCATGAGGTCCGGGGTGGGCGTCCCGCCGATGCCCGCATCACCCAACGCACAAGGCCGGTCCGTCAATTGACGTACCGGCCTTCTCGGGTGGGCGATACTGGGTTCGAACCAGTGACCTCTTCGGTGTGAACGAAGCGCTCTCCCACTGAGCTAATCGCCCGAGTGCGCTACCGGCGTTTCCCCCGGCAACGCAGTGAACAATACAGCCCGTGGCGGCTCTCCATCAAATCTCGTCCGCCCGGCGCTCCAGGCGTGCGCACAGCCCGCGTCGTCCGGCGCGCATCATCCACGCGTGGTTGGCGACGAAGAGCGGGCGGGCGGGCAGGGCCCAGCGCCGCATGAGGGGGTTGCGGACCTCCACCACCTGCTCGAAGCGGGCGCGACTGCCCGTGGTGCCGTGGGGCAGCACGGTCCAGCGGACCCATCCTTCGAGGTCGCCGGCCAGGGCGACCTCCAGGACCCGGGCGACCGGGTCGCGGCGTCGGGCGCGGGCGGTGACGGTGAGGTCGTACGGCAGGAGGGAGCGGAAGCGGGCGGTGCCGCTGGTCTCGTCGCGGAGGTGCACGTCCCGGACCTGGGGCCACCAGGCGGGGTAGCTCTCCACGGCCTCCAGGGCGGCGTGGACGGCCTCCGGCGGGGCGGGGAGGGTCCAGGTGCTGGCGAAGCGGAAGGTGTGGCGGCTGCGGGGCATGGGGTCAGCGGACACCAAAAAACCGAGGGTCCGCAAGGGGTTGACCTTGCGGACCCTCGGTCCTGTGTGGGCGATACTGGGATCGAACCAGTGACCTCTTCGGTGTGAACGAAGCGCTCTCCCGCTGAGCTAATCGCCCGGGCGCACCGCAAACATTACCGCATGTCAGACGGTGCCCTGGACCATGACGGCCACCCTGTGCCGGGGCGGGCGGGGATCAGTCGCGGACCTTCCACGGCAGCTCCATGCCGAATTTCCACACGTAGACGCCGACGAGCGCCGCGATGATCACGAGGCCGATCGTGGTGAGGATGATGTTGCGGCGGCGCACCTTGGGGTCGAGGGCGCGCTGGGCGGCCTCGGTGACCTTGCGCTTGGTCCAGCGCAGCACGAGCTGGGCCCAGACGAATTCGGTGGCCCAGATCGCCATGCCACCGAAGATCACCAGCCAGCCGGGGCCGGGCAGGGGCAGCATGATGATGCCGGCGACGACGACGGCGAGGCCGACGACGAAGACGCCGACCTGCCAGCTCACGTGCAGGGGCCGGGACCGCTTGATGAAATGCGGGGCCCGGGAGCCGAGAGGCGGCTCCGTTTCGGCGCTGTCCCCCGCCGCGGCCGTCGTCGGCCGCTCGTCACTCTCCGCGTTCATGGGGTCCAACGTACCCGACCGGGAAGTGCTCACCGATATGGCGGTACAAGCGGCGGAACAACACCGCCGTCCGAGGTATCCGAAGAGCCTCAAAACGGTCAGAGGGGTTTACAACGGCACCGTAGGTGGCATGTCGATTTCGCCGACGTGCGAATCCCCGAGCGCACACTGAGCGAAAGGCCCTGGCGCTTATGAACACCACGGTCAGCTGCGAGCTGCACCTGCGCCTCGTCGTGTCGAGCGAGTCCTCACTGCCTGTTCCCGCAGGGCTGCGTTACGACACGGCCGATCCGTATGCCGTGCACGCCACCTTCCACACCGGAGCCGAAGAGACGGTCGAATGGGTCTTCGCGCGAGATCTGCTCGCCGAAGGGCTGCACCGTCCCACCGGCACCGGCGACGTCCGTGTCTGGCCGTCCCGCAGTCACGGTCAGGGCGTCGTCTGCATCGCGCTGAGCTCTCCCGAGGGGGAAGCCCTGCTGGAGGCCCCCGCGCGAGCCCTGGAGTCGTTCCTGAAGCGGACCGACGCCGCCGTCCCGCCGGGCACCGAGCACCGGCACTTCGACCTGGATACGGAGCTGTCCCACATCCTGGCCGAGAGCTGAGCCCGGGAGGAATCCGGCCCGACGCGCACCCGCCCACTCGGGGAGGCGGAGTGCGCACCCTCGCATCACGGCATGACATGGCGCCGTCGCCGCGGATCCACCGCGTGCGACGGCGCCGTCTCGTGGGGAGCCGCTAGAGTCGGCCCGCATCGAACAGATGCCGTCTGTCCCCGGCCGGCCAGGGAGCGAAGGCCCGTGCTGATCAACCACGACACCCGGTGCGCGCTCAATGCCGTCGTCGAGCTGCTGAACACCGCTCCGGAGGGGCCCGACGGTCCGGCGAGCGACACCCTGACGGATCTGGCGGCGTTGCGCCGGTTCGTCGAGAGCGCGGATCTGAGCGATGTGGGCGCGCTGGACGAGCGGGATCTGGCGGCCGTGCGGGACGTACGCGAGCAATTCGCTCAGGTGTTCGCCGCCGCCGACGCGCGGAGTGCGGCGGGGCTGCTGAACGCGCTGGTGGCGGAGGCCGGGACCACGCCGCGGCTGACGGATCACGACGGCTATGACTGGCATGTGCACTACTTCGCGCCCGGCGCCTCGGTCGCCGAGCACCTCGCGGCCGACGGCGGGATGGCGCTCGCGTTCCTCGTCGTGGCGGGCGAGCGGGAGCGGCTGCGGCGCTGCGAGGCGCCGGACTGCGGGCGGGCCTTCGTGGACCTCTCCCGTAACCGGTCGCGTCGCTACTGCGACGGGCGGACCTGCGGCAACCGGCTCCATGTCGCCGCGTACCGGGCGCGCCGCAGGGAGGCGGCGGACTGAGGCCCGCGCGGGTGCCGGGGCCGCGGGGGCGGTACGCCGGATCACCAGCGGTACAGATCGTGCAGGCCGGTCAGGAAGATCAGGGTGCCGATGAAGGCGAGAAACAACATCAGCGGCGGTTGGGAGAGCGCGAAAAGACAGCCGCGCGGCTCCTCGGTCAGCTCGGCGGGTTCATCGTTCATCTCCGCCTGATCATGGCGCAGCCGGAGGGGGTGCTCTGACCAATGCGCCGCTGCGGCAGGTCAGTTCATCAGATTCCGTGCTTCTTCAGGATGGCCTCGATGTCGGCGAAGTCGTCCCCGCCCGCCCCCGGCTTGCCCTTGGCCTTGGGCGGCCGTGCGGTACGGCCGGGGACCGGGGAGGGTGCCGCGGCAGCGGGGGCCACGGCCTCGGGCCGCCCGGCGGCGGCCGCCCGGCGCTCCTTCCGGGTCCCCGTGGCACCGCCGCGGCGCTCCACCGCCCGCGTGATCATGAACAGTGCGGCGGAGAGCGCGAGCACGCCGAAGCCCGCCCAGACAGCGGGCTTGAGGACCAGGTCCGTGACCCAGTCGATGATGCCGGTCATGACCAGGCCGACGGGTATCAGGGCATAGGCCGCGATGCGGGTCGCGGCGAGAAAACGCCTGCGGTAAGCGGTCAGCAGGGCGATGCCCAGGCCGGCCGCGGACACCGCGGCGCAGACGGTCGAGATCAACATCCGGTCCTCCAGCCGTGGGGCTCCTCCCGTCCATCCTGCACCGGCCGGTGCGACACGGGCCAGGATCGGGCCAGGGATCGGGGGGATCTCGGGGTCGGTCAGGGGCTCTCTCCTCCTCAGGGCCGACTCCCCATCGGCCCCCGTGGCCGGGCCGGAGGCCGATGGGGAGGGCGTGGGCTGGAAGACTGGCCCCATGAGCGAGACCGACACCGACCGCACCACCCCTGCCGTCCGCCCCGTCCTGGATGTCTGGTGCGAGCTGCAGTGCACCGACTGCCGCGCGGCCCTGGACGACCTGCACGCGCTGCGGGCCCGCTACGGGGACCGGCTGGAGATCCGGCTGCGGCACTTCCCGCTGGAGAAGCACAAGCACGCGTACGCCGCCGCCCAGGCCGCCGAGGAGGCGGCCGAGCAGGGGCAGGCGTGGCCGTACGTCGAGGCCGTGCTGGCGCGGGCCGAGGAGCTGGGCGAGCGGGGCGAGAAGCTGCTCGTGGCGGTGGCGCGGGAGCTGGGCCTGGACGCCGAGGAGGTGGACACCGCGCTCATCGACGGGCGGCACCTGCTGATCGTCGACGCGGACCAGGCCGAGGGCAAGGCCATCGGGGTGACGGGCACCCCCACGTACGTCATCGACGGTCAGCGGCTCGACGGCGGCCAGAGCCAGGAGGGGCTGCGGGAGCGCGTCGAGGAGATCGTGGACGGGCTGCTGGCCGGCTAGAGCAGCGCCTTGTACAGGTAGAAGGCGGTCGGCCGGTAGCCCAGCGACTCGTACAGGCGCAGCGCCGGGGTGTTGTTCGCGAAGACGTTGAGGCCGAGGACGCGGGCGCCGGCCGCCAGGGCCTGCGCCTCGGCCAGCAGCATCAGTGACCGTCCGTGGCCTCGGCCGCGGTGCTCCTCGGCGGTCTCGACGTCGTAGACGTAGGCGCCCGGCTCGTCGGCGCCGCCCTGTCGGAGGGCGATCCAGAGGGTGCCGACGGTCGTGCCGTGGTGGGTGAGGACGCTGATCAGCGTGCCGGGGGTGGCGAGGCCTTCGGGCAGCACGCTGCCGTGGTCGGCCTCGGCCTTGGCGTGTGCCTGGTCGGCGGGGACGCCGCGGGTGATCCAGTCCTGGGCGTACGCGGCCTTGGCGTGCTCCTGCCAGGCGGCGAACTCGGCCTCCGTCATCGACCGCCCCTCGGTGCCCTCGGGCAGCCGGGGAGACTCCGTCAGGGTCTTGGTCATGCCGCGGTTGCGCTCGACGTAGCCGAGGGCGCCGGCGAGGCCCAGGGCCACCTCGGCGTCTGCGTCTATGGACACCTCGACGCGCCCGCAGCCCCAGCCGCGCAGCACTTCCTCGGCGGCGAGGGCGGCGACGGTGGCGCGGCCGCGGTGCCGGTCGCGTTCGTCCACGTCGAGGTGGACGATCCTGCCGACGCGGGGACCGAAGCGACGGTCCGTGGCCAGCTCGACGCGGCCGACGGGCCGGCTGTTGACGCAGATCTCGTAACGGCGGGAGCGGCCGCCGTCCTCGGTGCGCTGCTCGGGTGCGGTGGGCCGCAGGGTGGTGGTCACGATGGTGTTGTACCGGTCCGGCGGCATCGCGTCACTCGCTTTACGGATCGAGGTCCGCGCTCGCATGCTCGTCGAAGATCCGCATGGCCTTCGTGGTCACCGGGCCCGGTGCGTCGGGCAGTTCACGGCCGTCGACCCGGCGCACGGCCTGGACGTCGCGGAGGGTGGAGGTCAGGAAGACCTCCTCGGCGCGGTCCAGGACGTCGAGCGGAAGGTCGGTCTCCTTGGCCCCGGTCCACTCGACGACGAGGGCGCGGGTGATGCCGGGGAGGCAGCCGGAGGTGACGGGCGGGGTGTGCAGCTGTCCGTCGAGGACGACGAAGACGTTGGAGCCGGTGCCCTCGCAGAGCGCGCCGACGGTATTGGCGAACAGCGCCTCGGAGGCGCCGCGTTCGCGGGCCCGGGCGAGGGCGACGACGTTCTCGGCGTACGAGGTGGACTTGAGGCCGGCGAGGGCGCCGCGTTCGTTGCGGGTCCAGGGCACGGTGACGGCGGCCGTGGTGTCGGGCCGGCGGGTGGTCGCGCCGACGGCGACGACGAGTGTGGGCGCGGTGGTGCCACGGTCCGAGCCGAGCGGGGAGAGGCCGCCGGTGTAGGTGATGCGCAGCCGGCCGAGCGGCATGGGGTTGGCGCCGAGGACCTCCGCGCAGGCCCGGCGGACCTCCTCCAGGTCCGGCTCGGGCAGGCCGAGGCCGCGGGCGGAGGTCGCGAGCCGGGTGAGGTGCCGGGTGAGGGCGAAGGGCCGGCCGTGGACGGCCTTGAGCGTCTCGAAGACGCCGTCGCCGACCGTCAGCCCGTGGTCGAATACCGAGACGTGGGCGCTGTCCGCGTCGCGCAGCGCTCCGTCGAGCCAGATCGTCACCGTGGTGTCCCTCCGAGCGGCTGATGGGCTTCCGACGCTATCGCGAGCAGCCGGGCCGCCTTGAGCTCCGTCTCGGCCCACTCGCGCTCGGGGTCGGAGCCCCAGGTGATGCCGGCGCCGGTGCCGAAGCGCAGGGCCGGGCCGCCGGTGGCCTGCCGGTCGATCCAGAAGGTGCGGATGCCGACGGCCAGCTCGCCGGTGCCCCGGTCGGCGTCGACCCAGCCGATGCCGCCGCAGTACGGGCCGCGGGGCGCGGTCTCCAGGGCCTCGATGATGCGCAGGGCGCTGGCCTTGGGGGCGCCGGTGACGGACCCGGGCGGGAAGGTGGCGGCGAGCAGCTCCGCCCAGCCGGCCCCGCCGCTCGCGCCGCCGCAGTCCGCGGGCAGTTCCCCGCGCACGGTGGAGACGAGGTGGACGAGCCCGGGGTGGGCTTCGATCGCGCACAGCTCGGGGACGGTCACCGAGCCGGTGGCGCAGACCCGTCCGAGGTCGTTGCGGACCAGGTCCACGATCATGACGTTCTCGGCGTGGTCCTTCTCCAGCAGGTCCTCGGCGGTGCGGCCGGTTCCCTTGATCGGTCCGGATGTCACGGTGCGCCCGGTGCGGCGCAGATACAGCTCGGGCGATGCCGTGGCGACCTCCACGCCGTGGGCGGGCAGGCGGACCGTTCCCGCGTAGGGGGCGGGGTTGCCGTGGGCGAGCAGCGCGGTCAGGGCATCGACGTCGGCCGCCGCCGGATCGGGCAGCGGTGCGCTCATGACGCGGCAGAGGTTGGCCTGGTAGACCTCGCCGGCCGCTATGTGCTCGCGGATGCGCCGTACGCCCGCGGTGTAGGCGGCACGGTCCAGGGAGCTGGTCCAGGCGTCGGGGGCGGGGCCGCGCCAGCGGCCGGGGGCCACCGCGGGGGCGGGGTCGGGCCGTACGTCGCCGAAGCGGGCGCACGTCAGGCGTCCCTCGAAGTCCGCGACCACCGCCCACCAGCCCGTGGAGTCCAGGGCGGTCGGATCGCTGGTGACGTCGCGCAGGTCGGTGGCGAGGAGGCCGCCGAAGCGGGCCATGGGAGGGAGGTCGTGCACGTCAACGAGTCTATGGCGAGGCCGCCCGGGACGGCCGGTGCGAACGCCCGGGGGCGGCCGGTGGCCGGAACGGGGAGAGAAAAGCGCAGCAAGCTGGGGAAACGGAATTTGAGCTGGCGCGGGAATCCGCTAGAGTTCAACACGTCGCCGGGACGCGCAAGCGGACCGGGCGGACACTGCGGACGTAGCTCAGCTGGTAGAGCACCACCTTGCCAAGGTGGATGTCGCGAGTTCGAGTCTCGTCGTCCGCTCGATGTATGGGGGTCTTCCCGGCCCCCACACTCCTGGTGGAGTGGCCGAGAGGCGAGGCAACGGCCTGCAAAGCCGTCTACACGGGTTCAAATCCCGTCTCCACCTCCAAGGACGATTAGCTCAGCGGGAGAGCGCTTCCCTGACACGGAAGAGGTCACTGGTTCAATCCCAGTATCGTCCACCAGGGTCTTCATGGACCTTCCCGCGCGATTAGCTCAGCGGGAGAGCGCTTCCCTGACACGGAAGAGGTCACTGGTTCAATCCCAGTATCGCGCACGCTGTACCTGCGGAAACGCAGTGTCTCCCGGACGATTAGCTCAGCGGGAGAGCGCTTCCCTGACACGGAAGAGGTCACTGGTTCAATCCCAGTATCGTCCACCAGGGTCTTCACGGACCCTCCCGCGCGATTAGCTCAGCGGGAGAGCGCTTCCCTGACACGGAAGAGGTCACTGGTTCAATCCCAGTATCGCGCACAGGAATCGGCCGAGGGCCGGGGCTTTGAAGCCCCGGCCCTTTGTCGTATGTCGTTCACGTCGCGCTGCCGCTTGTCCCGCCGGGTGCGGACGCGCGATGGCCGGGTACCTCCCCAGGTACCCGGCCATTCGTGCCGTCCGCCGCACCCCCGTCCCCACGGGGTTATCGGCCGGCCTGCCCCCGGCCCGGGCCGCTCTCCCGGGCCCGGGGCACGTTCTCAGTGCCCCAGCATTCCGGCCACGGACGACGCTTGGGTGACGACGGCGTCCCAGCCGCCGAACACCACGGCGAGGAGGGTCGCCAGCGGCAGCACCATCGCCGCCGCGACCAGGGGATGGCGAGTGCCGGACGGACGGTCGCCGAAGACGCCCGCGAGTCGGTGCCCCCGCGACCGCCCGGCCGCGCGTCCTGCGATGTCCGCCATCGTCCCTCTCCTGTCGTTTTCGAGAGCGGCGGACGCCTGACCTCGGGGGACGAGTGCTGCCGCCCGCCGCTCGATTCCAATTTAGGCGTCGGGCGGCAGCCCGGCGTCATGCCCTCGTACCCATTGACGGGCCTCCCCGAGGATGACCCCGACCGCCCGGGGGTACTCCCCAGGGTGGAGACCGGGACCCGGGCCTTGGGGTCTTCCCCCAGGGGTCAGGGCGGCCCGTCGACCGTCGGCACGGGCTGCTCCACCGGGGTGGGCGCCCGGCCCGCCCCGAAGTGCGCCGTACGCGCGATCGAGCCTCCCCGGGTGACTTCGCTCACTTCCACCACGCCCCGGCGCACTGTCGCCCCCACCCTCCGGCCGGCCCTGGCGGCCACCACTTCGTACGTCCGTGTCGTGTCCCCCGCACCCACGGCCGTCTCCGCCCGGTCACCCCGCACGGCTCCAATCCCCGTTCCGCGACGGCCCCTTGGGGTCGCGCACCCGGGCCGGGGCCCCGCTGTCGGCGCATTGTGCCCACTCCGTCAGGATCCCACCGGGCACTGACAATCCGGTCGCCGACGCATGCGCGGCCTATCAGCGCGCCCGCCCGTCAATCCGTAAGCTGTGCCACGTCAGACGGGACCGGGCAGCGGGGATGAAGATGACGATGATGCGGCTCCGGCGCGAGGACCCGCGTGTCGTCGGCTCGTTCCGGCTTCACCGCCGGCTGGGCGCGGGCGGCATGGGCGTGGTGTACCTCGGCTCCGACCGGCGCGGGCAGCGGGTGGCGCTGAAGGTGATCCGGCCTGATCTGGCCGAGGACCAGGAGTTCCGTTCGCGGTTCGCGCGGGAGGTGTCGGCCGCGCGGCGGATCCGCGGCGGCTGCACGGCGCGGCTGGTCGCCGCGGACCTCGATGCGGACCGCCCGTGGTTCGCCACGCAGTACGTGCCGGGCCCCTCCCTGCACGACAAGGTCAACGAGGAGGGACCGCTGTCGGCGGCTCAGACCGCTTCCATCGGAGCGGCGTTGGCCGAGGGGCTCCTCGCGGTGCACGACGCGGGGGTGGTGCACCGCGATCTGAAGCCGTCGAACATCCTGCTCTCCCCCAAGGGCCCCCGGATCATCGACTTCGGCATCGCCTGGGCGACCGGGGCGAGCACGCTGACGCACGTCGGCACGGCGGTCGGCTCACCCGGCTTCCTCGCGCCCGAGCAGGTGCGGGGCGCCGCGGTGACGCCCGCGACGGACGTCTTCGCCCTCGGCGCGACCCTGGCCTACGCCTCGACCGCGGACTCCCCCTTCGGCCAGGGCAGTTCGGAGGTCATGCTCTACCGCGTCGTGCATGAGGAACCGCAGCTCATGGGCGTGCCGGACGCGCTGGCGCCGCTGGTGCACGCCTGTCTGGCCAAGGATCCCGAGGACCGGCCGAGCACCCTTCAGCTGTCGCTGCGGCTCAAGGAGATCGCGGCGCGCGAGGCGCAGGGCCTGTCGGACGGACGTCCGCCGGCGCCGCGCCGCGAGCCGGAGCGGCCGTCCGGGCAGCGCGCCGCGGAGTACGCGGAGCAGCGCACCCTGCGGCGTCCCGGCAGCACCCCGCCGCCGCGGCCGCAGGCGCCGTCCCGGCCGGCCGAGTCGAACCGCCCGCAGGCGTCCCGTCCATCGGGCACGGCCCGACCGGGCGGTGCCCGACGGACGGGGCGGGCGGGCGGCGCGGCACGGACTCCTCGCCCCGGTTCGCGGCCGGGCGGCAGCCGTACCGGGCCGGGTGCCCGGCGGCCGGCCGATCCGCGACTGCTCCGGCAGCGGCTGATCGTCTTCGTCGTGGTGACGTTGCTGGTGGCGCTGGGGATCGCGGCGGCCCAGGGCTGCCAGGGCCCGGCGCACAGCAAGGGTGTCGTGCCCCGCCCCCCGGCGGTGGCGGAGGTTTCCGGACCGTCCACCGGTTGAGACCCCGAGGGCCCGCGGGGTCAGTTCCTCGGCGGCCTCGATGCCGGTGGACCCGGTGTGAGACCCCGACGACCCGCGAGGTCAGTCCTGCGGGCGGCCGGTGGCCACGGCGTAGAAGGACACAGCCGCGGCGGCGCCGACGTTGAGCGAGTCGACACCGTGGGCCATCGGGATGCGGACCCACTCGTCGGCGGCCCGCAGCGCGCGGGCGGACAGGCCGTCGCCCTCCGCGCCGAGCATCAGCGCGACCCGGTCCAGGCGGTGCGGGGCGACCGTGTCGAGGGGGGTGGCCTTCTCGTCCGGGGTGAGGGCCAGGAGCCGGAAGCCCGCCTCGCGGACGGTCTCCAGATCGCGGGGCCAGCTGTCCAGGCGCGCGTAGGGCACGGAGAAGACGGCGCCCATGGAGACCTTCACGGACCGCCGGTAGAGGGGGTCCGCGCAGTCCGGGGAGAGCAGGACGGCGTCCATGCCCAGGGCCGCGGCGCTGCGGAAGATCGCGCCGATGTTCGTGTGGTCGACGAGCGACTCCAGGACGGCGACGCGGCGCGCGCCGCGCAGCAGTTCGCCGGCCGGGGGCAGCTGCTTGCGCTCCAGGGAGGCCAGCGCTCCCCGGTGGACGTGATAGCCCGTCACCTGCTCGGCGAGGGCCGGGGTCACGGCGTAGACGGGGGCGGTCGACTCCTCGATGACGTCACGCATGACGTCGACCCACTTGGCGGACAGCAGCATCGAGCGCATCGCGTACCCCGCGTCGCGGGCCCGGCGGATCACCTTCTCGCCCTCGGCGATGAAGAGCCCTTCGGCCGGTTCGCGGCGGCGGCGCAGCTCGACGTCGGTCAGTCCGGTGTAGTCGTGCAGGCGCGGGTCGTCGGGGTCGTCGATGGTGATGAGTTCAGCCACGGGGGTGATACTGCCTTGTCCTGGTCGGGCGTACGGGGGAAGCGGGGCCGGTCTACCGGTCGGCGGGCCGGCCGGCCGCCACCACGTCGCCGATGACGATGACGGCGGGCGGTCGTATCCCCTCGGCCCTGACCCGCTCCCCCGCCGTGGCGAGCGTCGCGTCGACGCGGCGCTGGGCGGCGGTCGTGCCTTCCTGCACCACCGCGACGGGGGTCTCGGGGGACCGTCCGTGCGCGACGAGGGTCTCGGCGATCGCGGCGATGTTCTCCACCGCCATCAGCAGGACGAGGGTGCCGCGCAGCCGGGCGAGCGCCTCCCAGTCGACCAGCGACCGGGGGTCGTCGGGCCTGACGTGCCCGCTGACGACCGTGAACTCGTGGGCCACCCCGCGGTGGGTGACGGGGATCCCGGCCGCGGCGGGGACGCTGATCGAGCTGGAGATGCCGGGGACGACGGTGCAGGCGATGCCGTGCTCGGCGAGCGCCTGGACCTCTTCCATGCCGCGGCCGAAGACGTACGGGTCGCCGCCCTTGAGGCGGACGACGGCCTTGCCGGCCTTGGCGTGCTCGATGAGGGCGTTGTTGATGGCCTCCTGGGCCATGAAGCGGCCGTACGGGATCTTCGCCGCGTCGATCACCTCGACGTGCGGCGGGAGTTCGTCGAGCAGGTCGCGGGGGCCGAGCCGGTCGGCGATGACCACGTCGGCCTCGGCGAGCAGCCGACGGCCGCGCACGGTGATCAGGTCGGGGTCGCCGGGGCCGCCGCCGACGAGGGCGACGGCGGGCCGGGCGGCGCGGCTGCGGTAGTGCGGCGCGGCCAGCGAGCCGTCACGCAGGCCCTCGACGACGGCGTCGCGCACGGCCGCCGAGCGGCGCGGGTCCGCTCCGGTCAGCACGGCGACCGTCACGCCCTCGCTGCGGCCGGTGGCGGGGGTCCAGGCGGAGGCGGCCGCGGCGTCGTCGCTGCGCACGGCCCACACCCGACGGGCCTCGGCCTCGGCGGAAGCGGCTTCGTTGGCGGCGGGGTCGTCGGTGGAGATCAGGGCGTACCAGGCGCCCTCGAAGTCGCCGTCGCGGTAGCGGCGGCGCTCCCAGCGCAGCTCCCCGGCCTCCGCCATCGCCTCGACGGACGGGGTGGCGGAGGGGGAGATCAGCAGGACGTCGGCGCCCGCCGCGATCAGCGCGGGCAGTCGACGCTGGGCGACCTGTCCGGCGCCGAGGACGACGACGCGACGCCCGGCGAGGCGCAGGCCGACGGGGTATGCGGAGGCTTCGGTGTGCTCGGCCATGGCGGTGCGGATCTCCTCCGGAATGGCTGGTCAGAGTCTTGGGGGACACCCTACGGTGCCGGGTGTCGGGCTCCGACGGAGCCGGATGCCCTCGATCGCCGGGCGGGCCCGGTCTTCCGGCCCGCCCGGCGATCGGGGGCGACAGTGCCCCGGTTCCGCGAACGTACTCGCGGGGGCAGCCGCCTGCCCCCACGGCGTCAGCTCTTCTCGGCGACCCCGGCCGAATCGAACGTCGCCACTTCGTGCATGGCGCGGGCGGCGCTCTGCACCACCGGGAGGGCCAGCAGGGCGCCCGTCCCCTCGCCGAGGCGCAGATCGAGGTCGACCAGGGGGCGCAGGCCCAGCTTGGTGAGCGCCGCGACATGGCCGGGCTCGGCGCTGCGGTGGCCCGCGATGCACGCGGCGAGCGCCTCCGGGGCGATGGCGCGGGCGACGAGGGCGGCCGCTCCGGCGCTCACACCGTCCAGGATCACGGGGGTGCGCAGCGACGCGCCGCCCAGGATCAGTCCGACGAGCGCGGCGTGCTCCAGGCCGCCGACCGCCGCGAGGACACCGATCGGGTCCTTGGGGTCCGGCTGGTGGAGTTCCAGGGCGCGCCGTACGACGTCGATCTTGCGGGCGTGCATCTCGTCGTTGATGCCGGTGCCACGACCGGTGATCTCGCCCGGGTCGGCCTCGGTGTAGATGGAGATGAGGGCGGCCGACACGGTGGTGTTGGCGATGCCCATCTCGCCCGTCAGCAGTGCCTTGTTGCCGGCGGCGACCAGGTCACGGGCCGTCTCGATGCCCACCTCGACGGCGCGCAGCGCCTCTTCGCGGGACATCGCGGGGCCGGTGGTGAAGTCGTTGGTGCCGGGGCGGATCTTGCGGGGCAGCAGGCCGGGGGTGCTGGGCAGTTCGCCCGCGACACCGACGTCGACGACGCAGACCTCGGCGCCGACCTGGTTGGCGAAGGCGTTGCACACGGCGCCGCCGCCCAGGAAGTTGGCGACCATCTGCGAGGTGACCTCCTGCGGCCACGCGGTGACGCCCTGGGCGTGCACCCCGTGGTCACCCGCGAAGATCGCGACGGCGGCGGGCTCCGGGATGGGCGGGGGGCACTTGCGGGACAGTCCGCACAGCTGCGCGGAGATGATCTCCAGCATGCCGAGCGCGCCGGAGGGCTTGGTCATGCGCTTCTGCCGCTCCCACGCCTCGCCGAGCGCCTTGGCGTCCAGCGGGCGAATGCCGCGCAGGGTCTCGGCGAGCAGGTCGTGCGGGTCCTCGCCGGGCAGCGCGCGGCGCCCGTACTCCTCCTCGTGCACGACCCAGGACAGCGGGCGTCGCTTGGACCAGCCGGCCTGCATCAGCTCGGGCTCTTCGGGGAACTCGTCGACATAGCCGACGCAGAGGTAGGCGACGACCTCCAGGTGCTCGGGCAGACCCAGTTCGCGCACCATCTCGCGCTCGTCGAAGAAGCTGACCCAGCCGACGCCGAGGCCTTCGGCACGGGCGGCGAGCCAGAGGTTCTCCACCGCCAGCGCGGAGGAGTACGGGGCCATCTGCGGCTGGGTGTGCCGGCCGAGGGTGTGCCGGCCGCCGCGGGTGGGGTCGGCGGTGACGACGATATTGACGGGAGTGTCGAGGATCGCCTCGATCTTCAGTTCCTTGAACTGCTTGGCCCGCCCCTTCGGCAGCGACTTCGCGTACGCGTCGCGCTGCCGGGCCGCCAGCTCGTGCATCGTCTGCCGGGTCTCGGCGGAGCGGATGACGACGAAGTCCCAGGGCTGCGAGTGCCCGACGCTGGGTGCGGTGTGCGCGGCCTCCAGGACGCGCAGCAGCACCTCGTGCGGGATGGGGTCGGTGCGGAAGCCCTTGCGGATGTCCCGGCGCTCCCGCATCACGCGGTGCACGGCGGCGCGCTCGGCGTCGCCGTACCCGACGGCGGCGGGCCCGGCCGGCTCGGCGGGAAGCGGCTCCTCGGCGGGCGCGGCTTCCTCTGCGGGGACGGTGTCCTCGGCGCTGCCCTCGGCCGGGGCGCTCTCCTCGGCGGGGGCGGCGGCCTGCTCCTGCGGGGCGGCCTCGGTCCGTACGAGTTCGAGGTGCACGGCTTCGGGGGCCTCGGGGGCCTCTGCGGCCGCGGCCGGGACGGACTGCGGGGTGGTCGGGAGGTGCACGGCGGCCGAGTCCTGCTGTCCGGGGGTGGCGGGCGCTGCCGCGGGGGCGCCTTGGGGAGCGGCGTGCGGGGTCTCGGCCGGGGCGGCTGCCTCGGCGGCGTCGGCGACCTCGGGGGCAGGGGCCTGCTCGGCCCGGCGGGCCGGCTCGCCGTCCTGATCGGGTGCCGGCTGCCCACCCTGGGCGTCGGGGGCGTCGGCCGGGGCCTGCGGCTCGGGCTGCGCGGGGGCGGCCTCGGGCGCGGCTTCGACGGTGACGGGCGGGGCGACCGGCGCCGGGACGGCCTGCTGCACGGGCTCGGCGGGTGCCGGGACGACAGGGGCGGTGTCCTGCTGTGCGGGCACGGGCGGGGCCGTCTCGGCGGGGGGCGTCACGACCGGCCCCTGGGGCGCGGGGTCGGCGACGGCCTGGACCGGCTGCGCCGACGGCTCGCTCCCGGCGGCCCGCTGATTGACGTCCGTCGTCTCCTCCGGCGTGGTCGGCGTGGCGTCGGCGGCCGGCGCCACGGGGGCGGCCTGCTGCTCGGGGACGGCCGTGGTGGGGGCCTGCTCCGGCGGTGCGGCCTCGGCCACGACCGGCGCGGTTGCCGGGGCGGGCTGCTGGGGAGCGGCGTCGACGGGAACGGTGGCGGCGGGAACGGTCGGGGCGGGTGCCTCGGTCGCGGCGGGTGCCTCAGCCGGTGCGGGCTGCGCGGGGGCGGCCTCGGGCGCGGCTTCGGCGGTGACCGGCGGGGCGGGCGTCATGGCCGGGGCCTGCGGCTCGGCCGGGACGTCGGCTGCGACCGGCGCGACGGGCTGCGCCTCGGGGACCGGGTCGCCCGTGACGGGTGCGGATGCCTCGGCTGTCGCCACCGGGGCGACCGGCGCGACCGGTTCCGGTTCCGGGGCGGGTGCCGCCTCGGCCACCGGCTGTGCGGCGGGTGCGGCGTCGGGGGCTCCGGCGGTGGTTGACACCGCGTCAGGGCCGGGGGCGGCCTGCGTCGGCACGAAGACGCCGTCAGGTGCCGTCACGGAGGCGGGCTGCGCGGGGTCCACGACGGCCGCGACCGGCTGCGGATCGGCTGCGACGGGCTGTGCGTCGGGGGTCGGCACGGTCGGGGGCTGCTGGGCGACGTCGGTGGCCTGCGCCACCGCGTCGGGCGCGGCCGGCGTCAGCTGCTCCGGCTGCTGCTCATCGGCGGGCGTGGCAGCCACAGGGGTCGCGGGCTCGGGCGCGTCCGTGCCGTGGGCGGCCACGGCAACGTCCTGCGGGCCCGCGGTGACGGCTCCCTCACCGGCAACGGCCGGCTCGACGGGCGCGGTGGGCCCGGCGGGCACGACCGGCGCGGTGGCCGCGGGCTCCGCCATGGGCTGCGCGGATGTCTGTGACGGCTCATCGGCGACTATCGACTGACCGGGGACGGACACCGGTGCGCCCGGGGTCTGCTCGGACGGCCCGCCCGTGGCCTGCTGCGGGACGAAGGCGGCCTGCGGGGCGACCGGTGCCGACGGCACGGAAGGAACAGTGGGAACCGCGGAGACCGACGGGGCCGACGGGGCGGCCACGGACTGCTGGGGCTGCTGCTGGGCCTGATGCTGGGCTTGAGCGTCCCAAGGGCCCGGCTGTGCCTGCGCGGAGACCGCGTCCGCACGCGGAACGTCGAGGTATTCGGGCCCCGGCTGCTGAAGAGGGACGGGCGCGGGCTGGGCCGGCTGGGGTGCCGCCGGGCCACGGTCGGCGAGGGAGCGAACGACGCCGCCGGTGGGGTCCGGCACGGGCGGGCCCATGTGCAGCGGGCGTCGCGAGGGCGTCGCGGGCGGTGGGACGCGGACGTCGCCGTAGTCGACGGAACCGGTGTCCCGGCCGCCGGACTCATGCGTACCGCCCTGGACCGCCGGCTGTTCCATCCAGGCGCCCTGGGCGCCCGGCATCAGCAGCAGGTCGTCCTCCTCGGTGCCGTCGGCGGCGTCGAGGAAGGTGTAGGAGGGGTTACCGGTGTCGGCAGGGGCTGCGGCCTCCGCGGGGTGCGGCTGGCCGGTCAGTGCGCCTGCGTTCTCCGGCTGTCCCTCGCCCGGGAACTGGCCGGTGTCGGTCATGCGTACCCCTCGCCCATCGGTAGTGCTCCTTCCAACCGCTCACGCCCATAGTCAAGAACGAGCGTCCGTGCCTCGCGGCACGTTGTACGTCGCCCGCACCCACCCTGCCGTGCGCCCCGCCAAGAAGGGGGTGCGTTCGGGACATTGGTGACTGTGGCGTCGGACACCGGGCGGCGGCACAACGATCCGCCAGCCTACCCTCCGCACAGTCGTCCGAGGTCACGGGTGTGAACGACGACCACTCAGCAGAAAGGCTACGGCGCGCTCGCGCTCCACCCAGGCGGTTGTGTCCAACTCCACGGATTGGAGCAGCGCGCACTCCACGGCGTAGCCGCCCTCGGCGAGCGCCCGTCCGACGGCTTCGGCCTCGTCGCGGGTGGCCGCGTGCGTCACGATGCGCTCGGGGCGACGGGCGGCGCAGGCCCTGACGACGGGGGCCCCGCCGCCGCCGACGCGGACCACGTCGGGCTCGGGGAGGTCCTCCAGGACCTGGGGCGCGGTGCCGTGGACGACCTGGAGTTGGACGCCGTATCGGCGGGCGGCCGCGGTGGTGCGACCGCAGGCGTCGGCGTCGCGGTCCACGGCGAGGACGGCGGCGCCGAAGCGCGCGGCCTCGACGGACAGGGCGCCGCTGCCGGAGCCGATGTCCCAGACCAGGTCGCCGACGCGCGGGCCGAGCCGGGCCAGTTGGGCGGCGCGCAGTTCGGTGCTCTCGCCCTCGCCCCGGCCACCGCCGTACGCGTCGGTGGGCAGCGCCCAGCCGCGCAGGGCCGGGGGGTAGCCGGGGTCTCGGCCGGCGATCCAGCCGCCCGGGGTCCTCGGCCGGGGGTGTCCGCTGCCCTGGACGGCACCCGGCGGGGGGCTCGGGACGGCGCCGGAACCGCCGATGACGATGACGACGTTGGGGTCGCGCCAGGCGTGGTCGGCGGCCTTGTCGGAGGTGAGGACGGTGACCCGCTCCCGCGCGGTGCCCAGCTCCTCGCAGATGACGAAGGTGCGGTGGACGTCGCCGAGCAGCAGGGCGAGTTCGGCGGGCCCGGCGCCGGGCGAGGTGAGGACGGCGACCTTGGGGTGGGCGCGGCAGACGTTGACGGCGCGTCGCAGGTCACGGGCGTGGGCGACGACGATGCGGGCGTCGTCCCAGGGCATGCCGGCCCGGGCGAAGGCGGTGGCGACGGAGGAGACGGCGGGCACCACCTCGACCTCGAGGCCGTGTTCGGGTGCGCGCAGGGTCCGCACGACGCCGAAGAAGCCGGGGTCGCCGTCGGCGAGGACCACGGCGGAGCCGCGGTGCGTGGCGATGCGGCGGGCGGCGAGGTCGACGCTGCCGAGCCGGACCCGCTCGGCGGTGGGCGGCAGCTCGGGCAGGGCCAGGTGGTGGGCGGCGCCGGCCACGAGGGAGGCGGCGGCCAGGGCGGAGCGGGCCGCGTCGGACAGGGGGGAGCCGTCCCACCCGATCACCGTGACCCGGTCGGCCATCGTCGTCAGTCTCCTGGGCTTGTCGCGGTGCTGGTCGCGTGGGGGCCCGTGGTTGCGCGGGCACGGTGAGCGTACCCCGGCCGGCCCGGACCGGAGGGGGTGCGACGGCGGACGGCAGAAGGGGGTCAGCGCCAGTCGGGGAAGGCGGCGGCGTAGTCGGTGCCGCCGCTGTACTGCTCCTCCATCTCGTCCAGGTCCTCGGGGAGGAGGCTCCAGACGATGAGGTCGGTGCGGATGTCGGTCCAGCCGCCGTCCTCGGTGCGGCTGCGCGCTATGCAGGCGTTGCGCAGGACGCCTTCGCTGATGCAGCCGACCTTCTGGGCCACCTGCTGGGAGGCGGTGTTGTCGGCGGCGGTGCGCAGTTCGAGGCGTTCGAACTTCTGGTCGCGGAAGAGCCACTGGGCGACGGCGACGACCGATTCGCAGGCGTAGCCCTCGCCGCGGGCCCAGGGGGCGACTGCGTAGGCGACCTCGGCGGCCAGGGTGCGCCAGTCGGTGTGGCGCAGGTGCACGATGCCGACGAGACGGTGGGTGAGGAACTCGGTGACCGCGAAGACGATCCCGCGGCCTTCGGTGCGCTCGGCGGGGGCGCGCACCAGGGCCCAGTCGCGGGCGTCGGCGGTGGTGTAGGGGTGGGGCACGGACGTCCACGCGGTGATGAGCTCGTCGTTCATCATCTCGGCGAGGGCGGGGATGTCCGCGGCGTCGAAGGGGCGCAGCACCAGCCGGTCGGTACTGAGGGAGATGTCCGGAAAGATGGATGTCATGCGCTGCTCCAACGCCGGGGGCGGGTGGGCTCAGGACCGTCTTGAGTGCACCAGCATGCAGCATGTGCACCGTGGTGCGCCAAGCGCCTCGGCCCCGCGCACGCCGTGAGCGTACGCGGGGCCGGAGGTCAGCGGTCGGCGGAGGTTACGGAGCGTCAGCTCTGTGCCTTGCCGAAGGCCGGGAGGACGGCGCCGTTGGAGAACTTCTTCTCGATGAACTTCTTGACGTCGTCGGAGTTGAGGAGCTTGGAGAGCTTCGCGATGCGCGGGTCGGCCTCGTTGCCCTTCTTCACGGCCAGGAAGTTGGCGTAGGGGTTGCCCTCGGCCTTCTCCAGGGCCAGGGCGTCCTTGGCCGGGTTGAGCTTGGCGCCGATGGCGAAGTTGCCGTTGATGACGGCGGCGTCGACGTCGGCCAGGCGGGACGGGATCTGGGCGGCCTCCAGCTCGGTGAACTGGACGCCCTTCTTGTCCTCGATGTCGGAGAGCTTGGCCTCGGCGCCGACGCCTTCCTTCAGCTTGATGACGCCGTTGTCGGCGAGGAGCTTGAGGGCGCGGCCCTCGTTGGTGGCGTCGTTGGGCACGGCGACGGTGTTGCCGGACGTGATGTCGGCGACCTTGTCGATCTTCTTGGAGTAGAGGCCGAGCGGCTCGATCTCGACGTTGACGACCGGCACGATGTCCGTCTTGTTCTTCTTGTTGAAGTCGTCGAGGTAGGGCTTGTGCTGGAAGAAGTTCGCGTCGACCTCGCCGTTCTGGGTGGCGGTGTTGGGGAGCACGTAATCGTTGAACTCCTTCACCTCCAGCTTCAGACCGGCCTTCTCCGCCAGGTTGTCTCTGACGTAGTTGAGGATGTCGGCGTGTGGGGTGGGGCTGGCCGCGACCACGAGGGTGGCCTTGGGGTCGGCGTCCTTCCCCTTCTTCCCCGAACCGCTGGAGGAGGTGTCGGAGGGGGCGCTGCAGGCGCTGAGGCCGAGGGTGAGTGCGGCTGCTGCGGCGACGGCGGCGGTGAGCTTGATGGTGGTACGCACGAAGAGTGCCCCTATCTGGTGTTTCTCGGGTTCACGAGGTGTTGCCGCCCGGCAAAGGGTCCGGGCTCGTGGGTTCGGTGGGGGTGTCGGCCCCTACGGTCAGCGGGTCTCGGTGAGAGCGACCGCCTCGGTCGTGGCCGGGTCCGGCGTGGGGGCCGGTGCGGCGGGCTTGACGGGCTTGACGGGCTTGACGGACGGGGCCCACAGCCTGCGCAGGCCGACGGCGGACGGCTGGGCGCCACCGCGTCGGGCGAGGCGTCGTACGGCGAGGTCACCGGCGAACTGCACGACGGTCACGATGACGATGAGCAGCACGATGGTGATGTTCATCAGGCCGGTCTCGTGGCGCATGTAGCCGTAGGTGATGGCGAGGTTGCCGAGGCCGCCGCCGCCGACCGCGCCGGCCATCGCGGAGTAGCCGATGAGGGCGATGACGGTGGTGGTCAGGCCCGCGATGAGCGAGGGCAGGGCCTGCGGGAGCAACACCTTGAAGACGACGGTCCAGGTGCCGCCGCCCATCGACTGCACGGCTTCGACCAGGCCCTTGTCGACCTCGCGGACCGCGGTCTCCACCAGGCGGGCGAAGAAGGGGACAGCGCCGATGACCAGGGCCACCACGGCGGCGCTGGGGCCGATGGAGGTGCCGACGATCGCGCGGCTGAGGGGGATGAGCCAGACGATGAGGATGATGAAGGGCAACGAGCGGCCGAGGTTCACGATCGTGCCGATCACCCGGTTGACCACCACGTTCTGCAGCAGCGCGCCACGGTCGGTGAGGACCAGCAGGATGCCCAGCGGGACGCCGCCGATGACGGAGTAGACCGCGGACCACCACACCATGAAGAGGGTGTCCAGACACGCGTCGTGCAGCAGGGGCTGCATCTCGGACCAGGTCACTTGGCACCTTCCTTGAGGAGCGCGTCGGCCGGGGCCGGCGAGGGGACGGTGGCGGAGGCGGTTTCCCCGTGGGGGGTGACCTCGACCTGGAGGCCCTGCTCGCGCAGGAAGCCGATCGGGACGACGTTCTCCTCGAAGCGGCCGGGCAGCTCGATGCGCATCCGGCCGACCTGCTTGCCGGCGACGGTGTCCATCGCGGCGCCCAGGATCGAGATGTCGATGTTGTACGTGCGGGACAGCTGGGAGATGACCGGCTGGGTCGCGGCGTCGCCGTGGAAGGTGACGTCCACGACGGTGCGGTCGGGGCCGGAGGGCTCGCCGCCGACGGGGAAGAGCTCCGCGGCGAGCTCGGAGCCGGGGGTGGCGAGCAGTTCGGAGACGGTGCCGGACTCCACGACGCGGCCGCCCTTCATCAGGGCCGCGGAGTCGCAGATGGTCTTGACGACGTCCATCTCGTGGGTGATGAGGAGGACGGTCAGGCCGAGCTGCTCGTTGAGGTCGCGCAGCAGTTGGAGGATGGAGCGGGTGGTCTCCGGGTCGAGCGCGGAGGTCGACTCGTCGGAGAGCAGCACCTTGGGGTCGCCGGCGAGGGCGCGGGCGATGCCGACGCGCTGCTTCTGGCCACCGGAGAGCTGGGCGGGGTAGGCCTTGGCCTTGTCGGCGAGGCCGACGAGGTCGAGGAGTTCGAGGGCCTTGCGGCTGCGTTCCTTGCCGGAGAGGCCGAGGATTTCCAGCGGCAGCTCGACGTTGGCCTGCACGGTCCGCGAGGAGAGCAGGTTGAAGTGCTGGAAGACCATGCCGATGTGGCTGCGTGCCTTGCGCAGCGCCGCGCCGGCGCGGGGTCCGCGGCCGGCGAGGGCCGTGAGGTCCTGGCCGTCGACGGTGACCGTGCCGGAGCTGGGGCGCTCCAGGAGGTTGACGCAGCGGATGAGGGTCGACTTTCCGGCGCCGCTCTGGCCGACGACGCCGTACACCTCGCCCTCGCGCACATGCAGATCGACGCCGTCGAGGGCGGTGACCTCGCGGCCGCGTGAGCGGTAGACCTTTGTCAGGCCCGTAGTGGTGATCACAGGGGATTCCGTCACTGTCGAGTGCGCGGCGGCGGTGCCACCGGGCACGGGCATTCATTGCGGAACGCGGCATGGGAAGTACCCGGCGGGCGCGGTCGGGCGCGGCTTCGGGGTTCCTGGTGACGCGGGGCGGAGCGGTCCGGTCCGGCGGCGATGCCGGTCGCGGGGCTCACAGGGTCTCGCTTCGGGGCGCGAGGCACAGAACGGGGGCCCTCAGCGGTCACACATTCGACACATGCAAGCAGCACCGGGCGTGGTCATCGCCTCGGTCGCAAGGGTGCGGCTGCTCGTCGTGGTCATGCGAGCCAGTAAAACAGAAGGACGTGCGAGTCGAACAAGCTTGTCCGAATACTGGACGAGATTGTTCGAGGGGCGGACGGATGCCCGATCTATTCCCCTCCACCGCCAAGATCTTCGGCGGTCGCCCGCCCCACGACTGTGGCCTGCGCGAATACCGCCGGTAAGGCCTCGCCGGGAAGCCGTCCACGTCAGGCCCCGGGCTCTTGAGGTGTGGCACAGGCCACGGTACTCCCCGCCCTCGCGCGGGCCCTCGCGGCCCTCACGGTGGCGGCCTCGGGCGCGCGTCGGCCCGGGGCCGCGCGCGGTGGTCCCGCGTCCGCCGATTAAAGTCGTCCCATGCTTGTCCAGCCCCCTCCGCCCGTCCGCGCCGCAGCCCGGAGGCCCCGGTGATCGACGCGCTGACGCTCGCGGTCGGCCTGGCCGCCCTCGCCCTGGCCGCCTGGTGCGGCTTCGCGTTCTCGCGCGATCAGTCCACCAAGGACTGGCACTTCATCGGCATGGCCGTGGTGTCCGTCCTGGCGCTCGTCCAGCTCGTCGTCGGCGTGGTGCGGCTGGCCGGTGGCGACAAGCCCGAACAGGGCACGGCGATCTTCCTCGCCTATCTGCTCGGCTCGGCGGCCGCCGTGCCGGCCGCGGGCTTCATGTCGCTGGCCGAGCGGACCCGCTGGGGCTCGGCGACCGTCTCGGCGGGTGCCGTGATCCTCGCGGTGCTCGAAGTCCGGCTGTACGACATCTGGGGAGGCTGACCGTGTCCGAACCCGTGAAGGTGCGCGAAGGCGCTGCCGGCACGTCCGGCGGCGCGTCCGGTGACAAACCCGGTTTCGACCTCGGCAGCGGCCCGGGCCGGCTGCTCGTCTGGCTCTACGGGGTGTTCACCGTCGCGGCGGCGTCCCGCTCCGTCGTGCAGATGATCCTGGACTTCGGCCGCGCGCCGCTCGCCTACGTCCTGTCCGCCGTCGCCGCGGTGGTGTACGCGTTCATCACGTACTCCCTGGTGCGCGGCGGCGAGACGGCCCGCAGGGCGGCGCTGGTGTGCTGCGCCGCCGAGCTGGCCGGTGTCCTCGTCGTCGGCACCTGGACGCTCGCCGAACCGTCCGCCTTCCCCGACGCGACGGTCTGGTCGGACTACGGCATGGGCTATCTCTTCATCCCGGTGATCCTGCCGGTGACCGCGATGGTCTGGCTGCGTCGGTCCGCGCGCTAGCCGTGGCCGACGGACCCACGACTGCGGACCGTCCTGACCGCCGGCGGCGGTGAGCGCCCTACGGGCGCGTCCTCAATCGCCGGACGGGCTGAAAAGCCCGTCCGGCGATTGAGGACACCGCCGCGCAGCGGTGGTGCCGGCCGACAGGCACTACGCGCTCGGTGCGTAAACAGGCACCGCCGCCCCCCGCACCGCCTTCTCCAGCGTAATCAGCGTGAGTTCCCGCGTGATCCGCTCGGTGTCGGTCTGGGCGTAGCCCCACTTGCGGTAGAGCCGCAGACTGCCCTCGCTGCGCTGGCCGGTGGCGAGGCGGTACAGACGTGCGGAGCACTCCCCCGCCAGCCGCTCCTCGAGCGCGCCGAGCAGCCGGCCGCCCAGACCGTGCCGCCGCATCCGCGGATGCACGATGAGCCCCGTGATCACTGCCGTGCCCTGTCCGTCGACCGTGCCGCGCACCGACCCGACGACCTCCTCGCCCAGCCGGGCCACCAGCACACAGCCGTCGCCCAGTTCGGCGCGGAGCGCGTCGAGGCTCTGCGTCAGAGGTTCGAGGGAGTAGTCGCCGTACAGCTCGGCTTCGCTCTGGTAGCAGAGGTACTGGAGTTTGAAGATCTGCTCGGCATCGTGCTCGGTCGCCGCAGAGATGGTCACGCTCATACCCATGTGCGCACGCCTCCCCTTTTCGGTTCGGTCCGCTCTGACAGGAGCCGCCGCGGTGTACGTCGCCTCCGTGACGTCGGCTGTCTAACGCTCCTTTCCCCCGCGTTCAGGAGCCGCAACCTCCGCCATGAGCATTCTGCGCAGGCATCCCAGGCATCGGGAACGCACCGGCCCCAAAGATCCTTGTGAGATACCCAACTCCCCTGCGATTTCCCGGTAGGTCGGGTCGCTTCCGGACAGCAGGGCACTCAGCAGCCGGGGGCACCGGCCGGGCAGCCGCCGCACGGCGGCACGCAGTTCGCGGACCGTCTCGGCGGCGAGCACCTCCTGCTCGACGCGGGACCCGTCGCGGGCCGGGGCGGGCTCCGTGTCGGACAGAAGGTGCTCGGCGCCGGTGGGGTCGTACGGCACCTCGTGCCGGGCGCGGCGGCGCGCGGCGCGTGCCTCGGCCCGTACCGCGGCGCGTAACCGCGCGGCGGCACCCCCGCCGCGGCCGAGCACGGACGGGCCGCGGCGGCCCTCGCTCAGCAGCCGTACCCAGACGCCCTGTTCGAGGTCGGCCGCGTCCACCCCGGCCGCCGGTGCCTCCGCCGCGCACTCCGCCGCCAGCAGCGGGCGCAGCGAGGTCAGAAGATCGTTCGGTGTCATGCCGGGCGGGACGTGCCGCGCCTCCCGCCGGTTTCCGGGGACCGGCCGCCACCACTCGTACGAGTGGGTTTACCGACCGGGAAAAGAATGGTGGTCGGCGCGGGCGCCCGGCGCGAAAGGCCGGTGTGGCCCGGCCCGGCGCGGGGGTGGGCGTACGCCGTGGCGCCGCCCGCCCCCGCACCGGGGCGGGGCCGTCCGTTGACGGGGGCGTCACCCGTGACGCGGGCCCCCCGTCGGTGGAGCGGCTCAGCCCTTGACGAAGTCGGCCCGTGCGAGGGCCGCGGTGTCGCAGTTGTCCGAGAAGATGCCGTCGATGCCGGTGGCGAAGTAGGTCTTGAACGCGCCGAAGACGTCACCGTAGGCATTGGGGTCCGTGCCGCGGCGGAAGTCGGCGGGCAGGAAGCTGTTCTCGTTGCGCATCGTGTAGGGGTGCAGGATCAGCCCCGCGGCGTGCGCGTCACGGACGAGGGTGGTGGGCTTGGTGAGCTTGTCGTTCTTGTCCCGGGGGATGATCAGGTTCAGCCACGGGCCGATGCCCTGGGCGAAGCCGGTGACCCACTTCAGGCCCTTGGGCGTGATGAGGTCGGCGACCGTGCGCGGGTCCTTGGCCTCGACGAAGTCCCAGGGGCGGGTGTTCAGGTCGTCCAGCAGGAGCACCTTGGGGCAGTCGACGCCGAGCCGGTTCAGCCGCTGGAGGCTGCCGGGCTCGAACGACTGCAGGAAGGTGTGGCTGTTGCGCCCGGAGCGGCCGTAGCGGCGCAGCAGCTTGGCGAGTCGCTCCTCCAGGCCGAGGCCGGCCTTGCGGAAGTACGTGGGGTGCTTGGTCTCTATGTGCAGCCAGATGCGGTGGCCGCGCTTGCGGCCCTGCTCGTCGGCCCACTTCAGGACCTCTTCGAGGGTGGGCACCTGCCAGCGGCCGTCGTAGAGGGTGTTGTGCCCACGGGTGCCGGGGATGCGCTCCTTGGCGCGGAGCGTCTTCAGCTCGGCGAGGGTGAAGTCCTCGGTGAACCAGCCGGTGTGCGCCTCGCCGTCGACGGTCTTGGTGGTCTTCCGGGACGCGAACTCGGGGCGGGAGGCGACATCGGTGGTGCCGGTGATGTCGTTCTCGTGGCGGCAGACGAGGTGTCCGTCCTTGGTGGGGACGACGTCCTGCTCGATGACGTCCGCTCCGTTGTCGAGGGCGAACTGGTAGGAGCCGAGGGTGTGCTCGGGCCGGTAGCCGCTGCCGCCGCGGTGACCGATGACGGTCGGCTTCGGCAAGTCCTTGTACGAGCCGCCGTGGCCGGTGTGACCCTCGCGGCCCGTGCCGCTCTGCGCCGCCACCGCCGGGGCCGCACCGCCGCCCGCGACGACCGCTCCGGCGCCGAGGGCCGCGGCGGCCCCCAGCAGCGTGCGCCTGCCCGGCCGCTGCTCCTGCTGCATGAACACTCCTCGTTGTGCTTTCGTCCGGCACCTGTCCGGCACCTGTCAGACGGGCCGATCGTAGACACGTACGACTGTCATAGGGGAAGACGGGGCGGGAAGGTGGTGGAAACTCACGTCAACGCTGTGTATCCAGTCCGTGAACCCGGTGTGCGCGGGGGAGGTACCCGCGAGTATCGTCCTCACCTGCGCAGGCATGCGCCACACCGAACATCACGACCGGAGGGCCCGTTGTCCCGCATCTTGCTCAAGGCGTTTCTCGGATTGCTCATGCGCGTCCTGTACCGCCCGAAGGTGGAGGGAATGGAGCACATCGCCGAGAACGGCCCGGTGATCCTGGCCGGTAACCACGTCACTTTCGTGGACTCCTTGTTCCTCGCGCTGGTCCTCAAGCGGCAGGTCTTCTTCATCGGCAAGGACGAGTACGTCACGGGCAAGGGCGTCAAGGGACGGCTGATGGCGTGGTTCTTCACCTCGTCCGGCATGATCCCGGTGGACCGTGACGGCGGCCGCGGTGGCGCCGCGGCGCTGATGACGGGCAACCGCGTCCTGCAGGAGGGCAAGGTCTTCGCCATCTACCCGGAGGGCACCCGCTCCCCCGACGGCCGTCTCTACCGCGGTCGCACCGGCATCGCGCGCCTCGCGCTGATGACGGGCGCGCCGGTGGTCCCGTTCGCGATGGTCGGCACCGAGAAGGTCCAGCCGAACGGCAAGGGCCTGCCCCGTATCGCGCCGGTGACCGTGCGCTTCGGCGAGCCGCTGGACTTCTCCCGCTACGAGGGCATGGACCGCGACCGTTACGTCCTGCGGGCCGTCACCGACGAGGTCATGAGCGACGTCATGCGGCTGTCGGGCCAGGAGTACGTCGACATGTACGCGACCAAGGCCCGGGAGAAGGCGGCCTGACCGCCTGCCGCCTGCGGCGGTAGCGCCCGGACGGGCTGGTTGTGGCTGAGCTCAGCCACAACCAGCCCGTCCGGCGTTTGAGGACACAGCACAGCAGCCCGTTTGGCGTTTCTAGGCCCCGCCGCCGAGGCAGCGCGGCTGGAAGCCCGGGTCGGCCGGGTCCTTGTGTGCCAGGGCGTCGAGCACCCACTGGGCGACGACCGGGTCCTTGGTCGCCTGGTCGTGCATATAGAGGTCGAGCGGGCACTTGTCCTGGAGCACCACGTTGGTGAGGTGTTCCTTGTCCCCGGTGAGCAGCGCGCTCGTATACGGGATGACGACCTCGTCGTGGCGCGTGGTGATGACCGTGTAGTCCGGTCCGGCCGGGGTCTCGTCGCCGGCGTTGAGCTTCTGCAGCAGTTCGGAGCCGACCTGCTGGTCCACGCAGGACGGGCAGAAGGTCCAGCCCGCGGGGATCGCGAGGGGGTTCTTCGTGCCGTGGTTGGAGGGGACGATGCCGACGAGGTCGTCGACCTTGTCGGCGCCGCCGAGGAACTTCACGTAGTAGCGCGGCAGCATGCCGCCCTGGCTGTGGCCGACGATGTCGACCTTCGCGGCCCCCGTCGCACCTCGCACGGCCTCGACGAAGTCGCGGAGTTCGGCGGCCGACTGCGGGATCGGGTCGGTCTCGAAGTGCCCGTAGTTGAGGGCGAAGACGCAGTACCCCGCCTCCTTCAGCTTGGGCGAGAGCTTGGACCAGTTCTCCGCCATCAGCTTGAAGGTGCCGTTGACCAGCACGACGGGCTGCGGGTGGGCCGAATCCGGCTTGCAGGACCAGTCGTTGGCACCGCTGGGCGGGACGTCGAGCACCGACGCGGCGGCCGGGGCCGAGAGACCGGTGAGGCCGAGCGCGGCGGTGGCCGCGGCGGCGATCAGGAACCGGACTGTTCTACGCAGACGCATGGGGGGATTCCTTCGAGGCGCGGGACTCTCGTCCGAACGTCGTCGTCCGGACACACCAGCCGAACGCTGTTCGGCAATACCGACCGGTAACCACGATGTTTCCCCGCACATAAGGACGCCGTCAAGACACTTTTGTTCACGAAAAAGTCACGCGGACCGGAGCATGCTGCTCCGGTCCGCGTGACCGTGAGGTAGAGGCACGGCTCCGCCGGGCGGCCTCAGTGCCCGCCGCCCTCCAGCCGCTGTCCGCGCAGCAGGAACCAGGCGGCGACCGCCGTCGCGAGCAGGACCACCGCGCCGACGCCCGAGGCGATCTGCAGACCGTCGACAAAGGCGCCCTGGGCCGAGGCGAGCAGGGCCCCGCCGGTGTCCGCCGGGAGGTCGGCGGCCATCTCGACCGCGCCGCCCAGGGACTCGTGCGCCTCGGCCGCCGCGGCGGCCGGAACGCCCTCGGGGGTGGCGAAGTCGGAGTAGACGCCGGTGACGATCGAGCCGAGGAGGGCGATGCCGAGGGCGGCACCGAGCTCGTAGGCCGTCTCGGAGACCGCCGAGGCCGCGCCCGCCTGCTCCTTGGGCACGCTGGAGAGGATCACATCCGCGGTGACGGTGAAGGAGAAGCCCGCGCCGACGCCGACGACCAGCAGCACCGCGCCGAGGATCGGATACGCCGTGTCGCTCTGCAGCCACACGAGCGCGGCGAGGGAGACACCGATGGCGCCGAGCCCGCCCGCCACCACCGACCGCACGGAGTAGCGCCGGGCCACCCTGCCCGCGAGCAGCCCCGCGGTGACCGCGCCGACGGCCGCCGGCAGCTCCGCGAGGCCCGCCTCCAGCGGGTCGCGGTCCTGGACCAGCTGCAGGAACTGCGAGAGGAAGAAGACCAGCCCGGAGAGGCCGAGGATGGTCAGCAGATCGGCGAGGACCGCGCCGGAGAAACCCCGGTGGTGGAAGAGCCGCATGTCCAGCAGGGGCGAGGGCAGGGTGAGCTGCCGGCGGACGAACCACACCAGCGCCAGCGCGCCGACGGCGGCCGCGAGGAGGACGTACCAGTGGAAGCCGTTCGCCGCGCCCTCCTTGATCGCGAAGACGATCGCCACGATGCCGATCATCGACAGGGCGACGCTGGGCAGGTCCCAGGGGCCGGGCGAGGGGTCGCGCGACTCGGGCAGCAGCTTGATGCCGACGAGGACGAGGACGGCCATGACCGGCAGGTTGATCAGGAAGACCGAACCCCACCAGAAGTGCCCCAGCAGGAAGCCGCCCACGACCGGGCCCACGGCCGCCCCGGCGGAGGCCATCGCACCCCAGATGCCGATGGCGAAGCTGCGCTCCTTGGGGTCGTGGAAGAGATTGCGAATGAGGGCGAGGGTGGAGGGCATCAGCGTCGCGCCCGCCACGCCCAGCAGGGCGCGGGCGACGATCATCATCTCCGGGCTCGTCGCGTAGGCGTTGAGCACCGACACGGCGCCGAACGCCACGGAGCCGGTCAGCAGCAGCTTCTTGCGCCCGATGCGGTCGCCGAGGCTGCCCATGGAGACCAGGAGCCCGGCGATGACGAAGGAGTAGATGTCACCGATCCACAGCAGCTGGGTGCCCGACGGGCGCAGGTCCTCGCTGAGGAAGGGCGTCGCGAGACCGAGGACGGTCGCGTCGACGGCGACGAGCAGGACGGCGAGAACGAGGACGGTGAGTGCGAGCCAGCGCCCGGGACGCGGCGTTTCGGACTGCGGGCCGCCGCTGGGGCTGCCGGTCGGGCTCTCGATGGGGCCGGTCACTGTTTCATCCTCCGTTGCGCGCCCCCGAGCAGCAGCTCGGCGACCATGCGGGTGCGGTCCTTGGCGGCCACCCGGCCGTCCTGTACGGCCCACGCCCCGGCCCCGATCAGTCCGTAGAGCGCCTCGGTGAGCCAGGCGGGTGACAGCTCCAGCCGGAAGACGCCCTCCTCCTGGCCCCGCTGGAAGAGGCCCGTCACGCGGGCGTCGAGCCGGTTCCAGCCCTCGTTGAGACCCGCCTCGTAGAGCTGGTTCTCGGTGTAGAGGAAGGCCATGATCCCGGCGACCGGTTCGGTGGCCGCGATGAGCCGGCGCAGGGCCTCGGCCGCGTCGCCCTCCTCGGTCCGGGCCTCGTCCAGGGCCCGCTCGAACTGCTCGATGCCCAGGTCCTCCAGGGCCCGTACGAGCGCGTCGCGCCCGGCGAAGTGGCGGTGGAGGGTGGCGCGGCTGATTCCGGCGGCCTTGGCGATCTCGTCCATCGAGGCGGTCGCCTTGCGGGTGAGCAGGGCGGCCGCCTCGGCGAGCACACGGTCACGGTCGACACTCATGAGACGACGATAACCCGAATGAGACAGCGATGTCTCATTCGGGTGATCGTTGTCTCAGCGGTGTCCGCCGGAGCCGGTGGAGCCGGTGGAGCCGGTCAGCCCCGCTTCGCGTCCGCCCATTCCCGCTGGACCGCGAGGTCGGCCTTGACCTCGGTCAGCTGGACGGCGACCGCCGACGGCGCCGTGCCGCCCCGGCCGGAGCGCGAGGCGAGCGCGCCGGGCACATTGAGGACCGTGCGGACCTCGGGGGTCAGGTGCGGCGAGATGGCGGCGAACTGCTCGTCGGTCAGCTCGTCCAGCTCGATGCCCCGCGCCTCGCACTCCTTCACGCACTCCCCCGCGACCTCGTGCGCCACGCGGAACGGCACCCCCTGCTTGACCAGCCACTCGGCGATGTCGGTGGCCAGCGAGAAACCCGCGGGGGCCAGTTCGCCCATCCGGGCGCGGTTGACGGTGAGGGTCGCCATCATCCCGGTGAAGGCCGGCAGCAGGACCTCCAGCTGGTCGCAGGAGTCGAAGACCGGCTCCTTGTCCTCCTGGAGGTCGCGGTTGTAGGCCAGCGGCAGGGCCTTGAGCGTCGCCAGCAGACCGGTCAGATTGCCGATCAGCCGCCCCGACTTGCCCCGGGCCAGCTCCGCGATGTCCGGGTTCTTCTTCTGCGGCATGATCGAGGAGCCGGTGGAGAAGGCGTCGTGGAGGGTCACGAAGGAGAACTCCTTCGTGTTCCAGATGATGATCTCCTCGGCGATCCGTGACAGATCGATACCGATCATCGCGGTGATGAAGGCGAACTCGGCGACGAAGTCCCGCGAGGCCGTCCCGTCGATGCTGTTGCCCACCGAACCGCGCTCGAAGCCGAGGTCGGCTGCGACCGCCTCCGGGTCGAGCCCGAGGGAGGACCCGGCGAGCGCGCCCGAGCCGTACGGGGAGACGGCCGTGCGCTCGTCCCACTGCCGCAGCCGCTCGGCGTCCCGGCCCAGCGCCTGGACATGGGCGAGGACGTGGTGGGCGAAGAGCACCGGCTGGGCGTGCTGGAGGTGCGTGCGGCCCGGCATGGCGACGTCCGCGTGCGCCTCCGCCAGCCCGACCAGGGTCTCCTGGAGGTCGGCGATCAGTCCGCCGATGATCCGGGCGTGGTCGCGCAGATACATCCGGAAGAGCGTGGCGACCTGGTCGTTGCGGGACCGGCCGGCGCGCAGCTTGCCGCCGAGGTCGGGGCCGAGCCGCTCCAGCAGCCCCCGCTCGAGGGCGGTGTGCACGTCCTCGTCGGCGATGGTGCCGACGAAGGTGCCGGCCGCGACGTCGGCCTCCAGCAGCCCGAGGCCGTCGAGCATCCGCTGGAGCTCGTCGGCCGTCAGCAGACCGGCCTGGTGCAGCACGCGCGCGTGCGCGCGGGAGCCCGCGATGTCGTAGGGCGCCAGACGCCAGTCGAAGTGGACGGACGCGGAGAGCTTGGCGAGGGCCTCGGCGGGTCCGTCCGCGAACCGGCCGCCCCACAGCCGTACGTCGCCGCTGCTGGCGTTGCTCACTTGCTGCTCCTCAAAGGCTGGTGGTGTGCGGCCGCCTCCCCACCAGGGGCGGGGAGGCGGCTTTCACGTCGATGCGAACAAGGTCGATACGAACAAGGGTGAAAGGCGTGTCGCGGCGCCTAACGCGTCGGGTCAGACCAGGTCACGCTTGGCGGCGATCTTCGACGACAGACCGAAGATCTCGATGAAGCCCTTGGAGAGCGACTGGTCGAAGGTGTCGCCGGTGTCGTAGGTGGCGAGGTTGAAGTCGTAGAGCGACTGCTCGGACTTCCGGCCGGTGACGACGGCCCGGCCGCCGTGCAGCGTCATCCGGATGTCGCCGGAGACGTGCTCGTTGGCCTCGGCGATGAAGCCGTCCAGGGCCCGCTTGAGCGGGGAGAACCACAGGCCGTCGTAGACCAGCTCGCTCCACCGCTGCTCGACCTGCCGCTTGTACCGGGCGAGCTCGCGCTCGACGGTGACGCTCTCCAGCTCCTGGTGCGCGGTGATCAGCGCGATCGCGCCGGGCGCCTCGTAGATCTCGCGGGACTTGATGCCCACCAGCCGGTCCTCGACCATGTCGAGCCGGCCGACGCCCTGCGCACCGGCCCGCTCGTTGAGCTGCTGGATGGCCTGCAGCACCGAGACGGGCTTGCCGTCGATGGCGACCGGGACACCCTGCTCGAAGGTGATGATCACCTCGTCGGCCTCCCGGGGGGTGGCCGGGTTGGCGGTGTAGTCGTAGACGTCCTCGATCGGCGCGTTCCAGATGTCCTCGAGGAAGCCGGTCTCGACGGCCCGGCCGAAGACGTTCTGGTCGATGGAGTACGGGGACTTCTTGGTCGTCGCGATCGGGAGGTTCTTCTCCTCGCAGAAGGCGATGGCCTTGTCCCGGGTCATGGCGTAGTCACGGACCGGCGCGATGCACTTGAGCTGCGGGGCGAGGGAGGAGATACCGGCCTCGAACCGCACCTGGTCGTTGCCCTTGCCCGTGCAGCCGTGGGCGACCGTGGTCGCGCCGTGCTTCTGGGCGGCGGCGACGAGGTGCTTGACGATCGTCGGCCGGGAGAGGGCGGAGACCAGCGGGTAGCGGTCCATGTAGAGGGCGTTGGCCTTGATCGCCGGGAGGCAGTACTCCTCGGCGAACTCGTCCTTGGCGTCCGCGACCTCCGCCTCGACCGCACCGCACGCGAGCGCACGCTTGCGGATGACGTCCAGGTCCTCGCCGCCCTGGCCGACATCGACGGCGACGGCGATGACCTCGGCGCCCGTCTCCTCGGCGATCCAGCCGATGGCGACGGAGGTGTCCAGGCCGCCGGAGTAGGCGAGTACGACGCGCTCGGTCACGGGTTTCTCCTTACGGTGCAAACGCTGATGGGCATAAGTATGCACTCCACCGTATGTTTCGTCAACGTCGGGGGGATCGGGGCGCGGGACAGGGGCCACGGTGTGGCCGTTCAGTGCTCAACCGGGATCAAACGCCCACGTCAGGGGGTTTCAGGGGGGCGTCGCCGGGGGCAGTCACACCCCGGCGGGGCGTCCGGGAGCGGCCGCGCGGGCCGTGCGCGGGCCGTGCGCGGAGGGGTCGGCGACCCGAGTTCGATATTCGCCCCGGAACAGGGTATTTTTCTTCTGCGCGCCCGTTCAGGGGAAACCCGCAGACGGGGCGTGCACCGGGACGTGGCGCAGCTTGGTAGCGCACTTGACTGGGGGTCAAGGGGTCGCAGGTTCAAATCCTGTCGTCCCGACGGTGCTGAAGAAGCCTCCGACGCACGGGAAACCGTGCGTCGGAGGCTTCTTTCGTTCGCCCTGTCACTGCGCTGGGCCCAGGCCCACCGTTTCCGCGAGCAGGTGCCGCATGGTCGCGGCGGCGCTGACCGCGGCGTCCGCGCAGCAGTTGTTGAACAGGACGTGCACCTCATCGGCCCGGTCGGCGAGCCGTCGTATCCGTTCCGTCCACGGCGTGAGCTCGGCGACCGTGTAGCGATGGCGGAAGCGGTCCTCCTTGCTGCCCGTTCCCCATGCCTCGGAGCGCCCGTGGAAGCGGACGACCGCCAGGCCGGGGTGGGTGACGTCGTCGGTCGGCGGCAGGGCCCCGGGCACGGTCCGCGCGGTATCGACGGCCACCAGGGCCATGCGGTGGGCGCGCAGCACGTCGAGGGTGCGCGGCAGCTCGTCGGGGGCCAGCCACGCGGGGTGGCGGAACTCGACCGCGAGCGGCAGGGCCGGCGCGCGCTCACGGCACGCGGCCAGCCGCTCGTGGGCCCGGGGGCCCGGCCGCAGCCACGGCGGGAACTGCAGGAGCACGCTGCCCAGTCGGCCGGACTCCCGCAGGGGGCCCAGTGCGCCCGTGAAGCGTTCCCACAGCTCGTCCGTCACCCCGGACGCGAGTTCGGCGCACGCCACCCGGCGCTGCGCCGGGCCCGCCGGCCGGAGATCGGCGGGCAGGGCCCCGGCCCGTACGGCATGCCCGGTCAAGGGCGCGAAGGCCTTGACGTCGAAGGTGAACCCCTGGGGCGTCCGCTCCGCCCACAGCCGGCTGTTGCGCGTGCTGGGCAGGCCGTAATACGTGGCGTCGACCTCCACCACGGGGAAGCGGTCCGCGTAGTGCCGTAACCGGCCCTCGGGATCGCGGGCCCCGGGTGGGTACCAGCCGCTGCTGACGAGAGAGGGGTCCGTCCAGGAACACGTCCCCACGAGAATCTTGGCCATGGGCGGACGGCTACCCCGTACCGGCCGCCCGCATCACCGGCTCGGGCGCGCGCCCCTGCCGCACTGCTCCGCCCGGTCGCCGGCGGAGTATTCCGTGCGGCTGCGGGAATCAGGATGTCCCGGGAAGCAGCAGGTCCGTGGACCACGAAATAAGGGCGGTGGCGATGCGCAGCGTCGGTGTGGAAGAGGAGCTCCTCCTCGTGGATCCGGACACCGGGAGTCCCCGTGCGGTCGCGGGGGCGGTGCTCGAGCGGGCCGGGGACGAGGCGGGCCTGGAGAAGGAGTTGCAGCGGGAACAGCTGGAGACCGCCACCTCGCCGACAACCGATATGACGGTCCTGGCCGCGGAGGTGCGAAAGCGCCGTCGTACGGCGGCGGAGCAGGCGCGGTGTGCCGGGGCGGAGGTCGCGGCACTGGCCACGTCGCCGCTGCGGGTCGATCCGTCGCTGAGCGCGGGACGGCGGTACCGGAAGTTGGCGGCGGAGTTCGGGCTGACCGCCCAGGAGCAGCTCACCTGCGGTTGCCACGTCCATGTGGGCGTCGAGTCGGACGAGGAGGGGGTCGCGGTCCTGGACCGGATCCGGCCGTGGCTGGCCCCCTTGCTGGCGCTCAGCGCGAACTCCCCTTTCTGGCAGGGCGACGACAGCGGTTACGCCAGCTATCGCAGCCAGGTCTGGGGCCGCTGGCCGTCCGCGGGCCCGGTGGAGGTGTTCGGTTCGGCCGAGGAGTACCACGCGCGGGTGAGGGCACTCCTGGCGACGGAGGCGCTCCTCGACCTGGGCATGATCTATTTCGACGCGCGTCTGTCGCGCCACTACCCCACCGTGGAGATCAGGGTGGCGGACGTGTGCCTGGACGCCGACGACACGGTGTTGATCGCGGCGCTCACCCGGGCGTTGGTGGAGACGGCGGCCCGTGCGTGGCGTGCGGGGGAACCGCCGAAGCCGGCCACGGTGGGCCTGCTGCGGCTGACGGGCTGGCAGGCCGCGAAGTCCGGGGTGTCGGACCGCCTGGTCCATCCGCTGACGTGGACCCCGGCCCCCGCGGAGACGGTGGTACGGGCGTTGGTGGACCACGTCCACGAGGCCCTTACGGACGCGGGGGATCTGCAGTGGGTGCGGGAGTCGTCGGAACGGCTGCTGAAGGGAGGCGGCGGGGCGGGCGCGCAGCGCGAGAGCTATCGCCGCACGGGTGAGCTCCGGGCGGTCGTCGCGGACGCCGTCGCACGCACCGCCACCTGACCCTGCGGTCGGCGTTCATGGACGGCCTCGACGCCGGTGGCGTCCGCACCACCGCCTGATCCCTGCGGTCGGCGTTTCCGGACAGTCTCGACGCCCGTGGCGTCCGCACCACCGCTGCGCGGCGGTTGTCCTCAATTGCCGGACGGGCTTGATGTGGCCGAGGCCAGCCCGAACCCAGCCCGTCCGGCGCTTGAGGACGCGCCCGCAGGGCGCGCCGGGCCTCAGCGTTCCTTCTGGGCCAGCCGCAGCAGGTGATCCGCCAGGGCCTGGCCGCCCTTGGGGTCGCGGCTGATGAGCATGACGGTGTCGTCACCGGCGATCGTGCCGATGATCTCGTGGACGCCCGCCTGGTCGATGGCCGAGGCGAAGAACTGGGCGGCCCCGGGCGGGGTGCGCAGGACCACGAGGTTGGCGGACGCCTCCGCCGAGATCAGCAGCTCGGCCGCCAGTCGGCCCATCCGGGCCTCGGTCGCGGACTCGCCCAGCGGGGCCCGCGGGGTGCGGTCGCCGCCCTCGGAGGGCACGGCGTAGATCAGCTCACCACCGGTGTTGCGGATCTTGACCGCGCCCAGCTCGTCGAGGTCGCGGGAGAGCGTCGCCTGGGTGACGGACAGGCCGTCGTCGGCGAGCAGCTTGGCCAGCTGGCTCTGTGACCGTACGGGTTGCCGGCCGAGGATGTCCACGATCCGGCGGTGGCGGGCGGTGCGGGTCTGGGGTACTGCCTGCCCGCCGTGGAACGGCTCGGGCTCCTGCGCCTCGGTCATCGTCTCGTCAGTCTCCGGATCGTCGTTCCCCATGGGCCCCGTCGGCCTCGTGCACCCCCGCGGCAGCGTCCAGGACACCGGGCAGCGCCCGGAGGAACGTTTCCACGTCATCTTCGGTGATGATCAGCGGAGGGGCCAGCCGCACCACATGGGGTGCGACCGCGTTCACCAGGAGTCCGGCGTCCTGTGCCGCCTGCTGCACGTTCGGTGCGAGGGGCTCGGAAAGGACAATACCCAGCAGAAGGCCCGCGCCACGGATGTGGTCGACCAGTGGGTGCCCGAGGGCGGTGATCCCGTCACGCAGCAACTCTCCCGTGCGCTTGACCGTGTCAAGTACCCCGTCGCCCGCGAGGGTGTCCAGGACCGCCAGGGCGGCCGCGCAGGAGACCGGGTTGCCGCCGAAGGTCGAGCCGTGCTGACCGGGTGTCAGCAGGTCGGCCGCGGGGCCGAAGGCCAGGGTCGCGCCGATCGGCAGCCCGCCGCCGAGGCCCTTGGCGAGGGTGACGACATCGGGCTCGATGCCCTGCGCCCGGTGCTCGAACCAGTGGCCGGTACGGCCGATACCTGTCTGGATCTCGTCCAGGACCAGGAGCGTTCCGGTGGCCCGGGTGATCTCACGGGCGGCGGCGAGATAGCCCGCGGGCGGCACGACGACGCCGTTCTCGCCCTGCACCGGCTCCAGCACCACCAGCGCGGTATCGGTGCTGACCGCCGCGCGCAGCGCCTCGACGTCCCCGTACGGGACATGCGTGACCTCGCCGGGCAGCGGCAGGAACGGCTCCTGCTTCGCCGGCTGTCCGGTGAGCGCCAGGGCGCCCATGGTGCGGCCGTGGAAGCCGCCGAGGGTGGCGACCATGTGGGTACGGCCCGTACGCCGCCCGATCTTGAAGGCCGCCTCGATGGCCTCCGCGCCGGAGTTGGAGAAGTAGACCCGCCCGGGGCGGCCGGCCAGCGTCAGGAGCCGCTCCGCGAGCGCGACCGGGGGCTCGGCGGTGAAGAGGTTGGAGACGTGGCCGAGCGTGGCGATCTGCTCCGACACCGCCCGGACGACGGCGGGGTGGGCGTGGCCGAGGGCGTTGACGGCGATCCCGCCGACGAAGTCCAGATAGCGCTTGCCGTCCGCGTCCCAGACCTCGGTGCCCGCGCCGCGCACCAGGGGGATCCTGGGTGTGCCGTAGTTGTCCATCAGGGCGCCCTGCCAGCGCCTGGTCAGTTCGTCGTTGCTCACAGCGTGGCCCTCTCGACCGGCTGGTCCGGCACGACCATCGTGCCGACGCCTTCATCCGTGAAGATCTCCAGCAGGATCGAGTGCTGGACCCGGCCGTCGATCACGCGGGCGGTGGTGACGCCGTTGCGCACGGCGTGCAGACAGCCCTCCATCTTGGGGACCATCCCGCTGGCCAGCTCCGGCAGCAGCGTCTCCAGCTCGCTCGCGGTGAGCTGGCTGATGACGTCGTCGCTGTTCGGCCAGTCCGCGTAGAGGCCCTCGACGTCGGTGAGGACCATCAGCGTCTCGGCGCCGAGGGCGGCGGCGAGGGCGGCGGCGGCGGTGTCGGCGTTGACGTTGTACACATGGTCGTCGTCCGCGCTGCGGGCGATGGAGGAGACGACGGGGATCCGGCCGTCGTCCAGCAGGGCCTGGATCGCCCCGGTGTCGATCTCGGCGATCTCGCCGACCCGGCCGAGGTCCACCCGCTCGCCGTCGATCTCGGCGTAGCGCTTGGTGGCGGTCATGGTGTGGGCGTCCTCGCCGGTCATGCCGACGGCGAGCGGCCCGTGCTCGTTGAGCAGCCCGACCAACTCGCGCTGCACCTGCCCGGCGAGCACCATCCGTACGACGTCCATCGCCTCGGGGGTGGTGACCCGCAGCCCGGCCTTGAACTCGGAGGTCAGGCCCAGCTTTTCGAGCTGCGCGCTGATCTGCGGCCCGCCACCGTGCACGACGACCGGACGCAGGCCCGCGTGGCGCAGGAAGACGACGTCCTGGGCGAACGCGGCCTTCAGCTCCTGGTCGACCATGGCGTTGCCGCCGAACTTGATGACGACGGTCTTGCCGTGATGCCGCGTCAGCCAGGGCAGCGCCTCGACGAGGGTGCGGGCCTTGGGCAGGGCGGTGTGCTTACGGGCGGTGGGCGGCGTGGGGGCGGAGACGGTGGCCGGGGTGGACGCCCGCTCCGGGAAGGTGTCGCTCATGAGGAGTACGCGCTGTTCTCGTGGACGTAGTCGGCGGTGAGGTCGTTGGCCCAGATGACGGCGGACTCGGGCCCGGCGGACAGATCGGCGGTGATCCGGACCTCCCGGTAGCGCATGTCGACGAGTTCGCGGTCCTCGCCCACCGAACCGTCCTTGCAGACCCAGACACCGTTGATGGCGACGTCGATCAGGTCGGGGTCGAAGGCCGCCGAGGTGGTGCCGATGGCGGAGAGCACCCGGCCCCAGTTGGGGTCCTCGCCGTGGATGGCGCACTTGAGGAGGTTGTTGCGGGCGATGGAGCGGCCCACCTCGACGGCGTCGTCCTCGGTGGCGGCGCCGATGACCTCGATGCGGATGTCCTTCGAGGCCCCCTCGGCGTCACCGATGAGCTGGCGGGCGAGATCGTCGCAGACGGTCCGCACGGCCTCGGCGAAGGCATCCGGGGCGGGGGTGACGCCCGAGGCACCGGAGGCGAGGAGCAGCACGGTGTCGTTGGTGGACATGCAGCCGTCCGAATCGACCCGGTCGAAGGTCTGCCGGGTGGCGGAACGCAGAGCCGCGTCCAGCCCGGCCGCGTCGACATCGGCGTCGGTGGTCAGGACGACGAGCATCGTGGCGAGGCCCGGTGCGAGCATGCCCGCGCCCTTGGCCATGCCGCCGACGGTCCAGCCGTCGCCCTGGGCCACGGAGGTCTTGTGCACGGTGTCGGTGGTCTTGATGGCGATGGCGGCCTTCTCACCACCGTGCGCGGAGAGCTCGGCGGCGGCCTTCCCGATGCCCGGCAGCAGCTTGTCCATCGGCAGCCGCACCCCGATGAGACCGGTCGAGGCGACGGCGATCTCCCCCGCGTTGCCCCCCAGCACCTCGGCCGCCTTCTCGGCGGTGGCGTGGGTGTCCTGGAATCCCAGCGGACCGGTACAGGCGTTGGCACCACCGGAGTTGAGGACGACGGCCGAGACCTGCCCGCCCTTGAGCACCTGCTCGGACCAGCGGACGGGGGCGGCCTTGACACGGTTGGAGGTGAAGACGCCGGCGGCGGCCAGACGGGGGCCCTCGTTGACCACGAGGGCGAGGTCGGGGTGACCGCTCTCCTTGATCCCGGCGGCGATGCCCGCCGCCCTGAATCCCTTTGCTGCCGTGACGCTCACTGCATCTCCTTGTTCGCCGCTCCGGTCGCTACAAGCAACCGGGCCGACTTGATCGTTTTCTGCTGCGGGGCGGCCGGGGTGTCGCACGGCACGATGCGGGCGAGCACGGTGGCGAAGACGCGCCTGATGATCACGGCGCGACCCCGGTGACCGGCAGCCCCAGCTCTTCCGGGAGGCCGAGGGCGATGTTCATGCTCTGTACCGCGCCGCCCGCGGTGCCCTTGGTGAGGTTGTCGATCGCGCTGATGGCGACGATCCGCCCGGCGGCCTCGTCGAGGGCGACCTGGACCAGCACGGTGTTCGCCCCGTGGACGGCGGCGGTCGACGGCCACTGCCCCTCGGGAAGAAGCCGCACGAACGGCTCGTCCTGGAACGCCTTGTCGTACGCGGCCCGCAGGCCCTCCGCCGTGACGCCCGGCCGGGCCTTCGCGCCGCACGTGGCGAGGATGCCGCGCGGCATCGGCGCCAGGGTCGGGGTGAAGGAGACGGTGACCCGCTCGCCGGCGGCGGCGGAGAGGTTCTGGATCATCTCGGGGGTGTGCCGGTGGCCGCCGCCGACGCCGTACGGGCTCATGGAGCTCATGACCTCGCTGCCGAGCAGGTGCGGCTTGGCCGCCTTGCCCGCACCGGACGTGCCGGACGCGGCGACGATCACGGCCTCGGGCTCGGCGAGCCCCGCGGCGTACGCGGGGAAGAGCGCGAGCGAGACGGCCGTCGGATAGCAGCCGGGCACGGCGATCCGCTTCCCGCCGCGCAGCGCCTGCCGCCCGCCGGGCAGCTCCGGCAGCCCGTACGGCCAGGTCCCGGCGTGCGGCGACCCGTAGAACCGCTCCCAGTCCCCCGCGTCCTCGAGCCGGAAATCCGCCCCGCAGTCGACGACCAGCACCCCGTCCCCGAGCTCCTCGGCGACGGCGGCGGACTGCCCGTGCGGCAGCGCGAGGAAGACGACGTCATGGCCCGCGAGGACCTCGGCGGTCGTGGGCTCCAGCACCCGGTCGGCGAGCTGCGGCAGATGCGGCTGCAGGGCGCCGAGCCGCTGCCCGGCGTTGGAGTTCCCGGTCAGCGCCCCGATCCGCACCTCGGGGTGTGCGAGCAGCAGGCGCAGCAACTCCCCGCCCGCGTATCCACTCGCTCCCGCCACTGCCGCACGCACTGCCATCGGTCCTCCTTGGTGATGGCATGACTATACGGAGCTAAGAAGTTTTATGCAATGCCCGAAGAATGCGGACGCCGATGTCGTGTGACTGAGTCCCAGGGTCAGCCACTGAGCGCTTCATCTGGCCCTTCTCGCGCTCAGCGCACCGTCCGCCTACGAGGACCGAGCACCGAGCCTGATGAGGGAACGGCGCTCGGTCCCGGTCACCCCGTTCCGGTTGCGCGCATGGGCCCCTGTACCTCCTTACCCCAATGCTTCAAGGAGTTCGCGCTCACGCTCGATGCTGAGGCCGGCCCGGCGGGGGCGGTCCAGACCCTCTTCCCGCTCCCAGCGCAGGGCGTCCGCCAGCAGCTCCGCCCGGGGCCGGTGCCGTAGGCCGGCTGCGCCGGCCGCAGAACCGTTGCGGGCGCTGAAGCCGGCCCAGTCCGGGTCGGCCATCCACATCGCGAGCGAATCCGGGCCCATGAACTGACCCACCTTCTGCCCGAGCAGCCAGTCGGCGTCGGCCTCCACCACCGGCCCGGTGTGCCCGCCGATCTCCCGCGACAGTGCGACCCACTCCCCGAAGGGCATGACCGGGCCGACCGCGTCGTACGTTCCGGTCGTCCCCCTCTCCGCACAGTCGAGCAGCCATGCCGCAAGGTCTCGCGCGTCGACCACCTGCGTCGGGATGCCCGGGGACGCCGGCACCAACAGCGGGGCCAGCGGCTCGCGGGCCGCGCGGCCGACCCAGTACCCGGTGCGGCCGCTGTGGTCACCGGGGCCGCCGATCAGTCCCGCTCGCGCGATGAGGAGCCGGTCGCCCACCGCGGCCGCCGCGGCCTGCTCACAGGCCACCTTGGCCTCCCCGTACTCCTCGCGGTCGACCTCGTCCCGCTCGGCCGCCGGGAGCAGTTCCGCCGACTCGTCCGCATCCGGCTGCGCATGCGAGGCATACGCGCTGACCGACGACACGTACGACCAGTGGCCCGCCCGCTCGCCGAGCACCGCCAGTGCCCCGCGGACGAAGCCCGGCTGCCACGACACCTCGACCACGGCGTCCCAGTCCCGGCCCGCCAGGCTTTCGTACGCCGCCGGGTCGCGCCTGTCCGCGGCGACCAGCACCGCGCCCTCAGCCGTGTTGCCGCTCTCCCCGCGGGCCAGGCAGGTCACCCCATGCCCGCGTTCCAAGGCCTGCCGCGAGACCTCGCGGCCCACCCACGCCGTTCCGCCCAATACCAAGATCTCCATCAGCGCACTCAAACACGGACTCTGAGCCTGTGTGCCCCTGCTTCGCCGAGGGCGTAGCGGTCCGCGACGACCACCAGAGCACCCTTGTCCGACCGTTTCACCTGTCAGACGCTGTGGCCGACTGTGCTGCACAACTGGCCACCTGAAGTGCTCAGTGTGCGACACGAAGTCGCTCCAGGTAAGTAAGGACAGCCATGTGAAGGAGGTATCGATCGGCTGAACTTCGGGCCAGTGTCCATGGCCCGT
>NZ_JBVIQR010000028.1:53982-114157 GCF_055576875.1 Streptomyces sp. NPDC033229 | reverse complement strand
TTCTATTAGAGCGCCGCGTGCTCCGCACGGAGCTGACCAGCACATTGACACAGTGCACGGACGGGAGAACGACGTTGAATAAGGTCTTCTGCGGCATCGACTGGGCCGAGAGCCATCACGACATCGCCCTGGTCGACCAGGACGGCACCCAGTTGGCCAAGCAGCGCATCAGCGACGACAGCGCCGGATTTCACGCCTTGCTGGAGCTGCTCGCCCGCCACGGCGACACCCCGGAAAACCCCATACCAGTGGCCATCGAGACCCCGCGCGGCCTGCTGGTCGCATGCCTGCGCGCCACCGGCCGGAAGATCTACGCCATCAACCCGCTGGCCGCTGCACGTTACCGCGACCGCAGCAGCGTCGCCCGCGCCAAATCAGACGCCGCCGATGCCCGCGTCCTGGCGAACATCCTGCGCACAGACACGTCAGCTCTCCCGGAGTGCTGGAGCAGTGGCAGATCCACGGCGAGCGCACCGTCTACGACAACCGGTGGGTGAAGCTCGCCCTGGTCGACGTCGAGCCGCCGGGCGTCGAGCGGTTCGAACATCATGTGGTGCGGCTACAATACGTGGCCATCGCCGCAGTGCTCGACGACCAGGACCGCGTCCTGTTGCTCTGGCGGTACCGCTTCGTGCCGGACAAGTGGGGCTGGGAACTCCCTGGGGGCATCGTGGACGCCGGGGAAGACGCCCTTGCCACCGCTCTACGGGAAGTGGAGGAGGAAACGGGCTGGCGACCGGACGCCCTGGAGCGCGTAGTCACCTATCAGCCCATGGTCGGCATGGTGGACTCTCCTCATGAGATCTTCGTCGGGCGCGGGGCTCAGCACGTCGGCGACCCAACGGACGTTGAGGAAGCCGGCCACGTCGAATGGGTGCCCCTGGCCGACATTCCCGGGCTCATGGCTCGCGACGAGCTGATGGGGTCAGGCACGCTGGTTGCCCTCTTGCACCTGCTCGCCACTCGTGGCGACGGGGCCCCTAGAGCCGCCCGGTAATCTGCTCGATCCGTCGGCGGTGCCGCACTGCCCGGTGCGGCACGCCAGCAACCTGGCCTCCCGCAGGTGCTCCTGCGGCTGATCGAATTCCGCACGGTGGTGGGGCTGCGATGTGACCTGACAGGGACACCCGTGGGCTCCGGTTACTTCTCGCCGAGAACCGCGAGGTGATCGCCGAAGCTGGCCACAAGGCTGCTCAGCACTGCTTCGCCCTTCTCCGCTGAGGCGTACGAGGGGAAGCCGATAACCCCGCTGTCGGTGTACTCCCTCATCCCCAGTGTGAGCAGAAACGGCCTGTCGCCGCCGTCGTGGTCCGCGGTCTCGTAGCCAGGGCGCACGAGCGAGGGTTCCGCGTGGAGCAGGATCGAGGTCTCGATCTCTCCTGCGTGCATGTCGTCATGCGCGTTGGAGACCAGGCCCGCGTGCTCCCTTGCCCGAGCCCACTCGCGTCCGTGAGGGAACAGCGTCATCCGCGGTTCGACGAGGTTGGCTTCCTGGACGATGTTGGAGAGCACGTAATTGCCTCCGTGCGCGTTGACGAGCACGAGCTTCCGGACGCCGGAGGCTTCCAGCGAATCTGCAATATCGGTTACCACTGCGTGCAGGGTGCGAGCACTGATGCTGACGGTGCCTGGCCACGTCCCGTGCTCGTGGCTGCACGCGATGCTGATCGGCGGGAGGGCAAGCACCCTGTACGCGGCGGATAGCTCGCGCGTGATGATGCAGGCGATTGCTGTATCCGTGATCAGGGGGAGGTGAGCCCCGTGTTGCTCGTACGAACCGATCGGGAGTACGGCCACGCGCGGAGACTGCTCCTGAACATCGGCGGTGGTGATCGTGGGCAGCAGGTTCACGGTGCTCCTTCAGTCCGGCTCAGGTCTCCTTCATACTGCCCAGCAGCCGGTTCAGTTCAGCAATCTCCACCAGTTTCCGCCACGGCGTGAGGTGCGTCTGTAGTCGGCTCAGCTCCGCGAGGATGCGGGCCGATCCTGTCGTCTGGGCGATGTCCACGGCTTGTGATGCCGCGCTGTACGCGCCCATGACGTCTTCGAGCTGGGCGTATGCCGTAGCGAGCCGGGCTAGGCAGAGGCCGCGGTCCCGTTGCTGTTCCGCAGGCCACCGGGTCAGGCTCTCTTCCAGTGTCCTCACGGCATCCTGAGGGCGCCTGAGCTGGAGAGCGCAATTTGCCGCTTCCATGTCGATGTACGAGACCGAGCAATACGGCGCGAGATTACCGCCCTCATCATCGCTTGCCCCGTCGGCAAGACTCCGGGCTTCATCGAGGGCACGGGCGCATTCGTCCGCCATCGACTGCCCCAGGAGCGCGTAGGAGTTGGCGCGTGCTCGGAGGGCCACAGCTCGGACCTGGTCGGGGAGCCGGCCGGCGTGCCTCAGCGCTGCGTTGGCAAGCCCAGAGGCGTAGCCCGCCTGACCCGCTTCGGCGGCGATGTTACTGCGGCGCTGGAAGACGTACGCGTTTAGGGCGGGATCATCTAATTCGGACGAGTAGTGGAGAGCGCGGTTCGTCCAAAGCATCGCCGACTGGGAGTCTCCGGAGTCCTGGTGCAGCCAGCCCAGGAACTCGGCATAGCGGACCCCTACGCGTACTACGTCGTCCCGGAGGGGCCCCGACGCTTCCTTGCAGAGTTCCTCAATGAGCGGCATCTGGCTCTGTACGGCGGGCACGAGGAAGCGCGGCCCGACAAGAGGCTCAGCCTGCGCGTGCTGGATGAACACCGACCGCAGGTAGTCGAGAATTTCGGGACTCGCCTTTGGTGAGAGGATGCGCGGGCTGGGTAGCGTGGGAAGGGAATCGAGCTGGGATGGCGCGGTCTCCACCACGAATCCGAGTTCGACCCGGGTGGCCTGGTAGACCTCACAGAAGATCGCTTGGTATTCCTCTCCCGGGGTCCGCCGGCCGTTCTCGAACATGGAGACCTGCGTCTTCAGGCTTGATGGCGCCGGTAACTCGATTCCCAGTCGTTCGGCAGCGACCGCCATCTCGCTCATCAGCTCAGCCTGCGGCCAGCCTCGATCCGCACGGGCTGCTTGCAGCTTCGTCTTCATCGCGCCCCCAGCGTCAGGCGATGCGGCGGACCCACATCATCGCCCAATATGCGCCCCGAGGTGCGGAGTTAACAGGTAACAGGCGCCGGGTGTTAGCCCTGTCCACTGTGGATCGGCGCCACATGAGGCCTACTGGTTCTCGACAGCACGACCGGAAAGCTCGGCTTCGAGTCGTTCGATCCGGCCGTGAAGATCGGAGAGCTGGGAGGTGACATGCTTCAGTTCGACCTGAAGCTCACGGAGGCCCATAGCGGTCTGCTGGGCGGTGGGCTCACCCTTCACTGGGTCAAGCACGAAGGTGCCGCTCCCCGGGCGACCTTCGACCAAGCCCTCTTCGGCGAGTTGCCCATACGCGCTTTGCACGGTCATGAGGGCTACGCCCAGCTTCTTGGCGTAGCCCTTGGCGCCGGGCAACCGCGTTCCGGGGCCGTACGTCCCGTCGGCGATCTCGCTGCGGAGCTGGGCGGCAATCTCCCGGGCGTTGGGCTTCGAGTCCATCAGTAGAGCGTACCCAACCTAGGTCGTTTGGACTTTCCCACCCGGAGCCCTTGACGGCAACGAAGTGACCTAGGTAGCTTCTTCTCAGGCAACCGACCTAGGTTACCTAGTGATTGGTTCGGGGTGGCGCGTGGCAGCTCGGCTCCAGCCGAGTGAAGCGGACCCCAGGCCACCGCAACTGCATTCACCGCAAGCACCTGCACGACCCGACGGGCCCGGGGAGATCAGGCTCAGGAGCCCCGCATTGGACGGGGGGAGGTACCCGGCGCCTTTGCAGTCCGGAGGGCACAGACCGAAAGGTCACGTCTCTGCCTAAAACGGGCCATGGCCACGCTACCTGATACGGGCGCGGCAGTCCCGAAGGAGACATGCACAGCACTTGCTCAGCCTTCCGCAGCACCGATTCTGCGCTGCGGCCGGTTGCCTCCTTCGCCCGTCCGGCCGTCGTGGTCGTACGGGCGGGGTTGAGGGGAGCCGGGATACGGCTTCGCCCCGGGGTGGTCACCTCTCGCCAAAGACGTACGGCTGCCCCGGGTCCCTACCCCTTCCCGAAGGTCAGGAGATCCCTGCCATGAAGACCTATGTCGGCGGCCAGCGGGCCGCCAGTGCCGACGAGTTCATCGAGTTAGCGCTCGGTACGCCGCTTGAGCTGTGGCTCGGCGAGCCGGATGAGAGCGCGGAGGAGCGGGCGGCGCGTCTGGACGCGGCGCGGGACATCCTTGCGGACGACCCGGCTCTGGTCGACTCGGTCACCCAGCTCGCCGTGGAGGTCCTCGGTGCCCACGCTCCCGCGCTGCTCAACGTCACGGTGCTCGACCGGCCGCGCACGGGTCGGGGGCGGGCGTCGGGTAGGGCGGTGGCGGCGTGATGAACGCCTTGGTCACCGCATCGGTTGCCGCCGGTCCGCTCGCGGTCGGCTGGTCGCTCCACGCCCTGCTTCTCCGTCGCGAGGTCGCCCTTGCCCGGCGCGACCCGCTGACCGGCCTGCTTGGCCGTGACTCCTTCACCACCACCGCCCGCCGTCGGCTGCGTGCCCCCGGTGGGGTGGTCGTGCTGGTGGATCTGGACGGGTTCAAGCAGGTGAACGACACCTACGGCCACGCCGCCGGTGACGAGGTCCTGGCCACCGTCGCCGTGCGGCTGAAGTCGTGGGCGCAGGTGCGTGGCGGGTGCGCGGGGCGGTTGGGCGGGGATGAGTTCGCCGCCACGATCACCTGTCCGGCGCTGCGTGACCTGCCGTGCGAGCTGCACATCCTGTTCGACCTGCTGTGCGTCCCGGTCACCTTCCGGGACACGGCACTGCCCGTGGGGGCGTCCATCGGCGCGTTTCCCGTGGCCGGCCTCCCCGATCCCGTCTTGCACCGTGCGCTGCGGCGGGCGGATGAGGCGATGTACACCGCGAAGCGGGCCGGTGGCGGGTGGCAGATCGCCGACGGACCGATCCCCGCGATGACGACCACCAATGGCCGGCGTACCGGCCGCCCCGGCACCAACCCCCGGTCTGGAGGATCCCGATGACCGCGCTGCGCCACCGTCTCTACCGCCGTCTGCACCCGCGCCGCTACCGGGCCGGGCAACTGGCGGAACAGCGGCACCAGTTCCTCGACACCGACTCGCGGCCGGTGCCCGCCGACTACCCCCGGACCTGCAACCAGGCCACGGTCGCCCGCCAGGAGCTGGCGAACCAGGCCGGTGCGAACCCCTTCGGAGGTGCGGCATGAGCGCCCCGGCCCTGTCGGCGCTGAACGCTCCCCTGCTCGCTCTGCGGGTGTTCAGCACGGAGTTCGCGCACCTTCCCGCCCCCGCCCTGAGCGTGTCCACGATCTTCCCGGACCGGCTGGAGCTGTCCTTCCACGACGACCTTCGCGCGTTCGAGGCATGGCGCAGCGCCCTCGGGATCGCCCCTTCGTCGGTCAGCTACCACGAGCAGAGCGGTGGCCGTACCCGTGTCCTGACGGCAGAGACCGACTGCGAAAGCGCCCGGGTGCATCTGATCGGCTATGCCCAAATCCCCGACGATGGCGGGGGGCGTTCACGACAGGGGGCGGACCTGTGAACGCTGCTCAGGTCCGTTCAGCCGAGTGTGCTCTGTCGGTGGGGATGTGGCTGATCGTCGTCGGGGCCATGCTCTACTCGGTCCTCACCGTCACCCCGCTCATGGCCGCCCACACCCCGGACGCGTGGGACTGGACGTCGCCGATCCTGCCGCTGGTCGTGGATGCCGCTGTGGTGATCGTGGTCCGCCTCGACTCCGCCCTGGCCCGTCTCGGCGGGCGCGGCGGCCGGTGGCCCATCGCCCTGCGGTGGATGACCGGCGGCATGACGCTGGCCCTGAACGTGGGCGATTCCGCGCTGCTCGGCGACATGGTCGGCGTGGCCGTGCACGGGGTGGCGCCGTTGCTGCTGATCGTCACCGCGGAGACCGGGCTGGCCTACCGGCGGGCCATCGCCGCCGCCGTAACGGCCCTGGAAGCCCGGCAGCGGGACGAGCGCGAAGCGGCACGGAAGGCCGCTGCCGAGCGTGAGGAGGCGGCCGATCGGCGGGCCCGTGAACAGCGGGACCACGAAGCCCGGGTGGCCCGTGAACAGCGTGAACACGAGGCCCGTCTGGCCCGCGAGCAGGCCGAGCGGGAAGAGCGCGCGCGGCGGGAGGAACGCGACCGTGCGGAGGCCCGGGAGCGTCAGGAGCGGGCCGAGCGTGAGCGCCGTGAACAGGAGCGTGAACAGCAGCAGCGCGAGCATGAACGCCGTGAACGCGAGGCTGCCGAGCGTCGTGAACGCGAGCGTCAGCAGCGCATCGAGCGTGAGCGTCGTGAACGGCAGGAGCGTGCCGAGCGGGCCGCGCGTGAACGCGCCGCACTGCTGGCCGCCGGGCCGGCCACGGAGAAGCAGCCGGAGGAGCGGGCCCGCGCTACGGTCCGCGCCGCCTTCGAAGCGGGCCTGCCCGTGCGCACGGCGGCGGAGCTGACCGGCTGGTCTACCGGCTGGGTCTCCTCCCGCTACCAGGAGCTGCGCGACAACCCCACCCCGACGCCCCGGGTTCTCGAAGGAGTCGCCCCGTGAAGCCCTCGCCGAACGCCAGCCCGCTGGAACCAGCGGACTTGCTCATCCGGATGCACAACCTCGTCGGTGCCGCGGTCGACGTCACCGGCCGCAGCTACGGCAAGAACTCCCGGTGGACGTGCCACGGCTGCGGTGCCACTTCGGAACACCCCGTGCGCGACTTTCTGCCCTTCACCAGTGGCAGGGCCAACGCGCACGCCGCACAGTGCCGGGCCGCCTACCACCGCCTCGGCTGATGTCGCCGACCTTCGGCCGGTGCTACGACCCCACCGGGGCCCGGTACGGGATACCGACGTACCCGTGGCGCCTGGCCCCGGACGGCCTGGCCACCCGCCGACAGCTCCGCGCCCGCGGCCTACGCCCCGGTGGCCAGCCGATCGCGGCGCAGCTCATGCGCCAAAACCGCCGCCGGGGCGGAGTGCAGGTCGCCTACCTCTACCCGCTCACCGGGGCGAAGCCCGTCCGGCCGATGACACCCGGCCGGCGGGCCGCCCTCGACCGGGCCATGACGGCCCGCCGCACCTGCCCCAACTGCCGTGCTGACGCCGGTTACTGCATCCCGACCTCGCTCGGGATGTGCGTGACCTGCGCCTACCCCGAGGCGCAGCGCACCGCCTGACCACCTCAACCGTTCAAGGAGTTCTGCTGTGACCACCCAGACCGAGCAGAGCAGCATCCCGGCCGCCCAGACGCAGGGATCCCACCACTGGATCATCACCCTGGAGCTGCCGGGCCGTCTGACCTCCAGCCTCTACGGCACGTGGACCCCGCCGGCCGGAGCGACCCGCCACGACGTCTTCACGGCCATCAAGAACCACATCACCTCGGCCAACCCGGACCTGGCCGGAGCCAACACCATGTTCTTCGCCCTGGAGCCCAACCAGCTCTGAGGGGTGTCGACTTGAAGCGCCGACTCGGCCGTCTCCTCTTTCCCGCTGCCGCCACCGTCGGCGCGGGCGTCGCTGTCTCCTACGCGGTCCGCCTCCACGCCTGCAAGGTCCCCGCCCTGGACCTTGCGGCGTGTGTTCTGGCGCTCTTCGCCACGGTCACGACGGCGGTGCACCACCTGTTCGAGGCGGCCACCGCGACTACGCACCGGTGCCGCGTCGACGGCTGTGACTTCCGGGTGCGGATACGGACCACCGACCCGGGCGAGAGCCGCCGGTGGCAGGAAGCCGCCGCCTCACACCCCTCCCACACCCTCACCCAACGCCCCTGACCGGGAAGGACACGTCATGGATTGGAACTGCCAGCACTGCACCACCCAGAACCCCGCGGACGCCGAGAACTGCCGTTCCTGCGGCCAGCCCTGGGGTTCTCACCCCGCCCCGCTGGTCGAGCCGCGCGACTGACCCGCGCTGCCCGGACTGCGCCGGTGTTTCGGCGCCCCCGGCCCGCTTGTCTAGGGCCTGGCCGGGGGCGCCTTCTCTCACTCCGAAAGGAGAGCATCACCAGTGTCTGACACCGACTTCCTTGTTGACGACGACACCGAGATATCCGAGACAGATGAGCAGACCCGGCCCGGATCCGACCCGGGCTCCGGGCTGCGGCATCCGGAGCGGGCGTCGACTCCGACGCCGCATGTTCCTGGTGGTCTGCCGGCCGTGCCGCTGACGGTCATCGGCGCGAACACCACCGTGGCAGCCGCGTCCGCCGCTGTGGTCGCTGCTGGTGGCCTGGCCACTGGTCTTGCGGCCGGGGGTGTGGTGGCGGCTGCGGCCGGTGCGGCCGCGTTGCGCCGCCGTGCGGCTGCCAGGCAGGCCAAGGCCCTGTCCGCAGGCTCGGTTGGGGCGCGGGGCGGGGGCTTTCGGGCCCGTGCGGCTGCCGCCCGGGTCGCCCGCGCTGCTGGTGCGTCGGCAGCTGGCCGGCGCGGCGGATCCGGCGCCCGGACCGCCGCCGGGCGGGCCGGTGGCGCGACCCGCCCCGCCCGGGGTGCCGCGGGTTCGCGGTCGGTGGGGGCGGCGAAGGGGGCGGGCAGGAGTGGGGCGCGGTCGCTGCGTGCTGCCGGTGCTGCCGCTAAGCAGCGGGCTCGTGATGCGGGCCGCACGGCCAAAGGGGCATCTGCCCGGGCCAAGGGGGCTCTCGGTGCGGTTCGGGCGGCGCGGGCTGCCCGGCAGGCCGCGGGCCCGACGCGGGGGCAGCGGCGGAGCCAGGATTCGGCCGGCCAGCGGCGTCTGGCCGATGCGCGCCGCGCGGCAAAGGCCGCCCGCAAGCAGGACAAGCGCTCAAGGAAGGCCGCGAGCGCGGCCCGGGGCGGCTCCGGGCACGCGCCGGGCGGCAAACGTTTGGGCCTGTCGAAGTCCCCGAAGCCGGGGGCCGGTGGCCGCCGGGGCGGTGCCCGCGGTGGCCACGGCGGTACGGGCAGGTCCGGCCGTACTCGCACCCCGGTCCGGGAGAGGCTGCGGCAGGCCGGGCGGCAGGCGCGGGCCCGGGCCCGCGCGGTGCGGGACAAGGTGACCGCTGGTCGTCTCGCCCGTGCTCGTGCGGTGCGCAGGCGTGCGGGTGCCCGGGCGCGGATGTGGCGGCGCCTGACCGCCTCGGCCTTGCGGTGCTATGCCCGCAAGTTCCTGGCGGCCGCTGTCGCGGTGCCGTTCTTCGCGATCGGGATGCTCACTCATCCGCTGGGGGAGCGGCTGGGGTGGCGGTGGCTGATGTGGCCCGGCCAGCGCGTCTACCGGGCCCTCGCAGGCCAGGCGAACCGGGCCCGCCAGGCCCGTGACGCTGCCATCCGCGCCGACTACGCCGCGCAGATCAAAGCCGCCACCGCCCCGGCCGCCGCACCTGTCGCGGCGAAGGTCCGCCGGGCGCCCCGCACGCACACCAATCATCGTGCCAGTTTTGGAGGTTCGAGCATGACGACCCCCGCCGGTCCCGGCTTCCTGTTCAACGAGGCCGCCTCCGACATGGAGAACGCGGCCGCGTCCTACAACCCGGACGGCATGATGCACGTCCACGACACGATCCAGGGTTTCCCCGACGCCCTGGAATCCGTGGCGAATACGTTCGCGATCCTGGCGCGTAAGGCCGACGACGAGATGCCGTTGGAGCCGGAGGTCGGCGCCGCCCTGGACCAGATCTACAAGGCATTGCAGCAGGCGATCGACGAGGCCGAGGAAGCGTTCAAGGTCTTCCGCACGGTCCATGAGCAGGACATCAAGCGCCACGAGAGCCCCCGCAACGGTGACGAAACGGGCTGGGACACCACCAACAACTAACCCGCCTTCTCCACTCCGTCTGTCCGGGCCCGTACACCGCTTGGTGTGCGGGCCCGGGCCTTTCCGGCAGGAGCCGCAAGGTGACAGAGGAAACGACCACGGCCCGGGAGCGCCGCTCCAAAGATCTGGGCCTGAAGAGCACGAAGAAGACGTCAGGCGACGACAGTCGGTTGCCGCCGCTGGACTGGGCCCGGGGCCACGGCCCGATCACCGGGGCCCTGTCCGCGACGACCGGGGCGGCCGCTGTCGCGCTGCTGGGGACCGCTACCGGGATGCCCGACGGGTGGCCGCTGCTGATCGGCGCGGCCGGGGCGGCCGGCCACGGCATCGGGCACACCATCCACCGCAAGCTCACCATCCGGACCGCTGTGGCCCGCGCCGCGTCCTGGCTGGTCGCCGGTGGCTGGACCACCTGGGCCATGGCCCACGGCCCGCTGTCGTGGACCGCGGCCGGGACGCTCGCCGCGATCGGGGTCGGCACCTGGGCGGCCGCCTCGCACACCGCCATCTGGGAAGAGGCCGCGGAGGAGGAGCGGTTCAGCGCGGCAGCCAGGGCGGCGGCCGCTGGGATGGACGCCCGCCGCCGCGAGATCGCCCGCGTGTGGCAGGACCGGATCCAGCGCGTGACCACGGTCGACGTGAAGGTGATCGCGGTCGAGTTCTGGGACACCGGCGCCGGATACTCCCTGGAAGCCGAACTGCCCGGCGGGGGCGTCACTTGGGATCGCATCAGCACCCGCTCTCGCGCCCTGGCGGCCGATGCCCGGCTGCCGTTGGGCTGCACGGTGCATGTGGAAGAGGGCGAAGCCCAGGGGCTGGTCGTGCTGGACGTCATGACCGTGAACATCATGCGGGAAGAGAAGCTCTACCCCGAGGACTACAGCCCCCTGTCGGTCCTCACGGGTATCCCGTGGTGCCTGCGGCCCAACGGTGAAGAGATCCGGGTCTTCCTCCGTGAGGCGTGCGCGCTCTTCCTGGGTCCGCCCGGGTCGGGGAAGTCGACGTTCCTGGACGTCATCCTGGCGGGTTTCGCCCGCTGCACGGATGTCCTGACCTGGGTCATCGACCTCAAACAGGGCGCCGTCGGTATCCCGTGGGTGACCCCGTGGCTGGAGGCAGAAGGGCTCATCGAGCCGGACGACGCGAACAACAAGGCCCCGGCCGGCACCCGCCCGGGCGTCGACTGGCTTGCGTCCACTCCCGCCGAAGCGATCCGGATGCTCAAAGCCGCGCTGAGGATCAACAAAGCCCGCCAGCTCCACTACCAGAAGCTGATGCGCCTGAAGGACACCAACCTCCTGCCGGTCTCCGCGTACCTGCCGCAGATCGAGATCGTCATGGACGAGGGCGCCGAAGCCCTGGCCCACGCCAACAACCGCCGCCAGCCCGAGAAACGGGAGCTGGCAGAGCTGATCACAGAGGTCATGCGCACCACCCGGGCCATGGGCATCCGGGAAGTCCTCACCGCCGTCGACGGCAACCTCTCCTCGATCGGCGACACCGTCGTGAAACGGTTCTCGCCGGTGTCCGTCGCGCTGACCTCGGGGGAGAACAGCGGACACAACGTCGGCAAGCTCTTCCCGAAGGTGCGCATCGACTCCTCCCAGCTCAACGAGAAGGGCGCCGGCATCATCGCCGACAGCGGCGCGGACGGATTCGCCGCCACCGAGTTCAAGGGCTGGAAGTCCCGTCCGTCGATGGTCCGCCGGGCCGTCCTCGCCACCAACGCCCTGCGCCCCACGCTGGACCAGGTGTCGGTGGAAGCCGCAGGCGAGGACTACTGCAACCGCTGGAGCCCGGACCGGATCGGCTGGCTGGTCACCGCAGCCAAGACCACCACCGAAGATGACAGCGGGGACACCACGCAGACCCCGGCAACCGGAACGGCGACCGCCGTCCTGGACCCGCCCGAGACCGGCTCGGCCTCGTCCCGGCGAGACCGGTCGCTGAACCTCTCCTACCGGCGCAAGGACGCGGAAGACCCCGACGACCTTGCCGCCCAACTGCTCGCCGAGATCGACAAGACCTTCGGCACCACCGACGAACCCACCCACCCCACACCGCCACCCCAGCCCGAGCGACCCGGCCTGAACCTCTCCTACCAACGCCACGAGGATGAGGGGGAGCCGCCGGCCGAACCCGACGAACCCGGCCCGGAGCAGACCCCACCGCCGGAACCGCCCGCACAGTCAGGGGCGGCCGGGCCCGACTGGCTTCCCCGGGCCATCGAAGCGATCCGGGACGCCGGTCCCGACGGGCTCAAGCCCAGTGCGGTCGCGGACATCGTCGGCCGCTCCCGGGCCACCGTCCGCACCGGCCTGCAGAGCGCCGCGGACCGGGGAGAGCTGATCTACCGGGACAACGGCCCGTACTCCGTGTACATCCACCACTCTCACGCGGACGGTAACTGAGAGCTACTGGTCACTGGTCAGTGGACACCATCCACTGACCAGTAGAACCCGCGCCCACAAGCCAAAACGCCAGGGATCCCGGGTCTCCACTGGCTAACCACTGACCACTGACCAGTAGCCACTGACCACTAACCAGTAACGCAACGTCACTATCGCGGGCGGCCTCCACCACCACCGGGGGCCGCCCGCGTCCTGAGAGGAGCACCCACCACGTGATCGTCACCGCATCCGCCGCCGTCCTCCTGGCCGTGATCGTCGTCCTCCTCCTGCGCTCCAAACGCCTCCACTTCGGGCCCGGCCTCGCCGCCCTGTTGCTCGGGTTCTGCCTCGCCTCCACCGGCGCTGCCCCGACGGTCAACCGCTTCCTGCTCGCCTGCGCGTCCGCGCTCAGCAAGCTCGGCGCCTGAACCCCGCACCACCCCCAACCGAGAGGGAACCTGCATGCGCCACGAACCCCCGCCCGACGGGCGGTTAGGGCCGATGGCCCCCCACATCCCCGCCGACCTCTACCGCCAGGCGCAAGCCGACGGACGCCCGATCGTCATCGTCCAGCGCGCCGACCCTGCCCGCCCGGCGCGGTCCCACCTCGGCCCGGTCCTGATCGGCCTGGCCGTCGCCTTCGCCGCCATGGGCATGGCCGCCGCCGCCCTGGCCCTCTTCGAGTTCGCGGTGCGGACCGCCGCGATCATCGGCTCCCTCTCCGGACCGATCACCCTCGGTCTCGGCCTCAAGCTCTTCAACCCCAAAACCAAGTAGAGAGAGGGGACGACCATGCGAGCACTGCCCCGCGTGATCCGCCGCATCCTCGCCCGCCATCGCCTCGCGGTCCGCTGCTGGTCCGGCTGGGTCTCCACGAGCCGCTGGGGCCGACCCATCGGCCCCCGCCCGATCCTGGCCCTGCACCGCACCCCCGACCCGCACTGCACCACCTGCGGCGGCACAGGCACGGTGATGTGCGCTGGCCCCTACCCGGACGAGCCGGACTTCGACGAATGCGATTGCACGCCTTTCCTGCCCCTCGCCTGGATCTGGCTCCCCAAGCCGCCGGGCTGGGCGCGACAACACCTCCAGGCACGCCGCATCCGGCGCGCCGTCTACTCCGACGAACCGCCGTTCTAACCCCGAGAGGAAACGTCGTGTTCGAGATCCGCGCCATCCGCAAGGCGTACGCCGACGCCCCGAAAATCGTCGACGAAATGGCCGACGTCTTCACTCTGGCCATGCGCCTCCACAAGCCCGGCGGGCACAGCCCGGCCGCCGACCGGGAGTACAGGCTCCGGAAGGCGGTGCTACTCGACCGAGTCGCGCTGAGTAAGGGCAAGCCGTGGGACCCGGAAGCGGCGGCCGACGCCGAATGGGCCGCCGAGGAAGCAGCGGTGGCATTCACCTCCGCTGACCGACTCGACGGCTCCGACGCGGGGCCCATGACACCTGAAATCGCCCGCCAGCAAGGCGCCTACCGGGACTACGTGCGCCAGGAGTACGCCCGCTGGCTGGCTGACCAGTAGCTACGCCCGGGGCGGCCGCCCTCTCGCCAAAGACGCGCGGCCGCCCCGGTCTCTACCCCCCCGTTCCCGAAGGAACAGGAGAACCTCAGCATGGCCGAAGCCTCCGACGCTTTACGGGTCGGATCACTGTGCACCGGTTACGGCGGCCTGGATGCCGCCGTGATGGGCGAGTTCGGCGGGTCCCTCGCCTGGGTCGCGGACAACGACCCCGGCGCGAGCCGGATCCTCGCCCACCATCACCCCGCAGTGCCGAACCTCGGCGACATCACCACGGTCGACTGGTCAGCCCTCGAACCGGTCGACATCCTGTGCGGCGGCTACCCCTGCCAGCCGTTCAGCACCGCCGGCCGACGGAAGGGAACCGCTGATGCCCGCCACATCTGGCCCCACATCGCCCGTGCCCTTGGCGTTCTACGACCCCGATACTCGGTCTTTGAAAACGTCGCAGGGCACCTTTCCCTCGGATTCGACACCGTCCTCGCCGACCTTGCCCGCCTCGGGTTCGATGCGGAATGGGTGTGTGTACGCGCGTCGGACATCGACGCCGCCCACCAGCGCAAACGCCTCTTCCTCCTCGCCCGCCCTACCGACGCCCAGGGCCCGCGACTCCAAAGGCCGGGGCTTCCCCGACGGCCTGCCGACCGGGGCAGCCCTGTTGCCCACCCCCTCCACCTCGGAGCACACCGGGGCGGGACACGCGGCACAGGGCGGGATGAACCTGCGGCACGTCGTCTCTCTGCTGCCCACACCGGCGACAGCGGACTCGAGGGACACGGCGAATTTTCGTCCGGACGGGACGCCCTACGGAAGCGGATACGGGATGACCCTGACCGACGCCACGCGGCTGCTCCCGACACCCCGGGCCTCGGACGGGGAGAAGGGCGGTCCGAACCAGCGCGGATCAAAGGGGGACCTGCCCCTGCCCTCGGCAGCTCACCGGATTGGGGCCCCTACTCAGCCGCCATCGCCCGATGGGCAAACGTCATCGGACGGCCCGCTCCCCGGCCAACTGACGCTCTGGGACGGCTGAACCCACACCTGGTGGAATGGCTGATGGGCCTGCCCGCCGGCCACGTCACCAGTGTTCCCGGCCTTTCCCGCGCGGCCCAGCTCAAAGCCCTCGGCAACGGCGTCATGCCCCAACAGGCCGCCGCCGCCCTCCGCCTACTCAACAACTGCCCCGCACCCACGGACCCACACCTGCCCAGGGTTCCCGCGGTCTAGATATGCCCCGGGGCGGCCGCCCTCTCGCCAAAGACGTGCGACCGCCCCGGTCTCTACCCCCGTTCCCGAAGGAACAGGAGACCTCCAGCATGACGCATACCCGCAACCACGCGCTGCTCACTGCCGCGCTGAACGCCGCCAAACGCGGCTGGTACGTGCACCCCCTCCTACCCGGCCGTAAAGCCCCGGCCCTGCACGGCGAGCAGTTCTGCCCCCGCACCGGCGACTGTGGACCAGGGCACCGCAAATGGGAGCAGCGCGCCACCCTCGACGCCGACCGCATCCACACGGCGTGGGCGGTGCGACCGTTCAACGTCGGGATCGCCCCCGGCCCTTCGGGGCTGATGGTCGTGGACCTCGACACGCTCAAGCCGGAAGACGATCCGGACACGCCTGACGGCGTGGCCGCCTTCCATGCGCTCTGCGAGCGCGCCGGGCAGGCCGTGCCCCTCACGCACACGGTGCGGACTCCCAGCGGCGGGGCGCACCTGTACTTCAGCACCCCGCCCGGGGTCCGTCTGCCGAGCAGCAAGGGCACGTTGGCCAAGAAGATCGACACCCGGGCATGGGGCGGGAACATCGTCGCAGCCGGAAGCACCACGAGCAGCGGCGCCTACGAGACCGTGGGCACGGCCCCGCTCCTTCCGTTGCCCGACTGGCTGCGTGAAGCCCTCACGCCCCCGAAGCCGCCGAGCAAACCCCTCTCCCTCGTGGTTCCGGCGCAGGTGGGCCGGTACGCCGAAACGGTGCTGCGGAGGGAGGAAGCAGCGATCCGGGCTGCCCGGAAACCGAACCGTGAGGCGACGCTGTTCCGGGCCGCGCGCGCCATGGGGCGGTTCGTCGCGTGGGGCGACATCCCCCGGCACGTGGTCGAAGACGCTTTTCACCCCGCCGCAGAGTCCACCGGACTGCCGCCGGCACGGTGCCGCTCGACTCTACGCAGCGCGTTGAACTGGTCCATCGCCCACACGCACCCCCGGGGGACGACATGAGCACCCCTCCCACCCCCGTGGTGAAAAGCAACTCCCCCACCACCACCGGCCCCAGCCCCGCCGAACCCACCCCGGCCTCCGCCGACAGTGGCGCGCCGAAGGTCGCCGCCCGCCAGGGCGTCCATTCAGCTCTTCGCCCTGACCCGCGCAGGGCAGACGGGCGGTACCCGGTCGCGTGGCTCCACATCACCGCACCCCCCGAACGCAACGTCACCCCCCACGCCACCTCGTGGTGCCAGTGCGGCCGTGAGCGCTCCGCCATGGGACGCCGCGCCGTGCTGCGCCTGATCGAAACCCACACTGCCCACCGGGCCGTCTGCCCGGTGCGTACCGCCGAAGGGAGGAACCCGGCGTGAGTACCCCTGAGGAGATGAGCCCGGATCTGTGGGAGGGGTTCGACCAGCTCGACCCCGAACAGATCACCGGCCCGGCATGGGACGAGCCTGTCCCCATCACGGCCCGCCCCGCCCTGCCCACGTTCCCCGTCGACACCCTGCCCGCGTGGCTGGGGGACATGGTGCGGGGTGTGGCGGAGGAGACGCAGACGCCCGTCGACCTTGCCGGGTGCCTGGCGCTGGCGGTCATCGCTACAGCGGCCGGCGGCCGGGCGAAGGTGTGCGTCCGGGGCCATTGGCGCGAGCCCGTCAATCTCTACACGGCCATTGCCCTGGATCCCGGCAATCGTAAGTCCGCGGTCTTCGACCTCATGGTCCGCCCGCTGCTCGATGTGGAGAAGACCCTCATCGAGCTGTCCGGGCCGGTGCGGGCCGAAGCCGAGACCACCATCCGTCTGGCCAAGTCCGCCGCCGACAAAGCCGCCCAGAAGGCCGCCACCGCTGAGCCCGTTGCCCGGGATGCCCTCACTGCCGAAGCGGTCGCCCTGGCACAGACGGTGGAGGAGATGACCGTTCCGGCCGTGCCGCAGCTCATCGCCGACGATGCCACCCCCGAAACCATCGGCACCCTGCTCGCCCAGCAGGACGGGCGGATCTCCTGCCTGAGTGCCGAAGGGGAGCTGTTCGACATCATCGCCGGGCGCTACAGCGGCCGCCCCAACATGGGCATGTTCCTCAAGGGCCACGCCGGAGACATGGTCCGCGTCAACCGCCAGGGGAGGGACTCCGAACACATCGACTCCCCGGCCGTCACCATCGGCCTGGCCATCCAGCCCGAAGTGCTGGACTCCCTGGCCCGGATCGACGGGGCCGACGGGCGCGGCCTGCTCGCCCGCTTCCTGTACTCCAAGCCCCAATCCCTAGTCGGCAGCCGCAACCTGTCTCCCGCCCTGCTATCCGAGGACACAGCCGACCTCTACGCCCGCAAGCTCGGCGGCCTGACGCTGGCGCTGGCCGACTGGACCGACCCCGCGATCCTGACCCTGACCCCCGAAGCGGACGCGGTGATCCTGGCCTTCCAGAAGGTCACCGAATCCCGGCTGGGGAAAGGTGGAAGCTTCGCCCCGATCGTGAAGTGGGCTTCCAAACGCGACGGTGCCGTGGCCCGCATCGCCGGACTGCTCCACCTGGCCACCCACCCCGAGGACGGATGGCACCGGCCGATCGAAGCCGCGACCATGGCAGCCGCTACCGAGCTGGGCGACTACTTCACCGCCCACGCCCTGGACGTCTTCGACGCCATGACCGCAGCACCCGCTCGTGACGCCGCCTACGCCGTGCTCGCCCACCTGCGGGCCAGCCGGATGGATGGGTTCTCCAAGCGGGAGCTGTTCCGGACGCTGTCCCGGGCGGACTTCCCCGCCATCGGCGACCTCGACCCTGCCCTGGCGTTGCTCGAAGAGCACGGGTGGATCCGCCAGCAACCCCAGCCCCCGCGCACCGGACGCGGCGGCCGGCCGCCTTCCCCCCGCTACGACACCCACCCCCGCCTCAACAGAAGCGCGTGACGCAACCCCCAACCCGCTGACAGAACCGACAGAACCTACCGCGCAGGCTTCTGACCTGCGCAAACCCCCGTGATCGCGGCTATGACAAAACCTCCGGAAACTCCGACAGAACCCCCGAGCCTCAAGCGGGCCCCCGTGACAGAAGCCCGCCCCTGGAGGTTCTGTCGGAGTTTTTTCGAGTTCTGTCACAAGATCCCGATTCGTCGAAACCGCAGGCCAGCGGCCTAGCGGGCCGATTCTGTCGGTTCTGTCGGCGCTGCGGGGGTTTCCGTACCCTGCCCTGCCCGCCAAGGAGGCACCGCATGACCACCTCGGTCAAGCATCGAGGTCTTCTCACCGTCACTGAGATCTGCGAGGAACTCGGCATCCCGCGCAGCACCTTCTACGACTGGCGCCAGAAGAAACGCGCGCCGCGCTGCATCAAGCTTCCGAATGGCGACCTTCGGGTGCGGCGGAGCGACCTGGATCACTGGCTTGACGACCACGAGGACGCCGCCTGATGGAGAGCACGTACAAGGTCAAGTTTTGGAAGACGGCCGTCTACAAGGGCAAGCGCGGCACGACCTATACGGTTCGCTGGACGGTCGACGGCCGGGAGTGGCGCGAGCCGTTGGGGACGCGCGCCCTCGCGGACGCGTTCCGTTCAGGTCTGGTGAGCGCCGCCCGCCGGGGCGAGCCGTTCAGCGTCGAGACCGGCCGCCCCCTCTCCTACCGGTCGGGGGCGGCCGCTGTGTCCTGGTACGACTTCGCGGTCCAGTTCGCGGATCACCAGTGGCGGCGGACAGCAGGGAACAGCCGGAAGAACACCGCCAAGACCCTCACGGCAGCGACGATCCCTCTGCTGCGCACCGCACCGAGCCGCTTCAAGCCCGTCGACGTGCGCACCTCGCTGCGGGAGTTCGCCTTCAACACGAACCGCCGGGCAGAGGCTCCACCTGAGGTGGCGGTGATCCTCAAGTGGGTGGAGCGCAATTCCCTGTCCATGGCGGCGTGGGAAGATCCGGACACGGTCGATGAAGTGCTGCACACTCTCTTGGTCAAGCTGGACGGGACGCCTGCGGCTGCCTCCTCGGTCAAGCGGCACCGCCGCATTCTGAACGTCGCCATGGAGCACGCGGTCACGCGCAGCATCCTGCGGTCGAATCCGCTGCCCAAGGGACGCGGAGCCGCCCCGAAGACGTCGATGGCGGTGGACAAGCGGTGCCTGATTGACGATGTGCGGGCAGCGCGGCTCCTGGACAGGATTCGCCGGCGGCCGCGCGGGGGCAGAAAGCTCCACGCCTTCTTCGCTACCTTGTACTACGCGGCACCACGCCCGGAGGAAGGTGTGGCCATGTACGTGGAGGACGTCGTCCTGCCCGACGAGGATGCCGAGGACCAGTGGTCTGACCTGCTGTTCCACACGGCACAGCCGGAGGTCGGCAAGCACTGGACCGATACCGGTGAGGTCCACGAAGAGCGCGGACTGAAGGGCCGGGCAGCGGACGACACGCGAACGACTCCGGGGCACCCGTCCCTGACGAAGATCCTGCGCGAGTACATCAGAGCCGAGGGGCTGAAGCCTGGCGACCGGCTCTTCTCCGGCGAGAAGGGTGGTCTGCTCTCAGGATCGGTCATACGGCGTGCGTGGAGAGGGGCCCGACAGGACGTGCTCACCCCTCACGAGTTCGACTCACCCTTAGGCAGGCGGGTGTACGACCTGCGGAACACCCGCCTGACGAAGTGGCTGAACGCTGGGGTCCCGCCCGCTCAGGTCGCGGAGTGGGCGGGCACCAGCGTTCAGGTGCTGCTCGCGATCTACGCCCGCTGCATCGTCGGGCAGCTCCCGGACCTCAAGAGGCGCATCGAGGCCGGGGGAGACCTCCCCGAGCTGCCCCAGGACTGACCACGGGCGCGGAAAACTTCCCCGCGCATTCTCCGTGGCCACCCGTAGAACACCGGTGACAGCCGGACACAGCCGGACAGCAACGACTCACGTGAGTCGTTGCTGTCCGGCTTCACTGCGACCAACGACACGGCCCCTGACCAGCAGAAACGCCCCTCCCGAGGGGAGGGGCGTGCGGTGGAAACGGAGCGCCCCCGGCAGGACTCGAACCTGCGGCCAAGCGCTTAGAAGGCGCCTGCTCTATCCACTGAGCTACGGGGGCCGGTGTTGTGGCGGTCGCGGACGGCTGAAGCCCCGGGCTCGGTGGTGCCGTGACCTTGCCGGGGACAAGGATAGGGCTCCGCGTACCTCGTCCCGGTTGCTTCACCTCCGTGACACGATGTGGAGGTTCGGTGAAGCGGTCCTGATAATCGCAGGCAGGTGCGAATTTTGCATCGCTTTTGACGCCTCACGCGCCGGGTGTTGTGTACTCGTTATGCCTGGGCCTCATTCGCCACGCCTCGCGCGCCATGGGCTATACGCTTCAAAAACACAACAGAATTGGGCATTCTGCACGTGTGGCGACCTTGGACGTACGGCCCCGACTGCTCGACGCGCTGTCCGCACTGCGTGACCGTGTCGACGCCGCACGCTTCCCGCTCCCCCTTCCCGGCGCGGCCCGCGCCCGTCGAAACCGTGCCGAACTCCTGGCGCAGCTCGACGACTACCTCGTGCCCCGCCTGTGCGCTCCCGAAGCGCCCTTGCTCGCGGTTGTCGGGGGATCCACCGGGGCCGGCAAGTCCACGCTGGTCAACTCCCTGGTGGGCCGTCGGGTCACTGAGGCCGGGGTCCTGCGGCCGACAACCCGCACGCCAGTTCTCGTCTGCCACCCGGACGACCACCACTGGTTCGCCGGGCCGCGGGTCCTGCCGGAGCTGCGCCGGGTGTGGGTGCCGGCCCAGGACACCATGGTCCGGGAAGCGTTCAGCGTGTTCGAGGGGGACGGCCCGGCCGGGCTCCAGGAGGCGAGGGACGACCTCGACGGCGGGGCCGACGAACCCGCCTCCCTGCGGATCGAGACCGACCGGTCCCTGCCGCGCGGTCTCGCCCTCCTCGACGCGCCCGACATCGACTCCCTCGTCACCCGCAATCGTGAACTCGCCGCCGAGCTGATCTGCGCCGCCGACATCTGGGTACTCGTCACCACCGCCACCCGGTACGCCGATGCGGTGCCCTGGCACCTGCTGCGGACCGCCAAGGAGTACGACGTCACGCTCGTCACCGTGCTGGACCGCGTGCCGCACCAGGTGTCCGCCGAGGTGTCCCGGCAGTACGCGGCGCTGCTGGAGGCCGCCGGGCTCGGGGACGTACCCCGCTTCACCATTCCGGAGCTCCCCGAGTCCGCCGGCGGGGGCAACGGGCTGCTGCCCGCCACCGCCGTCGCGGGACTGCACGCCTGGCTCGCCCAGCGGGCCCAGGACCCGGCGGCCCGGACCGTCGCCACCGCCCGCACCGTCCGCGGCGTCCTCGCGTCCCTCCAGTCACGGCTGCCCGGCCTCGCCGGGGCGTCGGCCGTGCAGCACGCCGCGGCCGTGCGACTGCTCCAGCGGGTGGAGGACGCGTACGGGCGGGCCGTCGAGCGCGTACGGCGGCAGACCGCCGCCGGCGAGGCGCTCGCGGGTGACGCCCTCACCCACTGGCGCGGCCAGCCGCTCGACAGCACCCCGGACGAACTGCTCACCGCCCTCACCGGCTCCCTCACCGCCCTTCTGTGCTGCGCGGCCGACGCCGCCGACGAGGACATCGCCACGGCCTGCGGCGCCGACCCCGCCGCCGCGGCCGCCCTCACGCCGCGCGACCCGGACGGTGCCGCCGGCCGGATCGGCGTGGCCGCACGCCGCTGGCGGCGCTGCCTGGAGGAGATCGTGGAGGAGGAGGTACGGGCCCTGGAGCGCGGCGCGTCGGTCGACGCCGAGCGGGTCGCCGCCCTCCTCGCCGCGGGCCTGCTGGGCGGCCGGCGCGCCCGTACGGCCGGGGAGACGCTCGCCGAGACACTCGGGGCGCAGGGCGCGCTACGACTGCGCGACCGGGGCGGGCAGTTGCTGGCCGAATGCCTGCAGCAGGTGCTCGACGCCGAGCGGGACCGGCGGACCGCCCCCCTAGACGCCCTCGACGTGACCCCCGACCCCCAGGTCGAGCTCATCGCCGCGCTGTCCGTACTGCAGAAGGAAAGGTGACGGCCGTGCACTCCGCCGACAGCCGCGACGAACCCGACGGGCGCACCGGACGACGCCAAGAGCGAGGGGAGCAACAGTTTCCCGACCGCTCGCCCCAAACCTGGGACGACGGGCTGATCGCACGCCGTGCGCAGCCGGAGCGCTCCCGGCGGGGCGGCCGCGACGGCGCTCCCGCGCGGGACCACGACCGCCCGCCGGCCCGGCCCCCGGTCGCGCCCCCACCCAGAGTCGCGACGCCGACCGGCAACGCCCTGCGGCCCCGTCTGGACGCGCTGCGGGAACTGGTCGGGCTGTCGCGGGCGCGGCTGGACCGGCGCACGCTGGCCGAGGCCGGGCGGGTGCTGGAGGAGGCCGAGGCGCGGCAGCGGCACTCGCTCGACCTGACGGTGGTGGCGCTCGCCGGGGCGACCGGCAGCGGCAAATCGACGCTGTTCAACACGCTCGCCCGGGCGCCGCTCTCGGAGGCCGGGGTGCGCCGGCCGACCACCGCCGCACCGGTCGCCTGCACCTGGACGGACCGCGCGGGCGGCCTGCTCGACCGGCTGGGCATCCACCCGAGGGCGCGTCGGCTGCCGTCCCGCCCGTACGACCCGGGGCTGAGCGGGCTCGTCCTGCTCGACCTGCCCGACCACGACTCGGCGGCGCCGGGCCACCGGGAGCAGGTGGACCGGTTGCTGGGGCTGGTGGACGCGGTGATCTGGGTGGTGGACCCGGAGAAGTACGCGGACGCGGTGCTGCACGAGCGCTATCTGCGGCCGCTGGCGGGCTACGCCGAGGTCACCTTCGTGGTGCTCAACCAGGTGGACCGGCTGTCGGGCGACGCCGCCGACCAGGTGCTGGACGATCTGCGGCGGCTGCTGGACGAGGACGGCCTCGCGCTCGGCGAGCACGGTGAGCCGGGGGCGGTGGTGCTCGCCCTCTCGGCCCTGACGGGGGAGGGTGTCGGCGAACTGCGTCAGATGCTGGGACAGTTCACTGCGCGGCGCAGCGCGGCGGAGCTGCGGCTGGCCGCCGATGTGGACGGCGCGTCGGCGCGGCTGCGGCCGGCGTACATGGCCGAGGGACGGCCGGGGCTCACGGAACGGGCGCGGCAGGAGTTCGAGGACCGGCTGGCGGAGGCCGTGGGCGCCCAGGCGGCCGGGCTGTCGGCGGAACGGGCCTGGCTGCGGGACGCGGAGCGCGCGTGCGGGACGGCGTGGGCGCCGGTGCGACGCTGGTACGAGCGGAAGCGGGCGGCGGCCAAGGGCGGCGCCGGACGGGGCGCGGACAGCGGGGTGCCCGGCCTGACCGGCCTGGCCGGCGCGAGGAGCGGTGGCGGACGGGGGCCGCGCGCCGCGCGGGCCGACGCCGTGGCGAGGGTGGCCGGCGCGGCCCGCCGAGGCGCCGCCGCCGGGGCGGGGAGTGACGCTTCGGCCGCTGTCCCGGCCTCGGGTTCCGGCCGGGCCGCTGACTCTGTGTCAGGTTCCGCTTCACGTTCCGTTTCGATCCTCGGCTCGAATCCTGGTGCGAGTCGTGGTGCGAGCTCTGGTGCGAGTCATGGTCCGGGTCGCGGGTCGAGTCCTGTTTCGGGATCCGCCGCGGATCTCGTGCCGGGCGCCGTGCTCTGGCCGGGTTCCCGGGGAGCCGGAGCATCCGTGACCGGTGGCTCGGGCGGTGTCTCGGACGCCGGCCCCGGCGGCGTCCCGGCCGGTGCTTCCGGCACCCCCGGCACCCCCGGCATCCCCGCCTCGTCCCGCCGCACGGCCTCCCGGCCGCTCGTCGAGCAGGCTGTGCGGACCCTCGCGTACGAGGCCTCCGTCGGGCTGCCCGGACCCTGGGCGCAGGCCGTGCGCGAGGCGGCGGGGCGCGGGACGGAGGGGGTGGCCCAGGCGCTGGACGAGGCGGCTTCGGCGGCGGCCGGGGCGGCGCGGCCACCGCGGCCCAGGTGGTGGGCGGTGGTGGCGGTCGTGCAGGTCGCGCTGCTGGTCGTGCAACTCACGGGCATGGTGTGGCTGATGGGTGCGGTCACGGGAGTGTTCGGCGGGGAGTGGTGGGCCCCGGGGTTGCTGATCACCGCCGGCGGAGTGGGCGGGCCGATCCTCGCGTGGGCCTGTCGGCTGGCGGCGCGCGGCCCGGCCCGCGGTCACGGGGCGGAGGCGGAACGCAGGCTGCGGGGCGCGGCGGCGGGATGCGGGCGAGCGCGGGTGCTGGAACCGGTGGTGGCCGAGCTGCTGCGCTACCGGGAGGTGCGGACGCAGTTCGTGATCGTGGCGGGGGAGACGCAGACGTAGGCGGATGGGGGCATGACGCCCCACCTCTCACCCCTGTGGGGGACGGCTTTTTCCACAACCGATCGGTCGTCCACAGGGCCCGGCGGGCTCCGCCGATTCGGGGCAGCATGAGGTCACCGGTCAGGACGGAGCAGGCAAGGCATTGGGGGCGGTCGGTATGAACGAGACGCTGGTGACGGTCGTGGGGAACGTCGCGACGCAACCGGACTTCAGGGAATCGGCGAACGGGGCGGCGGTGTCGCGGTTCCGGCTTGCGGCCACGGTGCGCCGTTGGGACCGGGGGCGCGAGGAATGGGCGGACGCGTACACGAGCTTTTACACCGTGTGGGCATGGCGGGCTCTGGCCGCGAATGTGGTCGCCTCGGTGACCATCGGTGAACCCCTCGTCGTACAGGGGCGGTTGAGAATCCAGGAACAGGAGCGCGAGGGGAAACGGTGGCTTTCGGCGGACATTGACGCCACGTCGATCGGGCACGATCTCGCGCGCGGCACCTCGGCGTTCCGACGGGTCTCGCCCGCCCGGCCGCTGCCGCTCGAACCTGTGCGGATGACCGGGGTGGCGAGCCCGGTCGACGCCGGTGAACCGCTCGCCGCACGGGAGTCCACGCGAGAACCCGCGCGAGAGTCCGCACGGGAGCCCGGACGGGAGCCCGCGGGGGCGGCGACCGCCCTGTGAAATGAGGGGTTTGTCCCGGTGATTTATCGATAATGCCGGGACGAATGCGCCTTCCCGGTAACGATTCCGATTCGGATCGGTTGAGCGCACGCATGGGTGGGCATCGGGCCGCGGCCGCTCCTTAGGATCCCGTTCGTATCAACGAGGGCTTCTGAGTATTGAGTTCGCCGGCGAGCCGCACCGATCGGGGTCGATCCACGCTTGCCTGAAAGGAAATCGATGATTTCTGTAACGAGGCGCGGAGCTGCCCGCCTTACCGCAGTGGCCCTGGCCTCCACCCTGGCGGTGACGGGCGCGATAGCCGCCGCGATCCCCGCCGCGGCGGACGAGGTGCCACAGAACGCGGGCGGCGTCAGTGCCTCGCTCGGTCGGATCACGGCCGGCTCCGAAGCCGTCGTGCGCGACGCGCGCAAGGCCGGGAGCGTCCAGGCCGGCCTGTTCGAGATGAAGGTCGACGGCGGCGGCACGCTGCAGACGTACTGCGTCGACATCCGCACCAACACGGTGGACGGCGCGAGGTACAAGGAGACCGGCTGGAGCGAGTCGTCCCTGCACGGCAACAAGGACGCGGGCAGGATCCGCTGGATCCTCCAGCACTCCTACCCCCAGGTGAACGACCTCGCCGCGCTCGCCAAGGACGCCGGGTCCGGCCCCCTCGACGCGAACACCGCCGCGGCCGGCACCCAGGTCGCGATCTGGCGCTACTCGGACCACATCAAGGTCGACGCCAAGAACCCGGCGGCCCAGAAGCTCGCCGACTACCTCCACAAGAGCGCCGAGGACGTCGAGGAGCCCAAGGCGTCCCTCACGCTCTCCCCGTCGGCCGTCTCCGGGAAGTCCGGGCAGAAGCTCGGTCCCGTCACCGTCCGCACCAACGCCGGCAGCGTCTCCGTGGCCCTCGCCGGTGACGCCGCGGGCAAGGGCGTAAAGATCGTGGACAAGGCCGGGAAGCCGGTCACCACCACCGGCAACGGCGGCCGGCTCTTCTTCGACGTGCCCTCCGGCGCGGCCGACGGCACCATCTCGCTCAAGGCCACGGCCGCCACCAAGGTCCCGGTCGGCCGCGCCTTCATCGGAGACCACACCAAGACCCAGACGCAGATCCTGGCCGGTTCGAGCGAGAGCACCGTCTCCGCCACCGCCACCGCGAACTGGGCGGAGAAGGGCGCCATACCGGCGCTGTCGGCCAGGAAGAGCTGCGCCAAGGGCGGCATGGAGATCACCGCGGTCAACAAAGGCGACCAGGCTTTCACCTTCGAGCTCGAGGGCAGGAAGCACACCGTCAAGCCCGGCGGCTCCGAGACCACGCTCGTGAAGGTGGCCGAGGACCAGGCCTACAAGTTCACGATCAAGGGGCCGAACGGCTTCGCCAAGACCTTCGCCGGGATCATGGACTGCGAGACCGCGCAGAACGCCCAGGTCTCCCGGGTCAACACCCACGGCGCTCCGGGCGGCGCCGCCCCCTCCCCCCGCCCGAGCCGGACCCCGGCCGGCTCCACCGGCGGCTCCCACGGCTCCACCGGCAACGGCACCACCTCCGGTGATCTGGCGAGCACCGGCGGGAGCACCGCCACCCCGAAGATCGCGGGCGTGGCGATCGCCCTGATCGTGGTCGGCAGCGGCGCGGTCTACCTCCTCCGCAGGAACAGGACGGCGGGCCAGTGACGCGCGGCGGGGAGCCCGGCGGGAGCCGGGGCCACGGCCCGGGGGAGAGCCGCGCGTGAGCGGCTCCGCGGCCCCGGCGGGCCCCGCCGCGCCGGGACCGCGCCCGCAACCCGTTTCCGCCCAGGGCGCCCGGTGCGGCAAGATGGGTTGTATCTGCCCACTCATCGATTGCCGGACGGTTTCTCTTGGCTGAGTACATCTACACCATGCGCAAGACGCGCAAGGCGCACGGCGACAAGGTCATCCTCGATGACGTGACGCTGAGCTTCCTGCCCGGTGCGAAGATCGGTGTGGTCGGCCCCAACGGCGCCGGTAAGTCCACCGTCCTCAAGATCATGGCCGGGCTGGAGCAGCCTTCCAACGGCGACGCGTTCCTCTCGCCGGGCTACAGCGTCGGCATCCTGATGCAGGAGCCGAAGCTCGACGAGTCCAAGACGGTCCTGGAGAACGTCGAGGACGGTGTCGCCGAGATCAAGGGGAAGCTCAACCGCTTCAACGAGATCGCCGAGCTGATGGCGACCGACTACTCCGACGCGCTGCTCGATGAGATGGGCAAGCTCCAGGAGGAGCTCGACCACGCCAACGCCTGGGACCTCGACGCGCAGCTCGAGCAGGCCATGGACGCGCTGGGCTGCCCGCCCGGCGACTGGCCGGTCGTCAACCTCTCCGGTGGCGAGAAGCGCCGTGTCGCGCTCTGCAAGCTGCTGCTCGAGGCCCCCGACCTGCTGCTCCTCGACGAGCCCACCAACCACCTCGACGCCGAGTCGGTGAACTGGCTGGAGCAGCACCTCTCGAAGTACGCGGGCGCCGTTGTCGCCGTCACCCACGACCGCTACTTCCTCAACAACGTCGCCGAGTGGATCCTGGAGCTCGACCGCGGCCGGGCGCTTCCCTACGAGGGCAACTACTCGACGTACCTCGAGAAGAAGGCCACCCGCCTGAAGGTGGAGGGCCAGAAGGACGCCAAGCGCGCCAAGCGGCTCAAGGAGGAGCTGGAGTGGGTCCGCTCCAATGCCAAGGGCCGCCAGACCAAGTCCAAGGCCCGTCTCGCTCGCTATGAGGAGATGGCGGCCGAGGCCGACAAGATGCGGAAGCTGGACTTCGAGGAGATCCAGATCCCGCCGGGCCCGCGTCTGGGCTCCGTCGTCGTCGAGGTCAACAACCTCTCCAAGAGCTTCGGCGACAAGCTGCTCGTCGACGACCTCTCCTTCTCGCTCCCGCGAAACGGCATCGTCGGCATCATCGGCCCGAACGGCGCCGGCAAGACGACCCTCTTCAAGATGATCCAGGGCCTGGAGACCCCGGACTCCGGCTCGATCAAAATCGGCGAGACCGTCAAGATCTCGTACGTCGACCAGAGCCGCGCCAACATCGACCCCAAGAAGACGCTGTGGGCCGTCGTCTCCGACGAGCTGGACTACATCAACGTCGGCCAGGTCGAGATGCCCTCCCGCGCGTACGTCAGCGCCTTCGGCTTCAAGGGCCCGGACCAGCAGAAGCCCGCCGGTGTCCTCTCCGGTGGTGAGCGCAACCGCCTGAACCTGGCGCTCACGCTCAAGGTGGGCGGCAACCTGCTGCTCCTCGACGAGCCGACGAACGACCTCGACGTCGAGACTCTGTCCTCGCTCGAGAACGCGCTGCTGGAGTTCCCCGGTGCGGCCGTGGTCATCTCCCACGACCGCTGGTTCCTCGACCGGGTCGCGACGCACATTCTCGCCTACGAGGGCAACTCCAAGTGGTACTGGTTCGAGGGCAACTTCGAGTCGTACGAGAAGAACAAGGTCGAGCGGCTCGGAGCGGACGCGACCCGTCCGCACCGTGCCACGTACAAGAAGCTGACCCGGGGCTGACCGTGGCGCGTCACCTGTACTCCTGCCCCCTGCGCTGGTCGGACATGGACGCGTTCGGCCATGTGAACAACGCGGTCTTCGTGCGCTATCTCGAAGAGGCGCGCATCGACTTCATGTTCCGGCTGGCGCCGGGGGAGGGCAGCGAGTCCTTCCAGGGCGGGTCCGTCGTGGCCCGGCACGAGATCGACTATCTGCGGCCCCTGGTCCACCGGCATGAGCCGGTGACCATCGAGACGTGGGTGACCAAGGTGGGTGCCGCGTCCCTGACCGTTGCCTACGAGGTCAAGGACGCCGACCAGGTGTACGTCCGGGCCTCCACCGTCGTCGTCCCGTTCGACTTCGACCGGGGCAGGCCGCGGCGGATCACCGCCGAGGAGAGGATGTTCCTGGAGGAGTTCCGGGACGACGCCGGCCCGGTGGCCGCCGATGCGGGCGGGCAGCGGGACACCCCCGCGAAGGAGGCCGTCGCCGTATGACGGCGAACCGGGCCCCGTACGGTCAGCGGCTGCGTTTCGCCGATGCCGGGGAGGCGGCCGACCTGGCCGCCTTCCTGGCCCGGCTGATCCACTACGACCGTGCCGCCGCCGTCCGTCTGCAGGCGGGCGGCGGGGTGCTCGGCGTCTTCGGCCGGCCGCCGTCGTTCGAGGTGCTCGCCATCCGTACCGCCCGGCTGACGGAGGACGTCCCGCTGGACGTCACCGTGTCGGCCGGGCAGCTCGCGGACGCCCTCGACGCGGCCGGGGCCGGTCGCGCCGCCCGGGCCGACGGCCCGGAGATCACCGTGCCCGAGTCCGTCACCGGCCCGCCGTGGGCCGGGCTGCTGCCGCCGCGCGGCGGCTGGCAGCGCGTGGCGGGCCTCCCGGACGTGGTGGCCGTACGGGACGCGGTCGCCGCCGCGGTCGCGGAGTTCCGCGCCCGCGACGAGGCGCTCCCCGAGCAGCACCGGACCCGTGCCGAGCGTGACCGCATCGGCCGTGAGATCTGGTCCCGCACCCTCGGCGACACCCGGTTGCCGCTGCGCGCGGTCCACGCCGCGCAGTCGCTGGGATTCCTGCGCCCCCCGCGGACCGCGGCCGTGCCCCGCACCCGGTCCGGGGCCGCCGAAGCCGCGCACACCATGCCCGGCACGCCCCGCGCGGCGGTGGCGACGGTCCTCGCCCCCGAGCCGCTGGCCCTCTTCACCGCGGGCGGCTGGCTGCGGCTGCGCACCCCCTACGGCTCGATAGCCGTCCGCACGGGCGGCCTCCCGGGCCTCACCGTCACCCCGGCCTGAGGCGGGACAGCGCGTGCCGCCGGGCGCGCTCAGCCCTCGGTGCCGACCGTTCAGCCTTCGGCGTTGACCGCTCAGCCCTCGGTGTTGACCATCGACGCGGCGGCGTAGGTCAGGTAGTTCCACAGCTGCTCGGTATGGGCGGGGGAGAGCTCCAGTTCGTCCACCGCGTCCCGCATGTGCCGCAGCCACGCGTCGTGCGCGGCCCGATCCACGGCGAAGGGCGCGTGCCGCATCCGCAGTCGCGGGTGGCCGCGGTTGTCGCTGTAGGTACGGGGGCCGCCCCAGTACTGGATGAGGAACAGCACCAGGCGCTCCTCGGCCGGGCCGAGGTCCTCCTCCGGGTACATCGGCCGCAGCAGCGGGTCCTCCGCGACGCCCTGGTAGAAGCGGTGGACCAGGCGCCGGAAAGTCTCCTCGCCGCCGACCTGCTCGTAAAAGGTCTGCTCCTGAAGCGTGCCGCGTGGAATCTTGTTCACGCTCCCATGGTCTCAGACCGCCCGGCCGAGGACCGGCGATGTAGGACCACCGGCAAACGGGACGCGGTCCCCGTGCGGCCGCGCCCGGCCGCATCCGGCCGTACTCGCGAGTAGCCGCGGAGAGGGGCCACAGGAACGTTTCGGCGTCACCGTGTCCGGCCGTCGCCCTCGCCGTCCGCCCCCCCCGGCCGCGGCCGGATGTCAGCCCCGGTGGACCGTGATCGTGGTCCACGCCCCGACGTGCACCCGGTCACCGTCCTGGAGGGGGACCGGGACATAGGGCTGGATGGAGTCCTCGGAGCCGTTGATCGTCGTGCCGTTGGTGGAGTCCTGGTCGACGACCGCCCAACTGCCGTCCGGCTGCTGGACGAACATGGCGTGCTGATGCGAGACGCCCGGGTCCTCCGGCGGCCGGGACAGATCGATGTCGGGCGACTCGCCCGTGCTGTGCCGACGGCGGCCGATGGTCACCTGGTGGCCGCTGAGCTGGAGACGCAGCTCGGGGGAGTACGCGGGGAGGTTCAGCCCGGACGCCTCGGGGCCGCTGCGGTTCATCATCGACCGGAAGTACTCGCGGTCCGGCCCGATGACCGCGACCCAGCTCGCGGGCGGCGCGAGCGGAGGCCCCTGCGACGGCACGGGCGGAGGTGCCCCCTCCGCGACGGCGGCCCGGGACTGCGGCTGCCCCTCGTATCCGTACTGCGGGGCCGACGGGGTGCTCGGCGGCGGCAGCACCCAGTCGTCCTCGCCGAACGTCTGCGGCTGCGGCGTGAGCGGCTCGGCGGGACGGTTGATCTGGGACGGGCGTGAACCGTGGTACTCGAAGCTCTGCGGCGGCGGTGTCTGCCGGGACGGGGGCGGCGGTGCCGACTGGAAGCCCTGCGCCTGCGACGGCGGGGTCGCGTACGGGTTCGTCGCCTGCGTCAGGAAGTTGTAGCGGCACTCCTCGCAGAACGGCGCCTGCGCCTCACGGGGGGTGCGGCAGTGCGGGCACAGCTCCGCCTGCATGGTGGCGTCCCCACCGGGATCCGGGAAACCGTAGGTCCCGGAACCGCCCCCGGGGACCGCGCCGGGAGCACCGCCGGGCACGCTCTGCGGGCCGCTCGCGCCGGTCAGGGGCGGTCCGGGCGGCGGGGGAGGGGGCGGGGGGACGGCACCCGTGGGTGCGGGAGCCCCCGACATCCGGCGGCCGCACACCTCGCACCAGTCCTCGGCCGCCGACTGATGGCCGTTCGGGCAGGTCGGCATCTCGGTTCATTCCCCCTCGTGTGCCGTTCGGCGACGGTCTCCGCCGCGGCCGCCCCATGCGTCCGCCGCGCCCATTCTTCCCTGTTCAGGTCTTCACTTCTTGACGCGAACCGTTTTGGTGGAGCGGGTTTCCAGCGTCATCCGCGCCTCCGCCGAGACCTTCGCCTTCAGCCGCACAGTACCCGCCGCCGCGTCCACGACGTCCACTACCTTCGCGAGCAGTTTCGCGGTGTCGTCGTTGCCCGAACGGCTGGCCAATTGCACGGCCCGCCCCAGTTTGGCCGTGGCGCCGTCGAGGTCCCCCGATTCGCGCAGTTCCAGGCCCTGTTGGATGACCTGGGCCAGTTCGGCCTGGCCGGTGTAGTGGGCGACCTGCGCGTTGATGGCGGTCGACGCCGCCAGATCGTCCGTCCACACCGCCCGCACGAGCCCCTGCGCGAGCACCTGCGGCGGCGAGCCGTCCGGCGCGGGCAGGACGAGCGAGACCCGCGCGGCGAGCATCTCCTGTCCCACCTCGGCGTTCGGCACCCGTACACACACGTGGTAGTCCCGCGACTCGTCGCCCCACGAGCCGGTGGGGTAGTCGCCCGCGCGCGGCCCGGCCTCGGTGCGGCGACCGGTCAAGTCCTCCACGGTCGGTGCCACTTGTTTGACGAAGCGCACCTCGGCGCCCAGCGGGGTCCACAGCCGCAGGGAGACGTCCGCGATCTCCTTGCCCATGGCGGACTCCATCATTCCGGTGAAGTCCGCGGCCAGCCCGGCCGGATCGGCGACGATGTCGGCGGTGCCCAGGAGCGCCGACGCGATGCCGGTGACCTCCTTGACCTCCCAGTCCGTCCCGACGCCCCGGGCGTCACAGGTGAACCGGCCCGCGCACGCCTCCAGCGTCGCGAGCAGCTCCTTGGGGCCCTCGTGTTCGTTGCGGCCGTCGGTGAGCAGGATGCCGTGACGTATCGCCGCGTCCGAGGAGGCGAGCAGCTTGTCGGCGAGGCGCAGCCAGGTGCCGATGGCGGTACCGCCGTTCGCGCTGATCTTCCGCAGGGCCTCCTTGGCCTGGCCGCGGGTGGTGTCGTCCGCCACCGCGAGCCGGCCGCCGCCGGGGTAGATCTCCTTCGCCTGGTGGGTGCCGGAGACGACGGCGAAGGCGACGCCGTCGCGCAAGGTGTCGATGGCGGCGGCGGTGGCGTCCCGGGCGTTGCGCATCTTGACGGGCGGGTACTCCATCGAGCCGGAGGAGTCGACCATGATGACGACGGCCGCGTCCGGGGCGGCCGCGGGGAAGGGCCCCGAGGGCGAGGGGGAGGCGAAGGCCGGGACGGGTGTCTCTCCGGTGGTGCCGCCGCCGGTGGCGGTGACCGTGACGATCGCGTTGACCTCACGGCCGCCCTCGGGCAGATGCGTGTTCTGGTAGACCTCGGCGGAGAACCGGGGCACGCGCGGCTTGGAGAAATTCGCCATCGGATCCGCTCCTTCGTTCCACGTGGACACATGAACGGGCGGACAGGCGCGCCGGTGCCCCGAACTGACACCGGCGTGCGATCCCCCCGTGGACGCTTCTTCGGCCGTCAGGCCGATCCTGCCCCTTCCGACGGGGTGGGGAACGGCAGGATCGCCACTGTTACGTTGTCGTGGCCCCCTCCGTCCAGGGCGTGGCCCAGCAGATGGCGTGCGCACTCCAGTGGCCGCGAGCGGGCGTCCGGCGGCACGACCGCGGCCATCTGCTCGGCGGATTCGGCGTAGTTCCACAGTCCGTCGGTGCACACCACGACGACGCCCGGCCGGTCGGGGTGGAAGGAGGCGGTGTGCGGCTCGATCTCGTACGCGTCCGCGCCGAGCCAGCCGGTGATGGCGTGCGCGCGCTCGTCGGCGTACGCCTCGGCCTCGGACATCAGGCCCGCCGCGACCATCTGGGCGGCCCAGGAGTCGTCCTCGGTGAGCCGGGCGGGCTGGGTGGTGCGGTCGTCCGGCACCCAGTACGCGCGGCTGTCGCCGATCCAGCCGACGGTCAGCAGATCGCCGGTGACGACGGCGCTCACGATCGTGCAGGCCGGAGCGTTCTCCTGGCGGTGCCGGTCGTGGTCGCGCGGCCGGTGGCCGGGTGCGGCGAGGGCGCCCACGGCCTCGGCGGCCCGCAGGATCGCCTCGTGGGTGGCCTCCTTCGGGGCCGTGCCCAGCGGCAGGGCCGCCATCAGCGTCTCCCGCGCGGCCAGGACGGCCGCGGCGGACGCCTCGTCGGGGCGGGTCGCGGACGACACCCCGTCGCTGACGACGGCGATGACGGCCGTGCCGCCGTCGCCCTGGGCCGTGGTGGACACGGCGTACGCGTCCTCGTTCCGGTGGTGGCGCAGGCCCCGGTCGCTGACCGCCGCGACGCCTGCCGACTCGTGCTCCATGTGATCCCGTTCGCGCGGCTGTGCATGCCCGCAGTGTTCGCAGTACCCGTCTTTGTCGATCATCCCCGCCCGGCAGGCCCCGCAGGTCCGGCCGGTGCCGGGACACGCCGGACCCGAGCTGGGGGCGGCCGCCGGGCCGCCGTGTGCCTGGGCCGGCACCCCGGCCGGCGCGTCGGTGGCGCGCGGGTCGGGGACGGCCGTCCGGCCGGGTGCCCGGCCGGGCCCGGCCGGCCCGGGGCGCGGCTCGGCGGCCGGCCGGGCCGCGGGGTCCGTACGGCCCGCCGTGCCCGGCGCGGCGAGGCGGTAGTCGTCTCCCCGCTGCCCTCCGGGCTCCGGTCGCAGCCGTGCCGCGACGGGCCCCGCGCCGCCCCGCGCGGGGGGCAGCGCCGAGAGGTCGGCGCCGCAGCGGCCGCAGAAATTATCGGCCGGCTCCAGGGGCTCGTCGCAGGCGGGGCACACCGTCAGCTGTGGGGGTTGCGGCAGTTGCGACATCGATCACACCCATGTCCTGGGGCGGAAACGGTTGGCCCGCTCCACCAGTTCGATCCTTTCGTCACCGCGCTGGGCGAGCCGGGCGAGCACGCGGTACGAGCGTTCCAGCCCGAAGCGCAGCCCCCGCTCGTCCAGGTCGCTGCCGAGCAGCGTGCGCGGGCCCGGTGGCGCGCCGGGGCCGCCCGGCGCGCCACTGCTGCCGGACAGCACCCAGTCCAGCGCGCTGCCCAGCACTTCCGTGGACAACTGTTCGCGGCGCACCGCGTCCAGGCCGAAGTCCGCGAGCCGCTCCACCTGTCCGGCGGCGGCCGTGAGGTCGTTCAGCAGCGCGTCCTGGGCGGGGCGCTGCCGCAGCCGGGCCCGGACCGCCGCGACGCGCGCCGCCGTGTAGTGGATGGAGGCCTCCGGTACGGACTCCAGGGCGCGTACCGCGCCCGCGCGGTCCCCGGTGGCGAGCCGCACCCGGGCCAGCGCGAAGGCGGCGCTGACGAAGCTCGGGTCCGTCGTCCACACCAGGTGGTAGTACTCGGCGGCGTTGTCGAGCTGGCCGAGCACCTCCGCGCAGATCCCGAGGGCCAGCTTCGGGGCGGGCTCGCCCGGGAACGCGTCGTAGACGGCGTCGAAGGACAGCGCGGCGATCTCGTTGCGGCCGGAGGCCAGCGCCTGCAACCCGCGGTACCAGACGACCCGCCAGTCGTCGGGGTGCGCGGCGTCGAGCTCGGCGACGGCCCGCGCCGCCTGCTCCATCTCGCCGAGTTCCAGCTGGGCGCGGAGGCGGCGCAGCCGCACCTCCGGCGAGTCGGCGGGCGCGGCCTGGAGCGCCGCGTACACCTCGGCGGGCTGGGAGGCGAGCAGACCGGCGAGGAACCCCGCGTTGGGGTCGGCCGGGTCGACGAGGGGGACCGGCAGGGCGAGGGCGGCGGCCCGGGCGTCGAGCGCGGCACACGAGGAGACAGCGGCGCCGGCCGGGCGGGTCGCGAGGGCGCCACCGGGCGTCGGTGGGGCGGGCGGGGCCGGTGGCGCGGGTGCCCGGTGCTTGCGGCGCCCGTGGTGCGCCCGGCCGCCCAGCGTGGAGGTGACGTCCGACCGCTCCTCGAACAGCCGGGTGTCCACGACCCGCAGTTCCGGCCCGAACAGCGTGGACAGCGCGGGCCGCGGCCGTCCCGTCTGGAGCGCCACGACCTCCCGCAGCACGCCCGTCAGCTGGTCGGCCATCTCCGCGGCGGACGCGAACCGCCGCCCAGGGTCGGGGTCGGTGGCCCGGACGAGCAGCCGGTAGAAGGATTCGTAGCGGGTGAAGACCTCGATGTGCTCGGGGTCGGGGAGCCGGTCCGCGAAGACGTTCGTGTAGCCCTGGAAGTCGAAGGTGAGCACGGCGAGGGTACGCGCGACGGTGTAGAGGTCGGAGGCGACCGACGGGCCCAGCTCGGCGATCTCCGGGGCCTGGTAGCCGACCGTGCCGTAGATCGCGCTGCTGTCGTCGTCCATCCGCCGGACCGCGCCCATGTCGATGAGTTTGAGCTGGTCCTGCTGCTGAATGGCGTTGTCGACCTTGAAGTCGCAGTAGAGCAGATTGCGGCTGTGCAGATGGCCGAGCGCCTCCAGTGCCTCGATGCCGTACGCGCAGGCCTGCTCGACCGGCAAGGGGTCCCGGCGCCCGTCGGGCTGCCGCCGCTCGTTGGCGATCTCCTTGAGCGACTTGCCGCCGACGTACTCCATCACGATGTAGCCGTCGAGGCTGCCGGTCCGCTGGTCGAGGTGCTCGACGAAGTTGTAGATGCGGACGATGTTGGAGTGCTCGATCTCCGCGAGGAAGCGGCGCTCGGAGAGGGCGACCGCGAGCGCGTCCTCGTCACCGGTGTCGAGCAGGCCCTTGAGCACCACCCAGCGGTCGGAGACCGCCCGGTCGACGGCGAGGTAGATCCAGCCGAGCCCGCCGTGCGCGAGACAGCCCGTCACCTCGTACTGCCCGTGGACCACATCGCCCGGGCGCAGCTTCGGTACGAAGGAGTACGGGTGCCCGCACTTGGTGCAGAAGCCCTCGGTGCGCCCGGGGCGGTCGCCGCGCGAACGGCCGACCTGCGCGCCGCAGTCGCTCTTGCTGCAGAACCGCTTGCGCTCGGGCACCTCCGGGTCGGCCAGCACCGCCGCCCGGGGGTCGGGGCGCGGCACGCCGGGCATGGTGATCAGGCCCGCACCGAGTTTGTTGCGCCCGGAGGCGGCGCCGGAGGAGTGCGAGCTGCTGCGCACCGACACCGACTGCGCGGCGGTCCCTTCGGAGCCCCCCGACAGCGACCGCGACAGCCGCCCCGAGACGGACCGGCGGGACCCCGACGACCGCGAGGACCGTGAGGAGGACCGCGACGACGACTGCGACGAGGACGGGGAGGAGGCAGCGGAGCCGGACGCCCCGGACCGCTCGGAGGGCTCCGATGACGACCCCGATGACGACCCTGACGACGACACAGCCGCGAAGCCGCCGCCCGCGCCGGGGGAGCCGACGCGGCTGATGCCGGCCCGCCCGCCGCTCGTGACCCCCGTGGACGGCGAGGAGAGCGTCCCCACCGGGGTGACGACGGGCGCGAGCCCGCAGGTGTCGCAGTACCGCTCACCGCCGCCCACATCCTCGTACGTCCCGGCACAGCCGGGCCGCTGGCAGGCGCTGTTCATGATTCCCCCCTACGGTCGGTGGGCTCGTGCGCCGCGGCTCCGGCGGGCGGCGACAGCGTCTCGGCCACCGCCCGCTGATAGCGCAGCACGGCCTCCTCGGCGGCCATGAGGTCGCACGGCGCGCTCCACAGTCGGCGCCGCGCGTCGTCGTACCGCTCGATGAGGAAGGGGTCCTCCGCCAGCCCGTGCCGGGCGACCTTCGCCTTGTACGCGTCGAGGCGGCCGCGCAGTTCGGCCCGCACGGCCAGCGGCGCGGTCACCGCCGTCAGCGACTCGCGGGCGCGCAGCAACTCCTCCTCGGAGCGCTCCTCCAGGCTCTCCAGAAGCGGGGAGAGCCGGTGCCACTGGGCACGGCGGCGCTGGTCGGCGGCGGCCGACAACTGTTCGTACAGCGCGGTCGGCGGGCCGGAGACGGCGGGCACGTCGGACCCGGCGATCTTCGAGAGGACCTCGACGCGGGCCTGCCGGGCCTCGTTCAGCGTGCGGTCCGCGCGGGAGAGCACGTCGCGCACCCGCATCAGCCGCTGTTCGGCGTCCTGCCGGACGTCGAGGACGGCCTCGATCTCGCGCCGCACCTCCTCCAGGGCGCGGGCCGCGCGGTCGTAGCGGGCGGTGTCCGGGCGGCCGCCGCCGGGCGCCGAGCTGGGCGAGGCGCCGTACCAGAAGGCGAGCGGATCGGATATCACCTCGGCACGCAGCGAGGCCAGCTCGTGGGTGATCTGCTCCAGGTCGTCACCGGAGGGGTGCTCGCCGGGCCGCACGCCCACCGAGTGGGCGAGGGAGCGGGTGCGCTGGAGCTCGGCGGCCAGCAGATCGATCCGGGCGGGCAGCGCGGACCAGACGGCGTCGGCGGTGACGACCACGTCGAGCGCCTCCGCGTACCAGCCGTTCATCCGGTCGACCAGCTCGGTCAGGCTCAGCCGCTCGCTGAGCCGCGCGGCGGGGGCGAGCGCGGGGGTCAGCGCCAGGGTGCCTCCGCCGGGCAGGGTGACGCCGGAGCCGCGCAGCAGGTCGGTGAGTTCGGCCAGCTCGCCCTGGGTGGGCCAGCGGCGGCGGGCCCGCAGCTCGCGGGCGGTGGTCAGGACGTCGGTGTAGACGTCGAAGTGCGTCCACAACTGGGTGATGAGCTGCTCGGCGACGGCCCACCGGCTCTTGGTGGCGCCGGTCAGCTCCGCCCCCTCCAGGAGACGGCGGCCGGCGTGGTCCTGGAGGGCGAGCAGCGAGGATTCGACGGCCTCGTGCTCAGCGCCCAGTCTCGCCAGCGCACGGTCCACCTCCTCGCGGCTCAAGGCCGGCCCGGTGGGCCCCGCGACCGCCATCGATCCCCTCTCCTGTCCGCGGCCCGCGCCGCGTACGTCCGCTGCTCCCGCCTTCGTGGGGGGTTCCCCCGAAGGCGTCCGGCCCGTGTCCCGGGGCCGGCGGGTCCCTTCCGGCCCGGTGCTCGTCGTGCCGGTCAGTCCTTGTACTTGGGCACCGGTGGGCCGGTGATGCCCGGGAGTTCATGGGCGAGCCACTTCTCGTAGGCCCGCATCCACGCACTGGCGGTGCCGCCGCGGCGGTACTCCTCCAGAACCTCGTTGACCCGGCGTACCAGGTCGGCGTCCCGGAGATTCATCGCCACGCCGTACGGTTCGGTGGTGAACGGTTTACCGACGAGCCGCAGCGACGGGTCCTGGGCCGCCTGCCCGGCCGCCAGGGCGTTGTCGGTGATCACCGCGTCCACCCGGCCGAGTTGGAGCCGGACCAGGCAGTCGAGCTGATTGGGCACGGTCAGCACCTGAGCGCCGTGCGATTCATCGGTCAGCTCGCTCTCTCCCGTGGATCCCTTGGCCGTACAGACCTTCTTCCCCTTCAAAGTGTCGTCGAATGCCTTGATCGGTGAGTCTTTGGGGGCCAGTACCTGCTGACCCGCTTCGAAATAGGCGGTGGAGAAGGCGACTTGCTTGATCCGGTCACAGTTGATGGTCATCGTGCGAGCGATGATGTCCACCTTGCCCTTTTCCAGGGCGGGTATGCGCTGGTTCGTGGGTATCGCGAGAAAGGTGACCTTGTCGGCGTCGCCCAGGACGGCCTTGGCGACGGCCCGCACGAGGTCGATGTCGAAGCCGCTCAGTCGGCCGTTGGCCGGGTCGCGGTAGCCCCAGCGGAAGCTGTTCTGGTCGACGCCGGCGATCAGCCAACCGCGGTTCTTGATCCGCTGCACGGCCGGGCCGTCCGTGCCGCCCACGGCGGGCCGGAGGCTGGCCTCGGGGTCCTGGCACTTCGCGGCGGCCGCCGGGACCCGGGGGCCGGCCGCCGCCCGGTCCGCCCGGTGCCCGGCCCGGCCGCCGTCGGCACCGGCCGGGCCGGGGACCAGCAGCGCCGCCGCCGCGGCCAGCGTGCACACGGCCGCCGTCACGGCCCATGCGGTCGCCCCGCGCCGGGCTCCGTATCGTGTCGTCAACGCCCCGCCTCCCCCTGTCATCGGTACTCCGACAGCCTGCGGCCAATGCCGAGCACCGCGCCCGCCGCACCCAGCACGGCCAGCACGGCGGCGCCGGCCGTCAGCCCCGCGAGGGCCCCGCGCCCGTCGTCCGCCGCGCGGCGGAACTCGCCCTGTTCGTGGGCGAGCGCCCGGCGCAGCGCGTCGTCCACCCGGTCGAAGGACTCGCCCGTGCTGCCGTGCTCGCCGATCACCTTCGGCAGGGCCCGCTCGTAGTTCCCGCCGTCGTCGGCGGTGCGGGCCTCGCCGTGTCGCTGCTGCCACCGGCGGACGTCCTCGATCGCCGCTCGGACCGGGTCGCCGCCCGCGGAGTCGTCGGCGAGCGACCGGGCCCGCTCCAGCAGGCTGCCGCGCCCGGGTTCGCCCCGGTCGCCGCCGATGAGCCGGCGCATGCCCGCGCGGTAGCTCGCCTCGTACGCGTCGTCGCCGCCCGGGGTGAGCACGGCGCCGCGCGCCACGAGGGTGAGGTTCTCGTCGCCCCGGGCCTGGAGGGAGGCGATACGGGCCTCGTTGAGCACCTGGAGGGACTTGGCGCCGTGCGCGGAGGAGTCCCGCAGCTCCGCGCGGGCCACGCCGTGCCCGACGACCAGCCACAGCAGCACGACCGTGGCGGCGGCACTCGCGCCGAGCAGACCGTGGTTGAAGACGCGGTTGGTGCGCAGGAACTCGCGGCGCTGGGCCCAGCCGAGGGCGGCGAGGGCCAGCACCCCGGTGCCGAGCGCGGCCCAGGGCCAGCGCTCGGCGTCGTCGTAGTCCGAGCCGAGCCGGCCGGTCTCCGCCTCGTAGAGCCGGCGGGCGGCGGGCAGCAGATCCTCGCGCATGCGGTCGCCCGCGTAGCGCAGATAGGCGCCGCCGAGCGGGAGACCCTGACGGTTGTTGGCACGGGCCGACTCCACCAGACCGGTGTACTGCGGAAGTTGTTCGTTGAGCTTCGCTATCTGTTCGCGTGCGGAGGCCGAGCCCTCCGTGTTGGCCGCCGCCTTGACCAGCAGCCCGGACGCGAGGGCGATGTCCTTCTCGTATCTCTGCCGGACCGCGCGCGGCTCCTGGCCGCCCGCGAGGAAGCCGCTGGCGGCGGTGGTGTCGGCGTCGGCGAGCGAGCGGTAGATGTCCGCGGCGTCGGCGCTCAGCGGCTGGCTGGTGCCGACCACGGCGTCCGAGGCCGCCGCCCGGTCGGCGACCTGCCAGGCGGTGACCGTCCCGAAGACGATCAGCAGTCCGGCCAGCACCGCCCCGATGCCGCGCAGCCGGCCCGGTTCGGTGACCGCCGCGGCCCGCAGTCGGTCGAGCCCCTCGCGCCATGCCGTACGCCCGGGCCCCGGGCCCGGGGCGCCGCCGGTCGGCTGCGGGTATGACACGAGACCTCCCCCTCGGTCGCCACGGCACCCTCCGCCCGTCGGCGGGCTACGGATGCCCGGCCAGCAGTATGGCCGCAGGAACTGACAAAAACACCGGTAACGCATCGATCTTGTTCAGATCGCGATCTTGGTCGGTGGTGCCGAGCCGTTCCGCAAGGCGCATCTGCGCTCGTTCCCTCCTTCTCTCCACGCGAGCGCTCCGCGTCCGGTTCCCGGGCCGCCTCCCGCGCCCGCGCCACGCGCCCGCGCCCGCCCCTGGGGCCGGGGGCCGGAGGGGCGGGCGCGGGAGCAGGTCGCTACGGACCGTCAGTGGTCGTAGGTGTAGAAGCGGGTGTGGTCGAGCATGTCGGCCGGGGTGACGTTGTTCCAGGGGCGCATGGTGTCGCCCAGGTCCACGACGTTGGCGGTGCCGGCGGCCGGCAGGTACGTCGAGGTGGGGTGGGCGCGCTGCCACTCCGTCCACAGCTTGTCTATGAAGCAGTGGTGCAGCCAGAAGACCGGGTCGTTCGGCGAGACGCCGGAGGACATCTGGCCGCCCATCCACACGTGCACCCGGTTGTGGAGGTTCACCCCGCGCCACCCTTCGAGGTGGTTGCGGAAGCCGTTCGAGGAGCTGTTCCAGGGGGCCATGTCGTAAGTGGCCATGGCGAGGACGGAGTCGACCTCGGCCCTGGTGGGCAGCTGTGCGACGCCGGAGCCCATCTCCCGCTGGAGGTACGGGCGGCTGTCGACGTTCACGGTGATGGGCCACTTGCCCCCGCTGTAGGCGAAGGGCCCGGTGGTCACCTGTGCGTCGCGGGGGCGGCCGTTGCCGCCGAGGAAGTCCGCGCCCCAGATCGAGGCGGTGGTCGTGCGGTCGGCCGTCCAGTCCCAGTAGGGGAGCGTCACCGAGGCGTCGACGGTCTGGAGCTCCTTCTCGAACTGGATGAGGAACTGCCGGTGCCAGGGGAGGAAGGAGGGCGAGCGGTGGCCCACGCGGTCCCCGTTGTCGGTGTCGCTCATGATGAACTGGTTGTGCGTCCGGACGAAGCCGTCGTAGCGCCCGCTCTTCTTGAGCTCCAGCAGGGCGTTGACGAAATTGCGCTTCTCGGTGGCGGTCAGGCTCGCCTGGTTCTTGCGCACTGCCATGGTCGTGTTCCTTTCGGGGAGGGGCTGGGGGAGTGGCAGGCGTCAGGTGGCGATCGGGACGAGCGTCGCGCCGCGCAGCTTGTCCACGGCGGCACGGGCCGCGGCGCGCGGGTCGGCGTAGGTCTCGTAGTGGTTGATCACGCTGATGTAGGTGCCGTCGGCGTTCCGCATCAGGTGCAGTTCCCGGCCGTCGATCGTGACGGTGAAGCCGCCGCCGTGGTGGGCGCCGTGGCCGCCCTCGGCGGCCTTGCCCACGATGCGTCGCCCTTGGTGGAGCTCGTCGAACGGCACGGGCCCGGCAGGGGTCGCGGGGCCGCCGTGACCGGAGTGGTCGGTGCTCGAAGCGGCCTGGGCGAGGGTGCCGGTGCCGGCGAGCACGCCCGGGAGGGCCAGGGCCGCTCCCGCGACGGCCACGGCGGTTCCTCTGAGCACAAGACGGCGGTTGATGTTGGACGACATGCGTGAACCCCTGGGGATGAGTGATCAGGAGCAGGTTTTGTCACGAATGCACCGCAACGCCCTTTGGGCGGCGGTTGCTTGTCGTATTTCGTGACTAATCCATGCGGAGCCGGATGCTCGCATGACCACCGAGAAGGGGGTGAAACGGATAAGCGGAATGTGGACATTGGGTATATGAAGGGTCAACAAGCCGGAAGGGAGGAGTTGCTGCCCCATTGCGCTATTGACGCAGTGTCAGGAAAAAAGTCCGCGCGGAATGATCTTGAACGAATGTTTTACGGTGCGGGGTCGTTCCGGGTGACGTCTCTCACGGCGCGAAGGTGACGCGAAAGTCGCCACCGGCGAGGCGGTTCACGGCCGTTGGGTGCGGCCTCCGCGACGCCGATGGCGACGATGGGGTGACGGTGGGGGCGGTGTGGCCCGGGGGCGGCTTCGGCCGTCGTCACGTGTCGTGCGTACGTGCCTACATGTAGTGGGCACGCAATCGGTTGTGGGCGGCGTTCGGAACCCCGACGTGGTCGAATGCCAGCAGTGCCGCGCCCAGCACCGGCGGCGCCGTGACGACCACCGGCCGGGCCGCGGGAGCACGCTCCGCCAGCAGCTCCTCGATCTGGTCGAGCAGCAGGGAGTGCCGGGCCGCCAGGACGCCGCCGCCCAGCACGACGGGCACCTCCGCCTCCAGCAGTTCCAGCCGGGCCAGCGCGACGGCGGCCATGGTGACGATCTCCCGCGCCTGCTGGGTGACGATGCCCCGGGCGACCGCGTCGCCGTCGGCGGCAACCGCGAACAGCAGCGGGGTCAGCTCGTGGCGGCGCGCGGCCGACACCGCGCCCAGATGCAGCGCCTCGATCAACGCCTGCATGTCCGGCAGCCCGAAGTGCGCGGGTACGGCGTGGGCCAGCGCGCTCGCCTCGCCCCGGCCGTCGTGGGCCCGCGCGGCCCACCACAGCGCCTCCTCCGCCAGATGCCCGCCGCCGCCCCAGTCGCCGGAGAGCCGGCCGATCGCGGGGAAGCGGGCGATGCGGCCGCCCGGGGCCAGCCCCGCGCAGTTGATGCCCGCGCCGCAGACGACGGCGACGCCCGCCGGCTCCCCCTCGTCGGGCAGGCCCGCCCGCAGCAGGGCGAAGGTGTCGTTGGCGACGGTGACCGAGTGCCCCCACCCGTAGGCGGCGATCTCCGCGGTGAGCCGCTGCTCCTCCACGGGCAGATCGGCGTTGGCCAGACAGGCCTGCACGTGGTCCACCCGCAGGGGCCCGGTCAGCCCAGCCCGGGACGCGGCCTCGGCGACGAGCGGCACGAGTATCGCCACCGCCTGCTCGGTGCCCACGACCGGTGGCTGGAAGCCCCCGCCGCGCGCCTCGCCGAGGACCGTGCCGTCGGTGGCCACCACGGCCACGTCGGTCTTGCTGTTGCCGGCGTCGATGGCCAGCACGGCGCCGGGGACGGCCGCCGGGGAGGCCGGTTCCGTCTGGTTGCTCATGCCCACGCGAGGTGCTCCCGGTTGTGTGCGAGAAGGTCGTCGGTCAGTCGGTCCGCGTACTCGATCTGGCCCACCAGCGGGTGCGCGAGCAGCGCCTCGAACACCCGGTCGCGGCCGCCCTTCACCGCCGCCTCCAGCGCCAGCCGCTCGTACGCCGTGACGTGCCCGATGAGCCCCGCGTACAGCGGCTCCACGGGCCGTACCGGCAGCGGGCGCGCGCCGCGCGCGTCCACCGAGGCGGGTACCTCGATGACCGCGTCGTCGGGGAGGAAGGGCAGCGCGCCGGCGTTGAAGGTGTTGACCACCTGGACGTCACCGGTGTCGCGCAGCAGGGACGACGTCAGCGCGACGGCGGCCTCCGAATAGAAGGCACCGCCCCGCCGGGCCAGCAGCTCCGGCTTCTCGTCCAGCGCCGGGTCGCCGTACATGGCCAGCAGCCGCCGTTCCATGTCGGCCACCTCGGCGGCCCGGGAGGGCCCGGCCCGCAGCTCCCGCACGACGGCGTCGTGCTGGTAGAAGTAGCGCAGGTAGTACGAGGGCACGACGCCGAGCCGGTCCAGCAGGGCGCGCGGCAGACGAAGATCGGCCGCGATCGCCTCGCCGTGCTCGGCGATCAGCTCGGGCAGCACGTCCTTCTCCCCGACCCGCACCGACCGTTCCCAGGTGAGGTGGTTCAGCCCGACGTGCTCCAGGGTGACGTCCTGGGGGGAGACGCCGAGCAGGGCCGCGAACTTCCGCTGGAAGCCGATGGCCACGTTGCACAGCCCGACGGCCCGGTGCCCGGCGGTCAGCAGGGCCCGGGTCACGATGCCGACGGGGTTGGTGAAGTCCACGATCCAGGCGTCCGGGTTGCGCCGCCGGACCCGCTCGGCGATGTCGAGCACCACCGGCACCGTGCGCAGCGCCTTGGCGAGGCCGCCCGCGCCCGTCGTCTCCTGTCCGACGCAGCCGCACTCCAGCGGCCACGTCTCGTCCTGCTGCCGGGCCGCCTGCCCGCCCACCCGCAGTTGGAGCAGGACCGCGTCGGCGCCGTCGACGCCCGCGTCCAGGTCGGAGGTCCAGGAGATCCGGCCGGGGTGGCCCTGCTTGGCGAAGATCCGCCGGGCGAGCCCGCCGACCAGCTCCAGCCGGCCTGCGGCCGGGTCGACCAGGACGAGTTCCGTCAGCGGCAGTACGTCCCGCAGCCGGGCGAAGCCGTCGACGAGTTCGGGGGTGTAGGTCGAGCCTCCGCCGACCACGGCGAGCTTCATACGAGCCTCATGGACATCAGCCCTTTACTCCGGTGAGAGTGACGCCTTCGACGAAGGCCTTCTGAGCGAAGAAGAAAACGATGATGACCGGGGCCATGACCAGCAGCGTCGCCGCCATGGTCAGGTTCCAGTCGACGCTGTGCGCGCTTTTGAAGGACTCCAGGCCGTAGGACAGGGTCCAGGCGCCCGGGTTCTGCGCCGCGTAGATCTGCGGCCCGAAGTAGTCGTTCCAGCAGTAGAAGAACTGGAAGAGCGCGATGGCCGCGATGCCCGGCTTCGCCATGGGGACGACGACGCGCAGCAGGGTCCGCAGCTCCCCGCAGCCGTCGATCCTCGCGGACTCCAGGTACTCGGTGGGGATGGTCAGCAGGAACTGCCGCAGCAGGAAGATGGAGTACGCGTCGCCGAACGCCATCGGGATGATCAGTGGCCACAGCGACCCCGACAGATGCAGCTGCTGCGCCCACACCAGATACATCGGTATGACGATGACCTGCGGCGGCAGCATCATCGTCGCGATGACGAGGGTCATCGCCGTGCGGCGCCCGCGGAAGCGGAACTTGGCGAGCGCGTAGGCGACCGGGATCGAGGAGCACACGGTGAAGAGCGTGCCCAGTCCGGCGTAGATCAGTGAGTTCTTCCACCAGTCGAGGAAGCCGGGGGTGCGGAAGACCTCCGCGTAGTTGGACCACCGCCACTCGTGCGGCCACAGCTCACCGCTCATCGCCTGTTCGTCGCTCATGACCGAGGTCAGCAGGACGAAGACGAAGGGCAGGACGAAGAAGAGCGCGGCGGCGACGGCGGTGATGTGCACGGCGATCCAGTGCAGGACCCGGGTGCGAGTGCGTGCTGTGGTGCGGGCGGGGGTGGTCATGTCGGTTCAGTCCTCCGCCGTCTGCAGGCCGGCGCTTTTGCGCATCAGGAGCGAGGTCACGGCCATCGCGATGGCGAAGAGTACGAGCGAGAGCACGCACGCGGCACCGGTGTTGAAGTTCTGGAAGCCGAGCGAGTAGACGAGCTGCGGCACGGTGAGGGTGCTGTGGTCGGGATAGCCGGGCTGGATGCTCGAGCCCGGTCCGACGCTGACGCCGGAGGCGAGTTTTCCGGCCACGAGCGCCTGGGTGTAGTACTGCATGGTCTGCACGACGCCCGTCACGACCGCGAACATCACGATCGGGGTGATGGACGGCCAGGTGACATAGCGGAACTTCGACCAGGCGCCCGCGCCGTCCAGCTCGGCGGCCTCGTACTGCTCCTTGGGCACGTCCAGCAGGGCCGCCATGAAGATCACCATCAGATCGCCGATGCCCCAGAGCGAGAGCAGCACCAGCGACGGCTTCGCCCACGTCGGGTCGTTGAACCAGTTGGGCGCGGAGACGCCGATCGTGGCGAGGATCTCGTTGACCGGCCCGGTGCCCGGGTTGAGGAGGAAGACGAAGGCGACGGTCGCCGCCACCGGAGGGGCCAGATAGGGCAGATAGAAGAGGGTGCGGAAGAGCCCGACGCCGGACTTGATTTTGGTGACGAGCAGCCCGATGCCGAGGCCGAAGACGACGCGCAGGGCGACCATCACGACCACGAGCCACAGGGTGTTCCACAGGGCGGGCCCGAACAGCGGCATCTGGCCGAGGACGTACTTCCAGTTCCGCAGGCCCACAAAGGTGGGGGCCTCGATCTGGTTGTAGTGCATGAAGGAGAAATAGACGGTGGCGAGGAGGGGGTAGGCGAAGAAGACGCTGAAACCGACCAGCCAGGGGGAGAGGAAAGCGAGGGTGCGCAGCCGTGCGCGGCGGTGCTTGCGCCGCAGCTCGGGTGCGGGGTGCCGGGGGGCCATTGCGGTCTCCGTCAATCCTGGGACTGGAGGGTGTCGTTGTCTATTTGCCGGTCGAGTGCGCGCAGGCCCTTGGCGAGGTCACGGACCTTTCCGGCCTCGACGTCGTAGGCGAAGTCCGTGAACGTGACGATGTACTGACCGCCGTTGACGGACGCGGGCATGCCGACGCTGTGGCGATTGCGGGCGATGTCGAGGAAGGTGGCGAAGGCGGGGTCGCGGTCAAGTTTCGGTGAGGCGAGCGCGGCCTTGGTCGAGGGCACATTGCGCATGGCGTTGGCGAAGGTGACGACCTGATCGGTGTCGGCGGTCAGGAAGCGCACCAGCTCCCAGGCCGCGTTCTGGTGCTTGCTGCTGTGCGCGATACCGGCGACGGTTCCGGTCAGATAGCCGCGCCCGTAGGTGTCGGCCTTGTCGTCCGGCACCGGCAGGGGCGCGGTGGCCCACCGGAAATCGGGCTTGGCGTCGTCCAGCATCAGCCCACGCCATTCGCCGTCCAGATGCATGGCGAGCTTGCCGGTCACAAAGGCGTTCTGCGAGGACATCTCGTCACCGAAGGTGGTGCGGAAGTTCTCCAGCGGCCCGTATCCGCCGAGTGCGGTGACCAGGTCCCGCTGGAAGGTGAGGAACTCCTTCGCGGCCGTGCCCTCGGCGAGCCGGGATTTTCCGGCGGCGTCGAAATAGGTGGGCCCCCACTGGGCGAGGAGCCGGTCAGGTTTGTTCTCGTACAGCCTGTAGTTGGGCATGAAGCCCACCCGCCGGTACGAGCCGCTCTTGGTCCGCTCGGTGAGTTTGACGGCGGCCCGCTTGAATTCGGACAGGGTCCGCGGCGGCCGGCTGATGCCCGCCTGCTCGAACGCGTCCACGTTGTAGTACATGCCGTACGCGTCCGCGAGGAGCGGCAGCGCGCACTGCTTGCCCTCGTAAGCGGTGTAGTCCAGCAGGGTTTTCGGAAAGACGGCCTTCTTGTCCAGGCCGGTCTTCCGCATGAACGGGTCGAGATCGACCCACATGCCCGACGAGCAGTACTGGCCGACGTTGTTCGTGGTGAAGGACGACACGACGTCGGGGGCCTCGCCGCCACCCGCCCGCAGGGCCTGGTTCACGGTCGCGTCGGTGACGTTCCCGGTGGATTTCACCCGGATATTGGGGTGCAGTTTCTCGAACCGGGCGATCGACTCGTCGATCGCCTTGACTTCCTTCTTCTCCGACCACCCGTGCCAGAACGTCAGGGTGACGGGTGCCGTCGGGTCGTCCTTGTCGCTGCCGGTGGCCGGATTGGCGCAGCCCGCCAGGAGGAGGACCGCGGTGAGGAGAAGGGCGGCGGGGCGCATCGGCTCCGCCCGGTGGGGTGCCCGGATGCGTATTCGGCGTCGTAGGCGCGGCATGGCGGGACTTCTTTCACAGCGAGGGAGGGAGGAAGGGGGGACGGGCGGGGTCAGGCGGTGTCGAAGACGGTGTCGCGGGTGGCGGTGAGCGCGGTCAGGAGCGCGCCGTTCAGAATGGGGGCGCTTTCGACCGTGCTCAGCCGCAGCTCCGGCCGGGGCAGGGCCAGCCCGGACATCTCCGCCGCCACCAGCTCGCGCAGCCGCTCCCCGCCGGCCCGGCACACCTCGCCCGAGAGCACCACGAGCCCGGGGTCGACCACCGCGACCACCGCCGCGAGCCCGAGGGCGATGCGCCGGGCCAGATCGGTGAGGACGTTGTCACCGGTGCCCGGCACGGCGGCGGCCCGGGCCAGCGCCTCGGGGGCGGTGTGGGCGCCGAGGCCGTAGGTCCGGGCGAGTTCGAGCACGGCGGGTGAGCTGACGAGCATCTGGAAGCCGCCGCCCCCGTCCGGTCCGGTGGTGGCGCCAGGCCCGCCGCGCGCGAGCGGCGCGCCGGGCAGCGGCATATAGCCGACCTCGCCCGCGCCCCCGGTCGCTCCCCGCAGGGGTTTCCCGCCCAGCACGATCGCCGCGCCCACGCCCTCGTCGGCCCACAGCAGCACGAAGTCGTCGAAGCCTTGGGCGGCACCGCCGTGTTGTTCGGCGACGGCGGCGAGGTTGACGTCGTTCTCGATGACGACGGGCGTGCCGAGCACCTCGGCGAGTTCGGCGCGGAGCGTGCGCGCGTGCCAGCCCGGCAGGTGCGGGGCGTAGCGCAGGGTCCCGGTGCGCGGGTCGAGCGCGCCGGGTGTGCCGATGACCGTGCGGTGCAGCGCGTCCCGACCGAGCCCGGCACCCCGCAGCGCCCCGGCGACGGCCTCGGCCACCAGGGCGGCCGTCCGGGTCCGTACCTCTTCGGCGAGGGCGTCGGCCTCGACGTGGTGCTCGCCGACGACGCGACCGGTGATGTCCGCGACGGCCGCGGTGATCCCGTTCTCGTCGGCGGCGAGCGCGGCCACGTGCGCGATGGCCGGATTCACCTCGTACAGCCGTGCGCTGGGGCCGGGCCGGCCCGTGACGCTCCCGGACGACACGACCAGCCCGCCGGCCTCCAGCCGGCCGAGGAGCTGTGAGGCGGTGGGCTTGGACAGTCCGGTCAGCTCGCCGAGCCGGGTGCGGGTGAGGGGGCCGTGGGCGACGAGCAGCTCCAGCGCGGCGCGGTCGTTCATGGCCCGCAGCACGCGGGGTGTCCCGGGGGTCCCGGCCATGGCCTCGCACCCGCCCTTCGACGTCTCGGGAAAGTCTGTTAGGAAACCTTCCCATCGGGGAGGGACGATAGGGAGCGGATCGACACGGCGTCAACAGCTCCTCGGTATGCCGCTCGGGACATGACACGCGGCCGCGTCCTCCGGAACCGGCCGAGCATTCTCCGGTCGGCCGAAATTCGCCCCTTGGCGTGCGACTTTACCCGGCGGGAGCGTGCGGTCGCCGCGGGTGACGAGGTGGCGGCGAGGGTGTGTGGCGCCGCCTGTCCGGCCAGGGGTGCCCGGCGCCGGAAAAATCATGCGACGCCCGGACGGCACCGGTGTTAGCTTCAACCACCATGGAACCACTCGGCGAGAACGACATACGCGCCTCCTTCGTGAACTGCTCCAAGGGAGAGGCACGCAGGCTCAGCCTGCCCCGGGGACTGGCCGAACTCCCCTGGGCCGACCTCGACTTCCTGGGCTGGCGGGATCCGGGCGCCCCGGACCGCGGCTACATCGTCGCCGAGCGGGCCGGGGAGTTGGTGGGGGTCACGCTGCGCGTTCCGCAGGGCGGCCCGCGGAGCATGATGAAGACCACGATGTGCTCGCTCTGCCTGACCGGGCACGTCGCCTCGGGGGTCTCGCTGCTCGCCGCCCGCAAGGTCGGCGCCGCCGGCCGCGACGGCAACACCGTCGGTGCCTACATGTGCGCGGACCTGGCCTGCCCGCTGTATGTGCGGGGCAAGAAGCAGCCGCTGCTCGCGATGCGCTACAAGGAGACGCTGGACGTGGAGGAGCGGATCACGCGCACGCTCGTGAACCTGGACGAGTTCCTGGACAAGGTCTTCCGGGTCGAGGACGCGTCGGCGCGGGCCTGAGCCGGACGCGAGGAAGCCGGGGCATCCGCCCCGGCTTCCTCGGCTGTGAAGTGTGCGCGGCTCAGGCCTGTTCGGCCCGGGCCCGGCGGCGGGCGAGCAGTGCCTCGCGGCGCTCGTCGAACTTCGTCGCCTGGTCGTCGAGGCCGCCCATGTACAGGCCCAACTCCTCCTGGGCGCGCAGACCGTCCGGGCCCAGCCCGGTGATCTCCAGGACCTTCAGGAAGCGCAGCACCGGCTGCAGCACGTCGTCGTGGTGGATGCGCAGGTTGTAGATCCCGCCGATGGCCATCTGCGCGGCGGCCCGCTCGAAGCCGGGGATGCCGTGGCCCGGCATCCGGAAGTCGACCACGACGTCCCGCACGGCGCTCATCGTCTGGTCGGGCGCCAACTCGAAGGCCTTGCCCAGCAGATTGCGGTAGAAGACCATGTGCAGGTTCTCGTCCGTGGCGATCCGGGAGAGCATGCGGTCACAGACCGGGTCGCCGGAGTGGTGGCCGGTGTTCCGGTGCGAGATGCGCGTGGCCAGCTCCTGGAACGCGACGTACGCGACCGAGTGCAGCATGCTGTGCCGGTTGTCGGACTCGAACCCCTCCGACATGTGCTGCATGCGGAACCGCTCCAGCGCGACCGGGTCCACGGCGCGCGAGGTGAGCAGGTAGTCCCGCATCACGATGCCGTGCCGGCCCTCCTCGGCGGTCCAGCGGTGCACCCAGGTCCCCCAGGCGCCGTCGCGGCCGAAGAGCGAGGCGATCTCGTGGTGGTAACTGGGGAGGTTGTCCTCGGTCAGCAGGTTGACGATGAGGGCGGTGCGCCCGATGTCCGTCACCTTCGACTGCTCGGGCGCCCAGGCCTCGCCGCCCATGACCCCGTCGAAGTTCCGCCCGTCGCTCCACGGCACGTACTCGTGCGGCATCCATTCCTTGGCGACCTTGAGGTGGCGGTTCAGCTCGGTCTCGACGACCTCTTCGAGTGCGTACAGCAGGCGGCTGTCGCTCCACACGGCCCGGGAATGGTGGCGGAGGGGGGCGATGGTCACAGACAGCTCCTGATGCAGGGGACGATCTTACTTACGGATCCGTAGGTTACGACACCGTAGGTTAAGTGCGCGGTAAACGGCAAGGGCCGCCCTTTTCGGGGGACGGTGCGTGCGGTCGCCGTCACGGCGTGTGCGTCGGTGAGGTGTGCTCCGCCGGCCCGTCACCGGTCCGGAAACAGCAAAAAGCCCGGTGCCTCCGTCCAAACAGGACCGGGAGGCACCGGGCGGAAAAGCTCGGCGGAATTCGTAGAGCGGAACTCGGAAAAGAAGGGGTGGGACAGCCGTTACCGCGACGGGCGCGGGTGGTGGGTGTCGTGCGTGCGGGGGTTGTCCGAGTGCCGGGCCGCGACCATCGTGAGGCCCGCGATGACCAGGAAGGCGACGATCGGCGCGGCGACGTAGAGGCCGAGCGTGTTGATCACGCTCATGCTCGGACCCGGGTCGTCACCGTCGTCGCGGGTGAGCGCGAACGCGGGGGACGACATCAGCAGCATCAGCACAGTGCCGGCGGAGATGGCGCCGGCGCGCATGGCGTTCTTGTTGACCTTGTTGCTCACGGGCTCAACGTATCGGACCCGCGTCGGCCCCGCGCGCCCGGGGTCGCCTATGGGTGGCCGACCGGGCCGTTCGGGCTCGTCGCGGGCCATTCCCCCCACGTCCCGCCCCAGGTCTTTCCCCAGGTGCCGGCCCTCGGCGCGGTGCGCAGCTCGTCCATCAGGGCGTGCAGCCGCGGCGACGCCGCCAGGTCCTCCAGGGAGAGCGGGCGGCCCGTCGCGTCGGCGATGGGGAGCCGCCAGTTCGGGTACTGGTCCCAGGTGCCCGGCAGGTTCTGCGGACGCCGGTCGCCGACCGTGTCCGGGAGCCAGACGCCGATCAGCCGGGCGGGGGTGCGCAGCAGGAAGCGGTGGACGGCCTTGACCGCGGCCACCTCGTCGCCCGGGCCCTCGGGGAGCAGGCCCAGACGGCCGAAGAGCGCCATCCACTCCGCGACCGCCGTCGCGTCCTCCCGCTGCTCCACGCCGAGCGGACGGGTCAGCAGGCCGAGCCGGTGGCGCAGCTCGACATGGTCGCCGGTGAGGCGGGCGGCCGTGCTCGGCAGATCGTGGGTGGTGGCCGTGGCCAGGCAGTCGGTGCGCCAGCGCTCGGGCTCCAGCGGCTCCGCCTTTCCGCCCGCGCCGTCGTAGTCCCGCTCGAACCACAGCACCGACGTCCCCAGCACCCCCCGCTCGGCCAGCGACTCCCGCACGCCCGGCTCGACCGTGCCCAGGTCCTCCCCTATGACGGTCGCGCCCGCCCGGTCGGCCTCCAGCGCGAGGACGCCGAGCATCGCCTCCGCGTCGTAGCGCACATACGTCCCCCGCGTCGGCTCGCACCCCTGTGGCACCCACCAGAGCCGGAACAGTCCCATCACATGGTCGATGCGCAGCGCTCCCGCGTGGCGCATCAACGCGCGCAGCAGATCGCGGTACGGGGCGTACCCGGTGGCCGCCAGGGCGTCGGGCCGCCAGGGCGGCAGGCCCCAGTCCTGGCCGTGGGGGCTGAACGCGTCAGGGGGAGCGCCGACCGACATGCCGGTGGCGAAGGCGTGCTGCTGCGCCCAGGCGTCCGCGCCCGAGGGGTGCACCCCGACGGCCAGGTCGTGGACGAGGCCGACGCGCATGCCCGCCTCGCGCGCGGCCCGCTGGGCGGCGGCCAGCTGCTGGTCGGTGAGCCAGGCGAGCCAGCAGTGGAAGTCGACGCGGTCGAGGAGCTCGCCGCGGGTGCGGGCCGTACGGGCCGAACGGGGGTCCTTCAGCGCACCGGGCCAAGCCCGCCAGTCGGGGCCGTGCACCTCGGCGAGCGCGCACCACGTGGAGTGGTCGTCCAGGGCCTGGCCCTGCTCGGCGAGGAAGTCGCAGTACGCGGCGCGGCGGCCGGGGCTCAGCGGCACGGTCCGCACCAGCTCCAGCGCCTGGCGCTTGGCCGCCCAGACCGCGTCCCGGTCGATCAGGGCATCGCGCCGCAGCACGCCCTCGCGCAGCGCGGCGGCACGGCCGAGGAGCACCTCGGCGCGCTCGCGCGCCGGACCGTCGAGATAGGCGAACTCGGCGATGTCCTCGATGCGCAGATAGACCGGGTCGGGGAAGCGGCGGGAGGAGGGACGGTACGGCGAGGGATCGGTGGGCGCGCCGGGCACGGCCGCGTGCAGCGGGTTGACCTGCACGAAGTCCGAGTCGAAGGCCCGGCCCGACCAGGCGGCGAGCTCGGCGAGGTCACCGAGGTCGCCCATGCCCCAGGAGCGGGCGGACAGCAGCGAATAGAGCTGCACGAGGAAGCCGTGGGCGCGCTCGGGCGGGGCGGGCAGCCGCTCGGGGGCGACGATCAGCGGGACGCACGCGGTCCGGCCGTCGGGGGCGTGGGCGCGCAGGAGATGGCTGCCGAGCGGCAGGGCCTCCGCGAGGCCCGCCCCGCCGAACAGGGGCGTCCCGTCCCACGCGATCCCCTGCCCGTCCTCGGTGTCGACCCGCAGGGCCGTGCCCTCCGGCAGCGTGGGCAAGGCCGGCCCGTGGGCGCGCGGCGTCCCGTCCGCCGCCGCCCGCAGGACCACCGCCCCGGGCAGCAGCCGGCGGCGCTCGGTGGCGGCGTGGGCGTCCAGGGCGTCCCGGACGGCACGGGGGGTGGACGCGTCGACGCCCAGCGCGGCGAGGACCGCGACGACGGTGTCCTCGGGCACCTTCGATCCCTGGCCGGGCGCGGGCTCGTAGGAGGTGGCGACACCGTGCAGTTCGGCGAGCCGCGCTCGGCCCATTCAGACCTCCGAGGACTCCGTGCCGAAGGCCGGTCCGTGGACCGTGGCCGTGGGTTCGCTGGTGAGCGGCAGTTCGGTGGCCAGCGGGGGCTCGCTGGTCAGCGGGGTGGCATCGGCGAGCGGCGGCTCGCTGGTCAGCGGGGGCTCGGCCGGGGCGCCGGAGCCGGAGCCGGCCGGGAGCCGGCCGTCGAACTCCGGGAGGTAGGCGTCCTCGTGCGCGCACGCGCACGGGGACGGCACCGGTTTGGACAGGGCGGACAGCAGGAGCTGGGCGGACGCGGCCACAGGGGCCTCCCGGGGTGACGGCAGTGGGTCACGTCTGCACTACCCACTCGGGGCGGTCGCAGACGTACCGGACCAAGGAACGTGTCCCGGGTCACATTACGTTCCTCTATGTCGATTTAGCGGTGCTTTCGTGGGCTTCGTTTTCCGTTCGCTCATCGACTCGCCGGGCAATACCGGCACTTCGGTCACGTGCGTTGACACGCATCGCGCCTGGTGATGGGCTCACTGCCCACGAGCGTGCACCTTGGGGCGAGGAGAAAGCCGTGCGGTTCCCGGGTAACGAACCCTCGTACGACAGCCACGGCGGAGAGCGGCAGGCGGAGCAGCAGACAGGGCGACCGGCGGAGCGGTACGAGCAGCAACAAAAGGGACGCTCCCTCCGTGCCGTCGGCACCGGCCGCCTCGGCCGCCTGAGTGAACCCTTCGTCGCCCGCCCCCGCAAGGCCGGAGCCACCGTGCTGGCCGCGGCCCTCCTCGGCGGACTGCTCGGCGGCGCGCCCGGCGCCGTCGCCGACCCGCGCACCGGCGGCGCCACCACCACCGCGGGCCCCGCCGACCGGGAGAGCGCCGACGCCGCGCCCGCCGTCTGGCCGCGCCCACAGTCGCTGAGCGCGCAGGGCTCGTACGCGCGGATCGGCGACGAGGTCACCGTCATGGCCGACTCCGGCGCCGACCCCTACGCGCTGGAGGCGCTCCGCGAGACGCTGCGCGGCCTCGGCGCCCGTACCGTCGTGGACGCCGGAGCCGGCGGCACCCCGCCGCCGCGCGGGCTGATCGTCTACGCGGGCGGGCAGCCGGCCGAGGACGCCCTGCGGGCCCTCGGCGCCCCGGCCGTCGACGACCTGCCGTCCGGCGGCTACCGCCTCGCCACCGGGCAACTGGACGGGCGGCCGACGGTCGCGCTCGCGGGGCTGGGCCCGGACGGGCTGTTCCACGCGGCGCAGACACTGCGCCAGCTCGCGGTGGAGCGCGACGGCGGCAAGGCCTTCGCCGGCGTGGTGGTGCGCGACTGGCCGGGCACGGCCGTGCGCGGGCTGACCGAGGGCTTCTACGGCCGCCCCTGGTCGCGGCAGCAGCGCCTGGACCAGATCGACTTCATGGGCCGCACCAAGCAGAACCGCTATCTCTACGCCCCCGGCGAAGACCCCTACCGCCAGGCCCGCTGGCGCGACCCCTACCCAGCCGACCAGCGCGCCGAGTTCCGGGCCCTGGCCGAGCGGGCCCGCCGCAACCACGTGACGCTCGGCTGGGCCATCTCGCCGGGACAGGCGATGTGCTTCTCCTCCGCCTCCGACCTGCGGGCGCTCGGCCGCAAGGTCGACGCGATGTGGGCGCTGGGCGTACGTGCCTTCCAGCTCCAGTTCCAGGACGTGAGCTACAGCGAGTGGCACTGCGACGCGGACGCCGACGCCTTCGGCTCCGGGCCCAGGGCGGCCGCCGCCGCGCAGGCCAAGGTCGCCGGCGCCCTCGCCCGGCACCTGGCGGCCAAGGGCCCCGAGGCGGCCCCGCTGTCGCTGCTGCCCACCGAGTACTACCAGGACGGGCGAACGGCCTTCCGGCGCGCGCTCGCCGACGCCCTCGACCCGCGCGTGGAGGTGGCGTGGACGGGCGTCGGGGTGGTCCCCAAGACCATCACCGGCGGTGAACTGGCCGACGCCCGGGCGGCCTTCGGCCACCCGCTGGTCACGATGGACAACTACCCGGTCAACGACTACGCGCAGGACCGTATCTTCCTCGGCCCCTACACCGGCCGCGAGCCGGCCGTCGCGGTCGGCTCCGCCGCCCTGCTCGCCAATGCCTCCGCCCAGCCGGTCGCCTCCCGCATCCCGCTGTTCACCATCGCCGACTACGCCTGGAACCCGCGTCAGTACCGCCCCGAGGAGTCCTGGCGCGCGGCCGTCGACGACCTCGCCGGCCACGACGGCGCCACCCGCGAGGCCCTCACCGCCCTCGCCGGCAACGACCGCTCGTCCGTCCTGGGCGGCGAGGAGTCCACGTATCTGCGCCCCCTGCTGGACGCCTTCTGGGCGGCCCTGTCCACCACCGACGCCGGGCGGCTGACGGAGGCAGGTGACCGGCTGCGCACCGCCTTCCGGGCCATGCGCGACGCCCGGCAGCGGCTCTCGGGCTCCCTCGGCGGGCTCGACGCCGAGGTACGGCCCTGGCTGGAGCAGCTGGCGCGGCACGGCGAGGCGGGCGAGAAGGCCGTGGACATGCTCACCGCCCACGCGCGCGGCGACGGCACGACGGCCTGGCGGGCCCAGCTGGAGGTCCAGCGGCTGCGCGAGCGGATCCAGGACAGCCGGGTCACGGTCGGCAAGGGCGTCCTGTCCCCGTTCCTGGAGCAGGCCCTGGCCCGGGCCAACGGCTGGACCGGCGTCGACCGGCCGCTGCGCACCACCGGCCCGGCCACCGACGGCGACCCGACGACGAGCACCCCGTCCGCCCCCGGCGAGACCCTGACCGTGCGGCTGCCGCGTCCCCGCCCGCTGACCGCCGTCACCGTGCTCACCGCCCCCGCCCCCGGCGTGCGCGGCACCGTCGAGGCACACGACCCCGACCGCGGCTGGCAGCCGCTCGGCACGGTCTCCGACGGTGGTTGGACACAGGCACCCGGCAAGGGCCTGCGGGCCGACGCGCTGCGCCTGGTCTGGGCCCCGGGCAGCACGGCGCCGGCCGTCCACGAGGTCACCCCGTGGTTCGCCGACGACCCCTCGGCCGACTTCGAGCTCACCCGCCGGGACGCCGACGCCGAGATCGGCGGCCGCCCGGCCGTCGTCGACGCCCGGATGATCACCCGGCGGCCGGGGACGGTCACCGAGAAGCTCACCGTCCTCGCGCCCCCCGGGGTCACCGTGCGGGCACCGGGGGAGATCACCTCGCCGCGCGGCGGCGTCACCACGGCCAGGATCGAGCTGTCGGTGCCCGCCGGGTCCGCCGCGCGCACCTTCACCGTGCCCGTCCGCCTCGGCGACCAGGAGCGGACCCTGACCGTCCGGGCCTATCCGCCGACCGGCGGTCCGAACCTTGCGCGCGGCGCCCGGGCGAGCGCCTCGGGCCAGGAGACGGGCCGCTTCCCGGCCTCGGCGGCCGTCGACGGCGACCCCGGGACCCGCTGGTCCTCACCGGCCTCCGACGATGCCTGGTGGCAACTGGAGCTGGCCCGTCCGGCCCGCCTCGGCCGACTGGTCCTGCACTGGCAGGAGGCGCACCCGGCCCGCTACCGCGTGCAGGTCTCGCCCGACGGGCGCACCTGGCGGGACGCGGCCGTGGTGGCCGAGGGCAAGGGCGGCGCGGAGACCGTCCGCATGGACGCGCCGGGTGCGCGCTTCGTCCGGGTGCAGGGCGAGAAGCGGGCCACCCGCTTCGGCTACTCCCTGTGGGAGGTCGAGGCGTACGCCGTACAGGAACGGCCGGGGGCGGAGTCCAAGCAGGAGTCCAAGCAGGAGGCCAAGCCGGATTCCAAGCCGGATGACAAGCCGGATGACAAGCCGGAGGACAAGCCCTGAGACCGGGCCACCGCCGCGCACGCGCCCCGGAAGCGGACCCCCGGGAACGCTGTACGCCTGGACGACAATGGCCCGGTCGACTCAGGCGGAAATGCCGTCGATCCGGGCCATCGCGTCCTGGGCGCCGTATGCCTCCAGGTAAGGCAGCCAGCGTGGATCCCTGTGGCCGGTGCCGATGATGCGCCACGCCAGCCCCGACGGCGGGGCCGGTTGGTGCCGCAGCCGCCAGCCCAGCTCCCCGACGTGCCGGTCTGCCTTGACGTGATTGCAGCGGCGGCACGCGGCCACCACGTTCTCCCAGGCGTGCTGGCCGCCGCGACTGCGCGGAACGACGTGATCGACGCTGGTTGCGACGCCACCGCAGTACGCGCATCGGCCGCCGTCACGGGCGAACAGGGCGCGGCGGGTGAGCGGAACGGGCCCCCGAAAGGGCACCCGCACGAAGCGCTTCAGCCGGACGACGCTGGGTGCGGGGACGGTACAGGTCGCGCTGTGCATATAGGCGCCGGAGTCCTCGAGGCTGACAGCCTTCTCATTGAGGACGAGTATGAGCGCGCGGCGGAGCGGTACGACGCCGAGCGGCTCGTACGACGCGTTGAGGACCAGGACATGCGGCACGGGTGCCTCCTTGTACGCCGGCGGCGCGTGGCTCGCGCCGGGACGATCTCCTGCAAGTGTCCCCTGACCCCCGCTCGGAGCGCCACCACCACCGGGTAACGGGCCACAGGTGTTTTCGAGCACACCGCGTTCATCCCCCGCCCAAGACCTGTTGCATCTCGAACACAGCAACGGAACGCGACGTCTGCCCCGTTAGTGTGGTGAGTCCGCCCGTTCCGCTTCTCGGCGCGGGCGTGTCCCACACGAAGGGTTCCTGCTGTGTTCTGGTCCGCTGCTCTGGGCGCAGACTCACCGACCACCCCGCCGCCCTCGTCCCTGGACGAGGCGCAGAGGACGGCGAACGACGCCGCGGGCTGGGTCGAGGAGAACTGGTCCATCTGGCTCAGCAATGGCCTGCGCATGATCCTGATCATCGTGATCGCCGTGGCCATGAGGCATCTGGTCCGCCGGGCGATCACCAAACTGATAGCGCGCATGAACCGCAGCGCCGAGGCCGTCGACGGCACGGCGCTCGGCAGCCTCCTCGTCAACGCCGAACGCCGGCGGCAGCGCTCGGAGGCCATCGGATCGGTGCTGCGCAGCGTCGCCTCGTTCCTGATCATGGGAACGGCGGCCCTGACGGTGCTGTCCGTACTGAAGATCAATCTGGCCCCGCTGCTGGCCAGCGCGGGTGTGGCGGGTGTGGCCATTGGTTTCGGCGCCCGCAATCTCGTCACCGACTTCCTCTCCGGCGTCTTCATGATCCTGGAGGACCAGTACGGCGTCGGCGACGAGGTGGACGCCGGTGTCGCCACCGGCACGGTCATCGAGGTCGGTCTGCGCGTCACCAAGCTGCGCGGGGCGAACGGTGAGATCTGGTACGTCCGCAACGGCGAGGTCAAGCGCATCGGCAACCTCAGCCAGGGCTGGGCCACCGCGGGCGTCGACGTCCAGGTCCGGGCCACCGAGGACCTGGAGAGGGTCCGCTCCGTCGTCATCGCGGCCGGTGAGGAGATGGCGAAGGCCGAGCCCTGGAACGAGCGGCTCTGGGAGCCGGTCGAGGTCCTCGGCCTGGACGCGGTCTACCTGAACACCATGGTCGTCCGCGTCTCGGCCAAGACCATGCCGGGCAAGGCGCTCGGGGTCGAGCGGGAGCTGCGCTGGCGCATCAAGCAGGCCCTGGACGAGGCGGGCATCCGCATCGTCGGCGCCGCCCCCTGGGAGGCGGAGGACGAGGCCGCAGCCGACCCGAGCGCCGCCGTGGCGGCCCCCTCCGTGCTCGCCAACCCCACCTCCCCGCAGTCCCTGGCCACGGCCCCGATACCGGCCCCGCTCACGCCGGGCGCGGGGGCCCCGCTGGGCAAGTAGGCAGGCCCCGCCGAAGCGCGGGAATACGCCGGGGGGGGGGGGGGGGGGGGGGGGGGGGGGGGGGGATAACGGTTTTTTTTTTTCTCTGTGTTTGGTTGGTGCAAGGGTTGGTTTTTGTTT
>NZ_JBVIQR010000028.1:12715-53972 GCF_055576875.1 Streptomyces sp. NPDC033229 | reverse complement strand
GGAAGGGAGGAAGCCCCACAAGAGGGGGGGAAAGACTCGGGGGCCCCCCCCCCCCCCCCCCCCCCCCCCCGCCCCCGTTTCTGTCGTCTCCTACGGGCGTCAGGCCGCCGCGGCGTCCGCCGCCTGGGCCTTCAGCGCGCGCTCGACACCCGCGCGGGACTCGGTGACCAGCCGGCGCAGGGCCGCGTTCGGCCCGGCCGAGGCCAGCCACGCGTCCGTCGCGTCCAGCGTGTCCTGCGACACCAGCAGGGACGGGTAGAGACCGACCGCGATCTGCTGCGCGATCTCGTGGCTGCGGCTCTCCCAGATGTCCTTGACCACCGCGAAGTACTTCTCGCTGTAGGGGGCGAGCAGCTCGCGCTGGTCGGTCTGGACGAAGCCGCCGATGACCGCTTCCTGCACCGCGTTGGGCAGCTTGTCGGACTCCACGACCGCGGCCCACGCCTCGGCCTTCGCCTCGGCCGTGGGACGCGCGGCGCGTGCCGAGGCGGCGTGCCGCTCGCCCGCCGAGGTCTTGTCGCGCTCCAGCTCCGCCGCGATGGCCTTCTCGTCGGCGCGGCCGGTGGCGGCGAGACGCTCCAGCAGCGCCCAGCGCAGCTCGGTGTCGACGGCGAGGCCCTCGATCACCTCCGTGCCGTCCAGCAGCCCCTGGAGCAGGTCGAGCTGGTCACCGGTGCGGGCCGTGTCGGCGAACGCGCGGGCCCACGCCAGCTGGTGGTCGCTGCCGCCCTCGGCGGCGCGCAGCTGCTCGAGCGTCGCCTCGGTCCACCGCGCCAGACCGCTCTCGCGCCAGTCGGGGGCCGCGTACAGGTCCAGGGCGAGCTTCGCCTGGCGCTGCAGCGACTGCACCACGCCGATGTCCGACTCCTTGGTGACGCCGGACAGCACCAGCGAGAGGTAGTCGCGGGTGGCCAGCTCGCCGTCGCGCGTCATGTCCCACGCGGAGGCCCAGCACAGGGCGCGCGGGAGGGACTCGGTGAAGTCGCCCAGGTGCGCGGTGACGGTCGCCAGCGACTCGGCGTCCAGCCGCACCTTCGCGTAGCTCAGGTCGTCGTCGTTGAGCAGCACGACGGCCGGGCGGGCCCGGCCCACCAGTGCCTCGACGGGCGTCAGCTCGCCGTCGACGTCCAGCTCGACGCGGTCCTTGCGGACCAGCTTGCCGTCCTCGTGCTCGTACAGGCCGATCGCGATGCGGTGCGGGCGCAGCGTCGGCTCACCCTTGGCGCCGGCGGGCAGCGCCGGGGCCTCCTGCTTGACGGCGAAGGAGGTGATGACGCCGTCGGCGTCCGTGGTGATCTCCGGGCGCAGGATGTTGATCCCGGCCGTCTCCAGCCATGCCTTCGACCAGGTCTTGAGGTCACGCCCGGAGGTTTTCTCCAGTGCGCCCAGCAGATCGGACAGCCGGGTGTTGCCGAAGGCGTGCGCCTTGAAGTACGCCTGCACGCCCCGGAAGAACTCGTCCTGCCCCACGTACGCCACCAACTGCTTGAGCACGGAGGCGCCCTTGGCGTAGGTGATGCCGTCGAAGTTGACCAGGACGTCGTCCAGGTCGCGGATGTCCGCCATGATCGGGTGGGTGGACGGCAACTGGTCCTGCCGGTACGCCCAGGTCTTCATGGAGTTCGCGAACGTGGTCCACGAGTGCGGCCACTTCGAGCCCGGCGCGTACGCCTGGCAGGCGATGGAGGTGTACGTGGCGAACGACTCGTTCAGCCACAGGTCGTTCCACCACTCCATGGTGACCAGGTCGCCGAACCACATGTGGGCGAGCTCGTGCAGGATCGTCTCCGCCCGCACCTCGTACGCCGCGTCCGTCACCTTCGAGCGGAAGACGTACTGGTCGCGGATGGTGACCGCGCCCGCGTTCTCCATCGCGCCCGCGTTGAACTCCGGCACGAACAGCTGGTCGTACTTGGCGAAGGGGTACGCGTAGTCGAACTTCTCCTCGAACCACTCGAAGCCCTGCCGCGTGACCTCGAAGATGGCGTCCGCGTCGAGGAACTCGGCGAGCGAGGGACGGCAGTAGATGCCGAGCGGGACGCTGCGCCCGTCCTTCTCGTACGCGCTGTGCACGCTGTGGTACGGGCCGACGATCAGCGCGGTGATGTAGCTGGAGATCCGCGGCGTCGGCTCGAAGCGCCAGACGTTGTCGGCGGGCTCGGGGGTCGGCGAGTTCGAGATGACCGTCCAGCCCTCGGGCGCCTTCACCGTGAACTGGAAGGTGGCCTTGAGGTCCGGCTGCTCGAAGGAGGCGAACACGCGGCGCGCGTCCGGCACCTCGAACTGTGTGTAGAGATAGGCCTGCTGGTCGACCGGGTCGACGAACCGGTGCAGTCCCTCACCGGTGTTGGTGTACGCGCAGTCCGCGACGACCGTGAGCTCATTGCGCCCGGCGAGCAGGCCCGGCAGCGCGATCCGGCTGTCGGCGAACACCTCGGCGGCGTCGAGCGCGGTGCCGTTCAGCACCACCTCGTGCACGGCGGGGGCCACCAGGTCGATGAACGACTCCGCGCCCGCCTCGGCCGCGTCGAAGCGGACCGTGGTCTTCGACCGGTAGGTGCCGCCCTCCTGCGCGCCGGAGAGGTCGAGGTCGATCTCGTACGAGTCGACGGTGAGCAGACTCGCCCGCCGCCGCGCCTCTTCGCGGGTCAGATTCGTTCCAGGCACCTGGGCATCTCCTTAACATCGCGACTTTCCGCCCATCCTTCCACGCGGATGGGGGCGGGCGCCCGTGTTAATCCGGCTGCGGGCCGCCCGTGCCGCCTGCGGCGGCGAGCGCCCTGCGGGCGCGTCCTCAAACGCCGGACGGGCTGCGCATGCAGCCCGTCCGGCGATTGAGGACACCGCCGCGCAGCGGTGGTGCGGACGACGTGCCCCGAAGGCGTCAGCCCCGAAGCTCGGCCGCCACCAGCTCCGCGATCTGCACGGCGTTGAGCGCCGCGCCCTTGCGGAGGTTGTCGTTGGAGAGGAACAGCGCGAGAGCGTTCTCGGCGGTCTCGTCGGCGCGGATCCGGCCCACGTAGCTGACGTCCTGGCCGGCCGCCTGGAGCGGGGTCGGGATCTCGGAGAGGGCGACCCCGGGCGCGTCCTTCAACAGCTCGTGCGCGCGCTCGACGCTCAGCGGACGCTCGAAGCGCGCGTTGATCTGGAGCGAGTGGCCGGAGAAGACCGGGACGCGGACACAGGTGCCGGAGACCTTGAGGTCCGGGATCTCCATGATCTTGCGGGACTCGTTGCGGAGCTTCTGCTCCTCGTCCGTCTCGAAGCTGCCGTCGTCGACGATCGAGCCGGCCAGCGGCAGCACGTTGAAGGCGATGGGGCGCTTGTAGACACCGGGCTCGGGGAACGTCACGGCGTCACCGTCGAAGGCGAGCTGGTCGGCGGCCTCGGCGACCTGGCAGACCTGGGTGTGCAGCTCGGCGACGCCGGCCACGCCCGAGCCGGAGACGGCCTGGTAGGTGGTGGCGACCATGGCGGTCAGCCCGGCCTCGTCGTGCAGCGGACGCAGCACCGGCATGGCGGCCATGGTGGTGCAGTTGGGGTTGGCGATGATGCCCTTGGGGCGGTTCGCGATCGCGTGCGGGTTGACCTCGGAGACGACCAGCGGCACCTCGGGGTCCAGCCGCCAGGCGGAGGAGTTGTCGATCACCACGGCACCGGCCGCGGCGACCTTCTCCGCGAGGGCGCGGGAGGTGGCGCCGCCGGCCGAGAAGAGCACGATGTCCAGGCCGGAGTAGTCGGCGGTGGACGCGTCCTCGACGGTGATCTCGGTGCCCCGCCACGGCAGCGTGGACCCGGCGGAGCGGGCCGAGGCGAACAGCCGCAGCTCGGCGACGGGGAAGGCCCGCTCGTCGAGGATCTGGCGCATGACTCCGCCGACCTGACCGGTGGCTCCGACGATTCCGATCCTCACGGGCGCTCCCTACCTCATACGTTCAGTACGTCTGTACGCGAAAGACGGTGTTACCTGGCTCAACAGTTCCATCATGTGGTGCTACCCGCACCAAAAGTCCAATCCATTGCCGCAGGTCCCGGCCCTTCGGTGACCGGGATCACGAAGACGGGGCGGGCGCCCGTACGGCGCCCGCCCCGTGTGCCGTTCACCGAGGGTTACGACACGACCTTCTCGATCTTCACGCTGCCGCCGCCCGCGGCCGTGCCGGCCGCGTTGACCAGCTGGACGTCACCGAAGAAGGTGCGCCCTTCCGGGGCCGCGCCCGCGACCACGACCTGGGCCGTGACCTGGGCGGATGTGCCCGCGTCGAGCTTGACGACCGCGGTCGGGTCGACCTTGATCTCACCCAGCGCGGGGGCGAAGTACACATCGCGGTAGTCGTACTCCGCGCTGCCCGCGGGCACCTCGTAGCCGGTGACCTCGACGGTGTACTCGCCCGCCGCGGGCTTGCTCAGGCTGACCAGCTCGTCCGAGCCGCCGCTGGTGGAGGCGCCGACGGGCTTGCCGTCCTTGAAGACGGCCAGGTCCAGGTCCGCCTTGGGGTCGGAGGCGCCGCCGATGGCGGCGTCGAAGCGGGAGACGCCCTCGCCGAGAGTGACCTTGGTGGTCCGCTTCTCACCCTTCTTGATCGACGGCCGGTCGATCTTCGACGAGCCGAGCTGGCCGCCCTTGAGCCTGCCGTCGAGCGCGGCGAAGCCGTTGGTGGCCTTCCAGGTCACCGCGGTGGGGTTGCCGATCTTCGCCTCGGGCACGGTCTGCGTGGCCGGGTCGAAGGTGACGCCCAGCACGGAGGCCGTCAGCGCGTACGGGTTGTCGAGCAGCGGGGAGGTGCGACGGGACTCGACCTCGATCTCCCAGACGCCCGGCATCGGGTTGGCGTACGTCCGCAGCTCGGGGCGGCAGGTGTTGGCCGGGTTCGGGTAGTTCGGGTAGCAGTTGACCGTGGAGGTCGGATCGGCCGGGACGCCGTAGGGGCTGATGGCGATGAACCGGGTCTGGCTGCCCGTGGCCAGGCCGCCGAGCGAGACCTCCAGCGACTTGGCGCCCTTCGGCACCGTCACGAAGTACGAGGTGGAGGCGTTGCGCGTGGCCGTGCCCGAAGCCTTGACCACGTAGGACGGCTTCGCCAGTGGCTGTGCGACGACGACGGTCGACAGGATCTGCTTGTCGATGCCCTCGGTGCGGCCGTCGTCGACGGTCAGGATCGCGCTGTGGATGCCGGCCGCCTTGGCCTTGGCGCGCACCTTGACGGTGACCGGCTTGTTCAGCGGCAGCCGGACCTCGTTGTCGCCGACGATCTTGAACGTGCCGTCGTTGTTCTCCCAGCCCAGCTCGTGCCAGAGGGCACGGTCGGGGCCGGTGGTGCGGGTGACGACGACGTCGTACGTCTTGGTCTCGCCCGCCTTGAGGCCGCTCTCGCGGTCGTAGACGCCGGTGCCGAAGCCCGGGGTCTTCAGCGCGCCGGAGAGCGCCGTTGCGACCGGGGCCTTGACCGAGTACGCGTGGGCGGTGGCGCCCGCGCGCAGCGCGTCCCAGGCGTCCTCGATCTGCATCAGGCCCGCACCCTGCTCGTGCGGCTGGAAGCCCTTGATCTTCTTCGCGGTGCTGGTGAGCGCCGTGCGCAGATCGGCCGGGCTGAGCTTCATCTTCTTCTGCTTGGCGGCCGAGATCAGCAGCGCCGAGGCACCCGCGGCCTGCGGGGAGGCCATCGAGGTGCCCTGCAGCATGCCGTAGCCCGGCGGGAGCTGGTAGCCGGCTTCGGCGACGGGCGCGCCCGGCTCCCAGGTGGGAGTCGTGTTGATCGAGGCACCCGGGGCGGAGATCGTCGGGGTGAAGCCGCCGTCCTCACGCGGGCCGCGCGAGGAGAACGGCATCATCGCGTACTTGGTCTTGACTTCGGAGCCGTAGTTGGCGGCCCAGGTCTCCTTCGACACGGACGCGCCGACGCTGATGACCTTGTCGGCCAGGCCGGGGTCGCCGATGGTGTTGGTGCCGGGGCCGCTGTTGCCCGCCGAGATGACGAGCTGGACGCCGTAGTCGTCGATGAGCCGGTTGTACAGCTCGGAGCGGGCGTTGTTGCCGTCGTTCAGCGCGGGCAGCCCGCCGATCGACATGTTGACGATGTCGACGCCGCGGTTGACGACGAGGTCGATCATGCCCTCGGTGAGCGCCACGTTGGTGCAGCCACCGGACCAGGTGCAGGCGCGCGAGGAGACGAGCTTCGCGCCCGGGGCCGCGCCGTTCATCTTCCCGCCGAACAGGCCGTTGGCGGCGGTGATGCCCGCGACGTGGGTGCCGTGCTCGGACTCGATGACGCCGATGTTGACGAAGTCGGCCTTCTTGCCGACCCAGTCGCCGCCCTTCGGCGTCATCGACACGTCCTTGCGGATCTGGACGACGAAGGGGATGCGCTCGGCGATCGGGGTGTCGGGGTTGTCGGTCCCGAAGTAGCCGACCTGGTAACCGTCCTTGTACGGCTTCAGCTCGGCGTCGTTGCCGAAGTCGCCGTTGTCGTCGAGGTCGACGCGGACGGTGCCCTTGGCCTTGTCGTACAGGACCGCCCAGGCGTCGGTGGTGTCGCCGTCCCGGTTCAGGTCGCCCTTCATGTCGCCGCCGGCGGTCACGCTCTCCCGGAAGAGGCTGACGTCGTAGGACCCGGCGGGCACGGTGTAGTTGCGGCCGTTGAAGGAGAAGCTCGGCCCGGAGACGGAGTTCGTCATCGGCAGCCACGTGCCGTCCGCGTCCGCGAGCGGGTCGGTGGCGGTGACCCAGTCGACGATCTTGCGCTCGCCGGTGGTGGTCTTCTGCAGCGCGGGGTGGCCGAGGTCGACGCCGGAGTCGAGGATGCCGATGGTCACGCCGCGGCCGTCGGCCTTGGGGTGGTCCTCGACGAAGTCGACGGCACCGGTCTCGAAGGCCGGCTGGTAGGGGTTGGCGGCCGGGGTCTTCCTGCCCGGGCCGGGGTACGCCTTGGCCTTCGCGGTGCGCTCGCCCTTGACGGTGTCGGCGCGCGGCGTCGGGTCGGGAAGCTTGATCTCCTGCTGGAGGTCGATGCCGTGCACGGAGGCGAGCTTCTTCGCCTCGTCGATGGCGGCGTCGGCCTTGCCGGTCGGGACGGTGGCCCGGACGTAGCCGAGCTTGTCGTAGGACTCACCGACCGAGGCGCCCTTGATGGCGCCGAGCTTGTCCTTGATCTGCTCGGTCCCGCCGGGGGCCGTCGCGATCATCATGGTGACGGTCTTGGCGCCGTCGGCCTTGGCGTCGGCGAGCAGCTTCGCGTCGTGCGAACCGAGCTTGTCGGAGGACGACTTGACCGGGCCCGGGGCGGGCCGGGGGTCGTCGGCGAAGGCGGGCACGGCGCCCGCGGCGGTGAGCGCGGCCACGACGGAGGCCGCGACGGCTATTCGCGCCGCGCGTCTCGCGCCGCCGACGGGGGCGTGCTGGGGATCGGGGGTCATGAACATCCCTAGGTGACGACGTAGAAGGACGTACGAGGACCTGGCAGGGCCAGGGAGGAAGCGTCCGGAAATCGGAGCCGGATGAGCGCCCACTTTTATGGAAGTGACGGGGGTTTGGGGAGAGTTGTCGGGGTGGGAAAGTAAGGATGGCGTAAACCCGCCATGCGCCACACGGGATGAAGCATGCCGAAGGCCGTGAAGCGGTCAGGGGCGTTCTCGCAGCTCAGCGCGTGTAAGGCAAACGGACTACACCACCGCCCCCGTGACCGGCGGGGCCATTCCCCTCGCGAGTGAACGCTGAGTGAGCGTCAGCGCGCCAGGGGACGAGTGCTGTATGTCTGTTCGCAATCGCCAAGATCGATGTGAGGTGATCGGCGGCGGCCGTTGCGGCCGCGTTCACGCCCAGGTCACCCGCGCTGCCAACGATCCTCACTGACAGAGCCGACTCACAGGACCGCAGCTCAGCAGCCCGTCCCGCCTTCGCGTTCGCACCGGGGAGACCGCATATGCCTCGCAGATCCCGTAGACCCGCAGGACTCGACCGCCGCACGTTCCTCGCTGCGGCGGGCGCCGTCGGCACCGCCACCGGGCTCGGAGTCGCCCTGGGGCCCGACAGCGGCCGGGCCGCCGCCCTGCAGCCCACGGCCGACACCACCGAGAGCGCGGCCGCCCCGGAGGAGGTCGCGGCAGGCACCCCCACCGGGGCCGGCACCACCCTCGTCTCCGTCGCCGCGCCCACCGGCACCACCGGCTACCGACGGCTCGGCGAGGGCCCCGGCTGGCCGCGCGTCGTGCGCTCCGAGCTCGCCGCCGGCCGGCCGGGCCGCGAGGACCGCCGTACCACACTGGCGTCCTTCGTGCAGTTCACGGACCTCCACCTGACGGATGTGCAGCACCCGCTGCGCTACGAGTTCTTCCGGGCCGGCGACGCCGGGGCCTGGCGTCCGCACGAGGCGCTCACCCTGCCCGGCGCCGTCGCCCTGGTCGAGCGCGTCAACAAGCTCCGCCGGGGACCCGCCACCGGTACGCCCCTGGGCTTCGTCATCACCACCGGCGACAACGGCGACGAGAACGCGAAGATCGAGACGGAGTGGTTCCTGACCGCCCTCAGCGGTGGCCGGATGAACCCCCAGACCGGCGACCCCCGCCGCTACGAGGGCGTCCAGGACAGCGGCCTCAAGCTGTACTGGCACCCCGACAGCGCCCTGAACGACGACGACAAGAAGCTCGGCTACCCCCGCATCCCCGGCTACCTCCGCGCCGCCACCCGCCGCGTCGACAGCCCCGGCCTGCGGATCCCCTGGTACTCGACCTTCGGCAACCACGACCTCCTCTCCGGCGGCTGCTACCCGGCCAAGGGCAGCTTCATCGAAGAGGTCTGCGTCGGGGACAAGAAGCTCCAGACCATCTCCGCCGCCGAGGCCAAGTGGCTCATGGAGGGCGAGGCCGCGGGCGTCGACCCCAAGGGCGAGCGCATCCGGGCGCTGCTGCGCGAGCACAAGAAGAACCTGCGCACGGTCACCGCCGACCCGCGCCGGGTGCCGCTGACCGCCCGCGAGTACATCGCCGCCCACCTCGACCCCGCCCACAAGGGGCGCGGACCGCTCGGCCACGGCTACACGCGCGCCAACCTCGACTCCGGCGAGCTCTACTACTCCTTCCGGGTCTCCGACCGGGTCGTCGGCATCAGCCTCGACACGACGGACCCCGGCGGCCACTACCAGGGCTCGCTGGGCACCGCCCAACTCCAGTGGCTGGAGCGGACGCTGAAGGACCACCGGGACGAGTACGCGCTGATCTTCAGCCACCACCCGAGCTGGAGCATGAACAACCTCACGCCCGACCCCGCCCGCCCGGGCGAGAAGCGGCACGACGGCAACGAGCTGATCGCCCTCCTCCAGCGCCACACCAACGTCCTGGCCTGGATCAACGGCCACAGCCACCGCAACCGGGTGCGGCCGCGCGGCAGCTTCTGGGAGGTCTCCACCGCCTCGCACGTGGACTACCCGCAGCTCGCGCGGGTCATCGAGGTCACCGACAACAAGGACGGCACGGTCTCGCTCTTCACCACCCTCATCGAATCGGCCGCCCCCTACCGCACCGACTACGCGGACCTCTCCCAGACCGGACTCGCCTCCCTCTACCGCGAACTGGCCTTCAACGCCCCGGGTTCGGACGGCTCCCTCGCCGGTTCACCCACCGACCGGAACACGGAGTTGTTGCTCGCGCGGGCCTGATCTCCCGCCTCTCGCCTGTCCGGCGAATCATCGACTGCGGGCGGTCCTTGCCGCCTGCGGCGGCGGGCGCCCGGCGGGCGCGTCCTCAAGCTCCCCCAGCTACCGCTGGGAGGTGCCCCCAGCGGGCTGATAGTGGCTGGGCTCAGCCGCCGAGCCCGTCCGGCGCTTGAGGACATCCGCCGCGCAGCGGTGGTGCGAACGGCACGGCCCAACGGGTCGACCCGCTCACTTCGGCAGGACGACGACGTACGCGGCGGGCTCGCGGTCGGCCGACGCCATCAAGGCGGTACGGGCCACCGCGGCCTGCTGCTCCGGCGCCTCGCGCAGCTTCTTCGGCGTGATGTGCACGACCAGGATGCCGAGCCGCTCCAGGCGGTCGCGTTTGCCCGCCTGCTCCGCCCAGAGCGCGTCGTCGTCCTGGCGCGGCGTCCGGGCGTCGATCTCCAGCGCCACCCCGTACTCCGGCCAGTAGGCGTCCACACCGCCCAGCCGCGGGCCGCCGGGCAGTCGCAGGTCCACGTTCCACAGCGGCTCGGGCAGCCCGTGCCCGCGCACCACGTCGTAGAGTCTGCTCTCCGCGATCGCCCGGCTCTCGGCGAGGAGGGTGTCGACGGCGTCCACCACGGCGGGCCGGTTCAGCAGCCGGGCGCGGGTCAACTCCCGTACCACGGCGCTTGCTTCGCAGTGGCCGCCGCGTACCGCCTCGGTCAGCAGCCGGTGCACCGTCGTCGGCTCGGCGAGGCTGCCCACCGCGTCGGCGACCGCGCGGGCGGGCGGTGCGACCGGCACCCCCGTCAGCCGGATCGGGCGCGGCAGGGTGTGGGCCCGCACCACCCGTACGAAGCCGGACGAGCGCAGCCGCCGGGTGCGCGGCACGAGGACGTCGATCCGGCCGAGGGAGATCAGCGGGGGAGCGGAGGTGAAGTCGTGCAGGGCCAGCGCCGCCAGCCCGGTGATCATGGCCTCGCCGTACGGGGCGGCCTCCGCCGCGGCGTCGGCGTCGCCCGGCCGCGGGCGGTCCGCCGCGGCCCGGGTGCGCGGCACGGTGTACAGCAGCCCGGCGTGCAGCCGCTCCTCGCTGGTCGGCGGGCCGGGGCGGAGCAGGAAGACGCCGGGCAGCAACTGCTGCCAGGGGCCGCCGGGCCGGCAGCGCTCGGTGACCGTGGTCCCCGGGACGCCGTGCTCGCGCAGTTGACGTGTCGTCAGAACGCGGTGCCGGACGTCGGAGCGGTGGTGCAGGGGGCGGGGGGACAGGGGGGTGTCGGGGTTCATGCCCCGGCCATTCCCGCTGTCCACCCACCTCCTAACCGCTGTTACACACCCGTCGGCAAATCAGGACAACTTCGCCCTAAAGTACGGGCGTTCGATGCCGATTACGGGCCGTCGCGCCACCGTCACCGATGGTGATTTCAGTTGGCCGCGCCCGTGTCGCAGTCCTGCGCCAGCAGTGCCCGCGCCAGGTCGTCCCGCTCCTCCAGCACCAGGCGCCGCAGCGCGGGCGCCGCGTCCTCGTGCGCCGCGAGCCAGGCGTCCGTCGCCTCCAGCGTCCGCCGGTCGTCCTGGAGCATCGGGAACAGCCCGCGCACCACGGCCATGGCGATCTCGATGGACCGCTCCCGCCACACCCGCTCGATCACCTCGAAGTAGCGGGCCGCGTAGGGCGCCAGCAGCTCCCGCTGCCCCGGCTGGTCGAAGCCCGCGATGGTGGCCTCGGCGAGAGCGTTGGAGAGGGCGTCGGACTCCACCACCGCCGCCCACGCCTCGGCCTTGACCTCCGCCGAGGGCCGCGAGGCCAGGCAGCGGACCTGGTGCCGCTTGCCGGAGGCGGTGTTGTCACGGGCCAGCTCGGCGGTGACGGCCTGCTCGTCGGCCGCGCCCCGGGCGGCGAGCGTGCCCAGGAGTGCCCAGCGCAGCTCCTGGTCGACCTCCAGGCCGTCGATCCTCGCGTTGCCGTCCAGCAGCCCGCGCAGCAGCTGCAGATCGGCCGCGCTCTTCGCCGTCTGCGCGAAGAACCGCATCCACGCCAGCTGGTGGCCGCTGCCGGGCTCGGCGAGCCGCAGTTCGCTCAGCGCGGCCTGGGCGAGCCGCCGGCCGCCCTCCTCGCGCCAGTCGGGCGCCACGTAGTGCACCAGGGCCGTCCGCGCGCAGCCGTGCAGCGTCTGGAGCACCCCGATGTCGCTCTCGGCCCCGGCGAACCGCTCCACCAGCCCCAGGTATTCGCGGGCGGGCAGCAGGCCGTCGCGGGTGAGGTTCCACAGCGCGGACCAGCACAGGGCGCGGGCGAGGGGGTCGGTGAGGTCGCCGAGGTGCTCCCGCAGGGTGGCGAGCGAGACCTCGTCGAAGCGGATCTTGCAGTAGGTGAGGTCGTCGTCGTTGACGAGGATCAGCTCGGGCCGCTCGGCCCCGGCCAGCTCGCTCACGACCGTGCGCGGACCGGCGACGTCCACCTCGGCGCGGGCGTAGCGCACGAGCGCGCCACTGATGTCCTCGCGGCGGTAGAGGCCCACAGCCACCCGGTGCGGGCGCAGCTCGGGGTGCGAGGCGGGGGCCTCCTGGAAGACGGAGAGCTCGGTGATCCGGTCGGCGTCGTCGTAGGTCGCGTGCGGGGTCAGGGAGTTGACCCCGGCCGTCTGGAGCCAGGACCGGGACCATGCGGTCATGTCGCGGCCCGAGGTCTCCTCCAGCACCCGCAGCAGGTCCGTCAGCCGGGTGTTGCCGAACGCGTGGCGCTTGAAGTAGCGCCGGGCGCCCTCGAGGAAGGCGTCCCGGCCCGCGTAGGCCACCAGCTGCTTGAGCACCGAGGCGCCCTTGGCGTAGGTGATGCCGTCGAAGTTGAGCTTGGCGTCCTCCAGGTCACGGATGTCGGCCGTGACGGGGTGGGTGGAGGGCAGCTGGTCGGCGCGGTAGGCCCAGGCCTTGCGCTGGTTGGCGAAGGTGATCCAGGCGTTCTCGAAGCGGGTCGCCTCCACCTGCGAGAAGGCGCCCATGAAGTCCGCGAAGGACTCCTTGAGCCACAGATCGTCCCACCACTCCATGGTGACCAGGTCGCCGAACCACATGTGCGCCATCTCGTGCAGGATGACGTTGGCCCGCCGCTCGTACGCCGCCTGCGTCACCTTGCCGCGGAAGACGAACTCCTCCCGGAAGGTCACGCACCCCGGGTTCTCCATGGCGCCGATGTTGTACTCCGGCACGAACGCCTGGTCGTACTTCCCGAAGGGGTACGGGTAGTCGAAGTGGTCGTGGAAGAAGTCCAGGCCCTGCTTGGTGACGGTGAAGACGTCCTCGGCGTCGAAGTGCTTGGCGAGACCCTTGCGGCACAGCGCGCCCAGCGGGATGTCGAGGACGGTCCCGTCGTCGAACGTGCGGCGGTAGTGGTCGCGGACGACGTGGTACGGGCCGGCGACGACGGCCGTGATGTAGGTGGAGATCGGCTTCGTCGGCACAAAGCTCCACGTGGTGCCGTCGATGCCGTCGGCGCTCGCCGGGCGGGGCTCGCCGTCCTGCGCGCCGTTGCTGAGCACCGTCCAGCCGGTGGGCGCGGTCACCGTGAAGGTGAAGGGGGCCTTGAGGTCCGGCTGCTCGAAGTTCGCGAAGACACGGCGGGCGTCGGCGGGCTCGTACTGCGTGTAGAGGTAGACCTCGCCGTCCTCGGGGTCGACGAAGCGGTGCATGCCCTCGCCGGTGCGGCTGTACGCGCACTGGGCGTCCACGACCAGCGTGTTCTCGGCGGCGAGGGACGCCAGCTCGATCCGGGTCCCGTCGAAGACGGCCTTGGCATCCAGCTCCGTGCCGTTGAGCGTGACGGCGGTCACCGACGGCGCCACCAGGTCCGCGAACGTGCTCGCCCCCGGCTCGGCGCAACGGAAGCGGATGGTGGTCACCGAACGGAACGTGCGGGGCTCCGGGCCGGCGCCCACCGCGGACCGCAGGTCGAGTGCCACCTCGTAGCCGTCCACGGTCAGCAGCGCGGCCCGCTCGCGGGCCTCCTCACGGGTCAGGTTCTCACCGGGCACGACGGGACTCCCTCGGATGAATGTCACGTATGTCGAATGTCGAACACCAGGAATCATGGCACGCGGGTCGGTTGTTGATTCAGCTACTGACCTGCCCGGATGAGGAGACCCGCGTGACCGTTTCGGAGAAGACCCCCGTCGACTTCTGGTTCGACCCGATCTGCCCCTGGGCGTGGATGACCTCGCGCTGGATGCTCGAGGTGGAGAAGGTCCGCCCGGTCGAGGTGCGCTGGCACGTCATGAGCCTTGCGGTGCTGAACGAGGACAAGCTCGACCAGGTGCCCGAGGAGTTCCGCGAGTACCTGCGCACGGGCGCCTGGGGCCCGGTGCGGGTCCTGATCGCGGCGGCGAAGGAGTACGGCGACGAGGTGCTCGGCCGGCTGTACACCGCGCTCGGTACCCGCTTCCACAACGAGGACCTGCCGCGCGACCGCGAGACGATCGTGGCCGCCCTGGCCGAGGCGGGCCTGCCGGCCCGGCTGGCGGACGCCGCCGGATCCGACGCCCTCGACGCCGATCTGCGCGTCTCGCACAAGGAGGGCATCGAGAAGGTCGGGCAGGAGGTCGGCACCCCGGTCATCGCCGTCCCCGGTCCGGACGGCGGCCAGGTGGCCTTCTTCGGTCCGGTCGTCACCCCCGCCCCCAAGGGCGAGGCGGCGGCCAGACTCTGGGACGGCACGCTGCTGGTCGCCTCGACGCCCGGTTTCTACGAGCTGAAGCGCACCCGGACGCGGGGCCCGGTCTTCGACTGAGGCGCACCGACCGCTGCGCGGCGGTGTCCGCTGAGCTCAGCCACATCAAGCCCGTCCGGCGTTTGAGGACGTGCCCGAAGGGCGCTCGCCGCCGCAGGCGGCAACGACGGCCCGCAGCCGAAGGCCCGCCGAACAGGCCATGATGGGGAAAGGCCCCCGCGCGATGCGACCGTGCGGGGGCCTTCCGTATGCCTGCCGCGTGAAGGGTGAGAAGACGATCACGAGCAGGCCGTGCGCGGGGTGCCGCTCGGGCACCCGGGGTGTTACGGGACCAGCAGGAGCGTGTTGCCCCGCTCCTTGGCCGCGGCGTAACGGGCGGCGACGTCCTGCCAGTTGACGACCTGCCACATGGCCTCGATGAAGTCCACCTTCTGGTTCTTGTACTGAAGGTAGAAGGCGTGCTCCCAGGCGTCGAAGACCAGGATCGGGACCGAGCCCTGGCCGACGTTGCCCTGGTGGTCGTAGACCTGCTCGACGATGAGCCGGCCGCTGACCTGCTCGTAGGCCAGCACGCCCCAGCCGGAGCCCTGGGTGGTGGCCGAGGCCTTGGTCAGCTGGGCCTTGAACTTCTCGAAGGAGCCGAAGGACTCCGCGATGGCGTCGGCCAGCTCGCCCACGCCGTCCTTGTCGAGGGGCTCGCCGCCGCCGTCACCGGTCATGTTCTGCCAGTAGATGCTGTGCAGGATGTGACCGGAGAGGTGGAAGGCCAGGCTCTTCTCCAGGCCGTTGATCGCGCCCCACTGGTCCTTGTCGCGGGCCTCGGCGAGCTGCTCGAGGGTGTCGTTCGCGCCCTTGACGTACGCCGCGTGGTGCTTGTCGTGGTGCAGCTCAATGATCTTCGCGTCGATGACGGGCTGGAGCGCCGCGTAATCGTAGGGAAGTTCGGGAAGTGTGTAGATGGCCATGCCGAGCCCTCCGACTGCTTATTGCAATTAACTTGCAGGTAAACGCTATCAGCAAGTGCGTCTGAGGTGCCGTCACGGGGCCGGTCTTCCGTCGAAAGACCGAGGCGGGGTAGGTCCTGAAGATCAGGACCTACCCCGCCTCGGTGCCGGGATGTGGTGGGCCGTCAGCGCTTGGCGGCCGCCGCCGCGCGCTGCTTGAGGTAGCCGATCAGGGCGAGGGCGAGCGTCAGTCCGGCCGTGAAGTACAGCTGGAGACGGGTCTCCTCCTCGCGCAGCATCAGCGCCAGGACCCCGACGATGCCGGCCAGGGCCAGCCAGGTCAGGTACGGGAAGAGCCACATGCGCACGATGAGCTTGTCCTGCGGGATCTGCCGGCGCCCCACGAGCTGGGACACCGCGATGAAGCCCCACACCACGAGCGTGGCCGCGCCGACCATGTTGAGCAGCCACTTGAAGATGGTGTCCGGCCACCAGTAGCTGAGCAGGACGGCGACGAAGCCGAAGGAGGCGGAGGCGATGACCGCGAGGCGCGGCACGCCGTTGCTGACCTTGGCGAGGACCTTCCAGCCCTGGCCGCGCGCGACGAGCGAGTACGCGATGCGCGAGGAACCGTAGATGTTCGCGTTCATCGCGGACAGCAGCGCCACCAGCACGACGACGTTCATGATCTGGCCGGCGTGCGGGATGTCCAGGTAGTCGAGGACCGCGACGTACGGGCCCTTGGCGGTCACCGACGGGTCGTTCCAGGGGATCAGGGTGACGACGATGGCCAGCGAGCCGACGTAGAAGAGGGCGATGCGCCACATCGAGGTGCGGACCGCGCGGGCGACGCCCTCACGCGGCTTCTCGGACTCGGCCGCCGCGATGGTCACCGTCTCCAGGCCGCCGTAGGCGAAGACGGAGGCGAGCAGGCCGACGACGAGTCCGTCGAGGCCGGTGGGGAAGAAGCCGCCGTTGCCGGTGAGGTTGTCGGCCCCCGGGGCGTCGGTGCCGGGCAGGACGCCCACGATGGCGAGCACGCCGAGGATCAGGAAGAGGCTGATCGCGCCGACCTTCAGCGTCGCGAACCAGAACTCGAACTCACCGAAGTTGGCGACCGCGGCCAGGTTGGTGACCGTGAAGACGACCATGAACAGCGCGACCCACATCCAGGACGAGGTGTCCGGGAACCAGCCGACCATGATCTTCGCCGCGCCTATCCCCTCGGCGGCGACGGCGACGCACAGCAGGGTCCAGAACACCCAGCCGGAGGTGAAGCCCGCCCACGGGCCGATCGTGCGCTCCGCGTGCACCGAGAAGCTGCCGGAGGCCGGGTTGGCCGCCGACATCTCACCGAGCATGCGCATCACGAGCATCACCAGCAGCCCGGACGCCGCATAGGCGAGCACGACCGCGGGGCCGGCGGCGGCGATGCCGCCGCCGGAGCCGACGAAGAGCCCCGCGCCGATGACGCCACCGAGCGCGATCATCGACAGATGCCGCTGCTTGAGGCTGTGCGACAGGGCCCCGGCGTCGGTGCCGACGCCATTGGCCGGAACGGCGGTGTTCGATTTCGGGTCGGAGGCCGCGCACTCAGGCGGAGAGGGGGGTATACCGGTCATGATCGTGTCTGCCCCGTTGGGTGTGAGCGGAAAAGTTGCCTCAGTGTGAAGGCCACGTTCGCTCAGGACAACACCCTTTGCAGAGGTGTCCGATATTCAGACGTCGGTATGACCGTGCGTACCTGATGTATCGCCAGAACAAACGTGTTTTACGGCCGATCTATCGGGCCGGGCGGCCCGTCGCGCGCAGCCGGAGCTCGCGCAGCCCCGCGACCACGAGCACCGCGCCCGTCGCCGCCGCCGACCACAGCAACTGCGGCCGGGCCTCGTCGTCGGTCAGCATGAGCACCAGCACGGCACCCATCGCGGCCAGGGCGACCCAGGTCAGATAGGGGAAGCACCACATGCGCAGGGTCAGCCGCTCCGGTGCGTCGCGCTCGATGCGCGGACGCAGCCGCAGTTGGGAGACGGCGATCAGGCCCCAGACGAAAAGCAGGACCGCGCCCACCGCGTTGAGCAGATAGTGAAAGATCGAATCCGGCCACTTCAAGTTCAATATGACCGAGATGAAGCCGAAAGCGACCGACGCGAAGACCGCTCGTCGGGGCACGCCACCGTCGGAGATCTTCAGCAGCGCGCGCGGCGCCTCCCCGCGCTCGGCGAGCGAGAAGACCATCCGCGACGAGCCGTAGAGGTTCGCGTTCAGCGCGGACAGCAGCGCCACGAAGACCACGATGTTCATGATCTGTCCGGCCCCGGGCACCCCGATGTGGTCGAGGACGGCCACGTAGGGGCTCTGCCCCGGCTTCATCGAGGACCAGGGGAGAAGGGTGACGATGACGAGCATCGAGCCGACGTAGAAGAAGAGGATGCGGTACACGGCGCTGCGCACCGCCCGGGCCACCGCGCGCGCCGGGTCGTCGGACTCGGCGGCGGCGATCGTGACGACCTCCAGGCCGCCGAAGGCGAAGACGACGGCGAGGACGCCGGAGACCACGCCGCTGACGCCGTTGGGCAGGAAGCCGCCCTGTCCGGTGAGATTGGTGAAGCCCACGGCCTCGGTGTCCGGCAGCACGCCGAAGATCGCCAGCAGGCTCAGGACCAGGAAGAGGACGATCGCGCCGACCTTGAGCGCCGCGAACCAGAACTCGAACTCGCCGAAGTTCTTCACCGCGGCGAGGTTGGCGGTGGTGAACACCACCATGAACAGCAGTACCCAGCCCCACTGCGGCACCGACGGCACCCAGCCATGGGCGATCTGCGCGGCGCCGGTCGCCTCCACGGCGAGCACGACCACGAGCAGGAACCAGTACAGCCAGCCCACCGAGAACCCGGCCCAGCGGCCCAGCGCCCGCTCCGCGTGCACCGAGAAGGCGCCCGAGGCGGGCATCGCCGAGGACATCTCGCCGAGCATCCGCATCACCAGCATCGCGAGCGCGCCCGCGATCAGATACGACACGATGATCCCCGGCCCCGCCACGGCGATCCCGGCCCCGGACCCGACGAACAGCCCGGCCCCGATCACTCCGCCCAGCCCGAGCATGGTCAGATGCCGCTGCTTCAGCCCCGCTGACAGTGGTTCTCTCTCGTCGCCGGTACGGGACTCGGCGACAGACGGTGCGTCGTGCATGGGGCTTCGTACTCTCGGGATCTGTGCGGTGCGCTGTGCGACGGGGCGGTGACGGACTAGGGGGCTCCGGATGTGTGGACTCCGCGAATCCGACTACTTCCGACAGATTCTCCCGACCGAGCGGTATGTGCCAAGCTGCGCAGGTCGGGGGTGACGAGCATCACGGTGGCGCTGGGTGCTGGCCTGTGCGCTTGCCGTTGCCACGGCTGGGCCGGTGGCGCGTAGCCGGTGGCACCACCGCTGCGCGGCGGTGTCCTCAATCGCCGGACGGGCTGGTTTTGGCTGGGCTTGGCTGTCATGGCCAGCCACATCAAGCCCGTCCGGCGATTGAGGACGCGCCCGCAGGGCGCTCGCCGCCGCAGGCGGCACAACCGGCCGGCAGTCGAGGATCCGCCGGCCAGGCGAGAGGCGCTCGCCGCCGCAGGCGGCAATACGGCCCGCAGTCGGAGGCGCCAGGCGGCACAGACGGCCCGCAGCCGCAGACGGCACAATCACCCCCGCCGGAGGCGCCAGGTTTGGAACTCTCCAAGCCGGAGGCCACCGCTTTGTCATGGGTGCCCGGTGCTCACGCGGTGACGCTCGGCTAACGTCAGGCTGTCCTTAATTGCCCAGTCACCTCGCGGAGTACCGATGGCCACCGCCGCTGCCTCAGTTTCCCGGACCGGTACGGTCCTCGCCGATCTGCTCCCCGCCTCCACCGCCGGCCGCGCCCGCGTCCGTGACGCGGCCCTGGTCCTGGGCGGCGCGGCCCTCACCGGCCTCACCGCCCAGATAGCCGTCCCGGTGCCCGGCTCGCCGGTCCCGGTCAGTGGTCAGACCTTCGCCGCGCTGCTGGTCGGCACCGCGCTGGGGGCCCGGCGCGGCTTCCTCTCCCTCGCGCTGTACGCCGTCGTCGGCATGGCGGGCATGCCGTGGTTCGCCGAGGCCAAGTCCGGCGCCGCGTTCCCGTCCTTCGGTTACGTCCTCGGCATGCTGCTCGCGGCGACCGTCGTGGGTGCCCTCGCCCGCCGCGGTGCCGACCGTTCCGTGCTGCGCACCGCCGGTGCCATGGCGCTGGGCTCCGCGATCATCTACGCGGTCGGTGTCCCCTACCTCGCGCTGGCCACGCACATGTCCTTCGCGGACGCCGTCGCCGCCGGTCTGACGCCCTTCCTGATCGGTGACGTCCTGAAGGCCGCCCTCGCGATGGGCGCGCTGCCCGCCGCCTGGAAGCTGCTGGACCGCCGGGGCTGACCCGCCCGCAGGCACCTCTCCCCGATACGGGCCGGGCCCGCACCACCTCGCGAAGAGGGGGGCGGGCCCGGCCCGTACACGCGTCCGCGGATTTTTGTTATCGGCGTCCGGCCGCCGCGTCTCCTGAGTGTTGGACCAGCACTCAGCAGACCCCGCACCGGAAGTGGATCCGCGTGAACCGTGAACCCGAGACTGTGACGTTCGACCCCGCCCCCGAGGGAAGCCGGCGCTCCCGCCGGAACCGGGGCAGGCGCCCGCGACGAGCCGTGATGGTGACCGGGGCGGTGGCCCTGATAGCCGTCGCCGGTGGCGGCTACGGCGTGGCCCAGGCGGTCGGGGGCGGCGGCGGGGACAGCCGTCCGGCCGCCGGGGCGGCCTCGGTGCGGGACGGGCGCCAGGCCACCGAGCCGGCCGCCGTCGCCGCCGGGAAGAAGAAGGCGACCCCGGCCGCCACCGCCGGCGCCTCCGCGAAGCCGAAGAAGAAGCCCGAGGAGACCGGCAAGGGGACGGCGGACCCGGCGAAGGCCGGCAAGAAGAGCGGGTCCCCCGCCAAGCCCAAGCCCAAGCCGACGAAGAAGCCCAAGCCGAAGCCCAAGCCCAAGGGCACCCCGGCGGGCGGGCCGACCGCACGCCTCGCGCAGCAGGTCGTGGAGATGGTCAACGCGGAGCGGGCCCGCGCCGGCTGCTCGCCCGTCACCGTCAACGCCAAGCTCCGGGCCGCGGCCCAGGGCCACTCCGACGACATGGCCGCCCGCGACTACTACGACCACACCTCCCCCGAGGGCAAGAGCCCCGGCGACCGGATCACGGCCGCCGGATACCGCTGGAGCACCTACGGCGAGAACATCTTCAAGAGCCCCAAGGACGCCCGTACGGCGATGGACGGCTGGATGAAGAGCCAGGGGCACCGGGACAACATCCTGAACTGCTCCTTCAAGGAGATAGGCGTCGGCATCAACCTCAGCGCCAACGGTCCCTGGTGGACCCAGAACTTCGGCGCTTCCCGCTAGAGCCCGGCCGGCGGATCTTCGCGGCCCATAGGGCGGACACCCCCCGGCGGCGCCTCCGCCGCGGCCGCGCATACGAAAGCCGCGCATACGAAACGGGCCGGGCCCGCACCCCCTGGTGAAGGGGGGTGCGGGCCCGGCCCGAAACGCGAGAGGAAACTACTTCGTGGCAGCCGCCCCGATCTTGCGGCGGCGGTCCAGGACGATGCCGATGACCAGGACGATCACACCCAGCAGCGTCGAGAGAAGGACCTGCTGACGGTTGTCGCCACCGTCGTAGACCATGTAGCCGAGCACGAAGGTGATCATGCCGATGGTCAGCCACGTCAGGTACGGGAAGAGCCACATCTTCACGACGTGCCGCTCCGGCGTCTCACGCTCGATGATCTTCCGCATCTTCAGCTGGGTGAAGCAGATCGCCAGCCAGACGAAGAGGGCCACCGCACCGGAGGCGTTGAGCAGGAACTTGAAGACCGTGTCCGGCCACATGTAGTTGAAGAACACCGACAGGAAGCCGAAGACGACCGAGCCGAGGATCGCGGCCCGCGGCACGCCGTTCGGGCGGACCTGGGCGAACGCCTTCGGGGCGTCACCTCGCTGGCCGAGGGAGAAGGCCATGCGGGAGGCGGTGTAGAGGCCGGAGTTCAGGCACGAGAGCACCGCGGTCAGCACGATCACGTTCATGATCTGGCCGGCGTGCGGGATGCCGATCGTGTCGAGGGCGGCGACATAGCTGCCCTTCTCGGCGATCTCCTTGGAGTCCCAGGGGAGCAGCGAGACGACGACGAAGATCGAGCCCAGGTAGAAGACGCCGATGCGCCAGATCACGCTGTTGGTGGCCTTGGTGACCGCGCGCTGCGGGTCCTCGGACTCACCGGCGGCCAGGGTGACGATCTCGCTGCCCATGAAGGAGAAGACGACCATCAGCACACCGGCGAGGATCGCGCCCGGCCCGTTGGGCATGAAGCCGCCGTGCGCGGTGAGGTTGTCCAGCCCCGCGCCCGGGTTGTCCGAGCCCGGCAGCAGACCGAACACCGCGAGCCCGCCGATGATGACGAACGCGGAGATCGCGACGACCTTGATGCCGGCGAACCAGAACTCGAACTCACCGTAGGAGCTGACCGAGCCGAGGTTGGTCGCGGTGAGCACCACCATGACGATCAGCGCCCAGGCCCACTGCGGCACGGCCGGTATCCAGCCCTCGAGGATCTCGGCGCCCGCGGTCGCCTCGACCGCCAGCACGACGACCCAGAAGAACCAGTACAGCCAGCCGATGGAGAAGCCGGCCCAGCGGCCCAGCGCCCGGTCGGCGTAGGAGGAGAAGGAGCCGGAGGTCGGATTGGCGGCGGCCATCTCGCCGAGCATCCGCATCACGAAGACGACCATCGCGCCCACGAGCGCGTAGGAGATGAGGATGGCGGGGCCGGCGGCGGCGATGCCGCTCTTGGAACCGACGAAGAGGCCCGCGCCGATCACGCCACCGATGGCGATCATGGACAGGTGGCGGTTCTTGAGCCCGGCCTTCAGGCCGTCCTGGCCGGACGCGGGGCCCTGGCCGGGATCGCCGGCCGTCGGCGCCTTCGTCATTGTCGGCGGTGTCGCGCTCATAGAACGTTTCCTTTGGTTCTCGGGTTTCGAGCTTCCGCATTAGAACTTTTTGCAGGTGTCTTTCGGAAGACCCGAATCCGTATCGTTGTATTCACGGGGTAACCCCCGGCCCCGACGACGAGTGCCCCCCGAGAGTCGTGCCACACTCGGACGCATGCGCGTGTACCTCGGCTCCGACCATGCCGGCTACGAACTCAAGAACCACCTCGTCGAGTGGCTCACGGCCCAGGGCCATGACCCCGTCGACTGTGGACCGCACATCTACGACGCCCAGGACGACTACCCCCCGTTCTGCCTCCGCGCCGCGGAGCGGACCGCCGCGGACCCCGACAGCCTCGGGATCGTGATCGGCGGCTCGGGCAACGGCGAGCAGATCGCCGCGAACAAGGTCAAGGGCGTCCGGGCCGCGCTGGCCTGGAGCGAGCAGACCGCCGCCCTCGGGCGCGAGCACAACAACGCCAACGTGATCAGCGTCGGCGGCCGGATGCACACCCAGGAAGAGGCGACGAAGTTCGTCGAGATCTTCCTCGCCACGCCGTACTCGGGTGAGGAGCGCCACACGCGCCGCATCGAGATGCTGAGCCGGTACGAGAGCACCGGCGAGCTGCCGGAGATCCCCGCCCACCACCCGCAGCAGGGCTGATACCCCTTTGTCCTCAAACGCCGGACGGGCCGGATAAGCCCGTCCGGCGCTTGAGGACACAGCGCAGCAGCCCGTCCGGCGTTTGAGGACCGGGGGCCCGGGGCAGCGCCCCGGTCTTGAAGCCGCACCAGTCAACGCGACCCGTCCGGAGGACAAGCCGTGCCCGAGGGGCATACGATCCACCGCCTCGCGGCGGACCACCGTGACCTCTTCGCGGGCCGACCGGCCCGGGTGAGCAGCCCGCAGGGCAAGTTCGCCGACAGCGCGGCCCTGCTCGACGGCCGGGTGCTGGAGAGTGCCGAAGCCCACGGCAAGCACCTCTTCCTCGGCTTCGCCGCGACCGGCTGGGTCCATATCCACCTCGGCCTCTTCGGCAAGCTCGGCTTCGGCACGGGCCAGGCGCCGCCGCCCACCGAGACCGTCCGACTGCGGCTCGCGAACCCCGGTGCCTACGCCGATCTGCGCGGGCCCACCACCTGCGCCCTGATCACCGACGGCGAGAAGCAGGCGATACACGACCGGCTCGGCCCCGACCCGCTGCGCTCCGGCGACGACCCCGACAAGGCGTGGCGGCGGATCTCCAGGAGCCGCACCACGATCGCCGCGCTGCTCATGGACCAGAAGGTCATCGCCGGGGTCGGCAACGTCTACCGCGCGGAGGTCCTCTTCCGGCACGGCGTCGACCCGTACCGCCCCGGCCGCGATCTCACCCGGTCCGAGTGGGACGCGATCTGGGCCGACCTGGTCGCTCTGATGCGCGAGGGCGTGCGGAACAACCGGATCGACACCGTCCGGCCCGAGCACATGCCCGAGGCCATGGGGCGCCCGCCGCGCGTCGACGACCACGGCGGCGAGGTCTACGTCTACCGCCGGGCCCACCTTCCCTGCCACATCTGCGACGGCGAGATCCGTACCGCCGAGCTCGCCGCCCGCAACCTCTTCTGGTGCCCCACCTGTCAGTGACCGGCCCGGTCGGCCGGGCGGTTCAGAACCCGTGCGGCAGCCAGGGCGCCACCGCGGCGCCGAAGGCCGAGGACGCCTCCTCCAGCGCGGACGGCCGCAGCTCCGTCACCCGGCCCGCGCCCGCGAGCGAGGTCAGCGACACCCCGCCCAGGTACGCCGTGCCCAGCTCCCGTACGGACAGGGCCAGATCGGGTGCGTCGTCGGTGCGCTCGCAGGACGCGCCCTTCGCGTCACCGGTCAGCCGCCAGCGCCCGGCGTTCCAGGGACAGAAGTCGTCCTCCACCTCGAACACCACGTCCACCGGCGTCCGGTACGTACGGGCGGACAGCGCCGCGCCCACGTCGACCAGCCGGACGTGGAGCGAGTCCCGCACCCCGATCTCGCAGCGCCGGATGTCGGTCACCAGGTGCAGCAGCGGGTCGTCGACGGGACGGTTCGTCGTGGTGACCCGCGTCGTCAGGTCGATCTCGGTCAGGAAGCGCCACAGCGCGGCGTACGCCTGCGGGGTCAGCGCCTCCAGATCGCGCAGGACCACCGAGCCCTTCGGGCCGGCCAGGTCCCAGTCGGCGCGCACCGCGTAGCGCGCGTAGCCGACCACCTCGCCGTCGGCCTCGGCGAGCACGCACTGGAGCGGTGAGGCCCCTTCGCGCTTGTCCGCCGGGTCGAGCAGCGGCTGCTTCTCCCAGCCCGGCTGCCGGACCAGCATGCCCGGACGGGCGGCTACCCGGCGCGCGTAGACGGCCTCGCACGCGTCGCGCGCATCCTCGGGCTTCGAGTAGCGCAACCGCACGCCCTGCGCGCCGTCCGACGCGTCGGTACCGGGTGGCACCGTGACCCGCACCCGGGTGGTGTCGATGCTCGCGTGCAGGCTGTGCGTCGCGGCCCCGTAGCCGAACCGGCCGTAGATCACGGGCTCCGAGGCGGTCAGCGCGGCCAGCGGCTCGTCCCGGGACCGGACGTCGTCGAGCAGGCGCCGCATCATGTCCCGCAGCACCCCGCGCCGGCGGTGCGTCGGCCGGACCCCCACCATCGTCACGCCGGCGGTGGGCACCGCCTCACCGCCGGGCACCGTCATCCTGAACGCGAACGAGCCCGCCGTACCGATGATTTCATCGCCGTCCCAGGCGCCGAAGGAGCGGTCGAAGCACGTCAGCTCCCGCCACAGCGCCCGCTCCTCGGGGGCGTCCGCCGCCCCGCCGAAGGCCAGTTCCAACGTTCCGTACCACCGGTCCCAGTCGGCAGGACGCAGCACCCGTAATTCCGTCGTCATGCCCCATGCCTAGCAGCGCGTTCCCGGCCCGCGCGAACGAATTTCGCATAGGCTGTTGCCTTCCGAGTCGTTCCCGAGGCCCTCTGGCGGCACACCGGTGCCTTCCGGCGGACGTGTCGGCGCGGCGTGAATCGACGCACCGCCGAATGGGTGGATAAGGTCCCGATGCAATGACTGGCGGCGCGGAGACCCCGACGGCCCGGATGCGCAAAAGACTGCACCGGGTCCGCACGAGTGTGCGCAAAGCCGGTGTCGACTATTTCCGCGGCGACGGCTCCGACTGGCTGGCCCTGACCGCCCTGCTGCTCGCCGTCCCCGCCCTCACGTTCGGCACCGTGGCCAACCCCGAGTGGTGCGACCCCGCCGCGCTCGTCCTGCCCATCGTGGCCGGTGGGCTGCTGCTGCGGCCCGCGAGCCTGCTCGGTCTCTACGCGGCCTCGGCCGCTGCCCTCATCGTGGAGTCGGCGGCGCTGGACGACCCCGGCTCGTACGGCGCCGACCGGGTCACCCCCGGCACCATCCTCGTCGTCGCCGCGGTGGGCTTCCTCGGGCTGCTGATCGCGCAGTTCCGCAGCCGCGTCGGGGTGCCCTGGCGGCGCGGCGGCACGATGCTCTTCGACCTGCGCGAGCGGATCCGGGTCCAGAGCAAGCTGCCGAAGCTGCCGCGCGGCTGGCACCGGGAGATGGCCCTGCGCCCGGCCGGCGGCCAGTCCTTCTCCGGCGACTTCGTCGTCGCCGCGCGGACCAACGGCGGCCGCACGCTGGAGGTCGTCCTCACCGACGTCTCCGGCAAGGGCATGGACGCGGCCTCCCGCGCCCTGCTGCTCTCCGGGGCCTTCGGAGGCCTGCTGGGCTCCCTGCCGCCCCCGCAGTTCCTGCCCGCCGCCAACGCCTATCTGCTCAGACAGGACTGGGACGAGGGCTTCGCGACCTCCGTCCACCTCGTCCTCGACCTCGACAGCGGCGACTACGAACTGCTCTCCGCCGGCCATCTGCCGGGGCTCCAACTCAGCGCGGGCACCGGCCGCTGGGAGGAGAAGGCCGCCGAAGGCCCCCTGCTCGGCGTCTACGACGGCGCGCGGTTCGACCCCGTCAAGGGCACCCTACGCCCCGGCGATGTCCTCATGCTCTTCACCGACGGCCTCGTCGAGACGGCCGACCGGGACCTGACCGAGGGCATGGACCGGCTCACCGGGGAGGCCGACCGCTATGTCGCCTGCGGCTTCCACGGCGCCGCCTGGCACCTCATCGAGGCCGTCGCCAAGGACGTCAATGACGACCGGGCGCTGCTGCTCATCTGCCGCGACTGACCCCGCTTTGTCACAAGCGCGTGACAAGCGGGGTTTGTTGTGCGACGAATGCCACTTCTGAGTAACAGCTATGCGGAAGCGACCCCTGCTCACGTTGCAGGCGGCAATGAGGGGTTGATAGACATGGCACGCCAGTGCGGGCCGTGGATGTTCGAGCGGCCTGTTGTGAGAGGTGACCGGGGGTGAGCTCGTGAAGTTCGATATGGGTAACACGGCGTTGACGGGACTGATGTCCCGTACGCAGGGTTCGAGTGATGATCTTGGTGGTCTGATCCGCCAGCTGATCGCCGCTGCCGCACCGTTGGAGGGCAAGTTCAACGGTTCGGGCAAAGTGGCCTTCGATCAGTTCAAGGAGCACTCGGACGATGTGACGGCCGCGCTGAACGGCTCGCTGCGCTCGATCCTGGGTGGTCAGTCGGGGATGGACACGTCGTTCGGTCAGGGTGACCAGGAATCGGCGGACAACGCGAAGCAGCAGATGGCGGCGGCGAACTTCGACGCGGCTCGTTTCTCGGGCCGCTAGGAATACGGGGGTAGTTGACATGGGTGGTACGGGTACGGACCGGCGGAGTTACGACGTCGGCGCCTCGACCGAGGTGCAGGGCTCGCTGGCGGGCATCATCGGCCGGCTGGAGACGGTGCTCGGCGAGCGCGAGGCGGCGGTGAAGGCGGCGATGGCCGACTTCCAGGCCGACGGCGTCTCGGACGAGTACCACGGCAAGGAGCAGCGCTGGGACAAGGCGGCCGCCGAGGTCCGCTCCATCATCACGCTGCTGCGCTCGACGATGGAGAAGAACGACGGCACGGCGCACCAGACGCTGGCCAGGGCCAAGGCCGCCGTCGACAACATCGGCTGACGCCGGGGCACCGGAAAGAAACGTTTTACAGAACGGGGGGCATCGTGTCCAAGTGGGACATCAAGCCGGATGGCGTTCGTGGAGTCCTGAACAAGACCGCCGAGGCCGGCGGCAAGTTCGAGGAAGAGTTCAAGTCGTACGGCGAGCACTTGGTGGGCGCCGCGACCTACGCGGGCACGATGGTTCTGGGCGGGACCGAGATCCCCAAGGGCGGTGCGTTCGGCCCCGTTGCCCAGGCTCTGCAGGAGTTCCAGCAGAAGACGGAGAACGACCTGAAGTTCCTCCCCGTCCGGACGGGGAAGTCCATCACCGGGGCGCGCCTGGCCACTGAGGAGTACCTCAAGGGCGACCTGGAGATGGCGAAGAACAAGCAGGAGGAGTACTCCAAGGCTCCGACCCCGGAAGAGATGAAGGGCCCCAAGAAATGATCGACCTGGGGAAGATACCGACCTTCACGGGCAATCTGGAGACCTTGGAGACGCATGCGTCCCAGCTGAAGACGACTGCCTCCAGCATTCGCGGCACGGGCAAGAACGTCCATGAGGCCTTTCAGGCGCTGGATCCGGTCTATGACGCTCCTGAGCAGGAGCACCTGCTCAATTCGACGATTCCGGTGCGGGACAAAGCGGATGAGTTCGCGAAGAAGCTGGAGTCCGTCAGCAGTGCGCTGTCGACTTTCGCGTCGACCGCGAAGCCGCTCGTCGACAAGATGAAGCAGCTGCGCAGCGACGCCGAGAAGTTCGTCGCCGAGAACAAGGACGACGACGACTGGCAGAAGGACCAGGGCAAGATCGACGAGAATGCGCGTCTTGTCCGCGAGGTCGGCACGACCTGGGTGGCGTTCCAGGGCGTCGAGCGTGATGCGGCCAACAAGATCACCACGTTGGTCGGCGGCACGCATTTCGTCGTCGACGACGGTTCGCACAAGGCCGGCATGTACGGCTTCAAGGAAAGCGACGTCAAGGACGCCAAGGAAACGCCTTGGGGGACGGTCGACGAGCGCGAGTACACGGGTCTGCGGGCCGCGTGGGAGTGGACGAAGGACAACGTCGGCGGCGCGCTGAAGGGGTTCTTCGTCGACGGTGTCCTGGGCACCCTCAAGGGCCTCGGCAGCATGGTCAACTTCTTCGACTGGGACAACTTCAAGAAGACCTGGTCGGGTATCGGCGATGTCTTCGGTGGTGTCAGCGCGTACATCATGACGCCGTACGACTGGGCGATGGACAAGATGTTCGGCCCGGTCGACCACAGTGACACCGACAAGCAGAAGGCAGCCCTGCGCAACTTCGGCAAGTCGATGGTCGCGTGGGACGAGTGGGGCAAGGATCCTTCGCGGGCGTTCGGGACGGTGCTGTTCAACGGCCTGACCCTCGGCTCGGGCTCGTTGCTCAAGCTCGGCAAGGCCGGGAAGCTCGGTGTGGCCGGGGAGGCCGCGACCGTGATGGGCAAGGCGGGGGCGCTCGTCGACCCGATGAGCTACCTCGGCAAGGCGGCGGGCGTCACCAAGCTCAAGGTCGGCGACTTCATGGAGGGCCTGAAGGCCAGCCAGGCGGGCCTGGACGACATGGCCCGCAACGTCCCCACGGGCACTTCGCCGCACCCGACCGAGGTGAACGCGCCTTCGGCCCACGCGGGGGAGGGCTCGTCGACTCCGTCCCACGCGGGTGACGGTTCCTCGACTCCCTCCCGCACTGGCGAGGGCTCGTCGACGCCTGCTCACACGGGCGATGGCTCTTCGACTCCGTCCCACACGGGCGAGGGTTCTTCGACTCCCGCCCACACGGGCGACTCGTCGTCCACGCCTGCCGGCTCCGGTGAGAAGACGCCCGCCGGCCGTGAGTACGTCGACCCCGACGGCAACACGTACGTCGTCGGCGAGGACGGGCACATCCGGGACACGAACGGCAACGTCGTTCCCGACAAGGAGCCTCACCCGGAGCCGCACAAGGACGACCTGCCCAACGTCAGCGAGCACGAGACCGCTCCGGTCAAGGAGAAGGTGCTCGAGGGCGCGGGCGGCCCCAGCCGCGTGGAGAACTCCGCGAACCACCCGACGGGCTCGGCGCACCCGGGCGACGGGGCACACCCGGCGGGCGGCGACACCACGCCGAACACGCCGTCCACGGGCGGACACGTCGCGGACCACTCGACCGGCGGCGGCTCGGGCACGGGTGGGGGCTCGCACACTCCGTCGGGCGGAGGCGGCTCCCACACGCCGGGCGGTGGCGGCGCGGGGCACGGCACCGGCGGCCACGGCGAGACGCCGGGCACGGGTGCCGGCGCCGGCGGGCACGGCGGCTCGGACGGTCCCGGCGGCTCGGGCAAGGACTCCGGTCCCGCCGATTCGGGCTCCGGCTCGGACAAGGGCTCGGGTACCGGTCCCGGCGCGGGCGCGGGTCACACCGGCGACTCCGGCACGGGCTCCGGCTCGGGCGCAGGTGACTCCGGTTCCGGCTCCGGTGACTCCGGCTCGGGCGCAGGTGACTCCGGCTCCGGTTCGGGTGACTCCGGCTCCGGTTCGGGTGATCACACGCCGCCCGGCTCGTACAAGCCGGGTCCCGCGGAGGAGATCCCGCCCCTCAAGCGTCATGACGCGGACTTCTCGGACACCCACAACAACAAGGGCCAGCGCAAGAGCTACCTCAACGAGGACGGCGACCTCGTACCCGCCAACCCGCACGGTGACGCGACGATCGTCGACCACATCGTGGGGCGCGAGCCGAAGAAGTCGGAGAGCCCTTACACCTCGACCAGTGAGGACGGCGCCAACGCCAAGGACTACGGCGGCCAGAAGATCCAGATCGACCTGCCCCGGCTCGTGGACGACATAGCCAAGGGCAAGGTCAAGGGTGTGGAGGTCTACTCGCCGAGGGAGGTCGAGGCGGCGATCCAGCAGGCTGCCGACAAGGTCGCCGGTCGGCCCGTGGACATCACCGTCCCCCGGGACACACCGCACCCCGAGATCGATGCGAGGGCCGCCGAGATCGCCAAGGAGCTCGGCCTGGGCAAGGCCAAGACGAAGAGCCTCGCGCAGCGCATGAAGGACATGATGCACACCCGCCGGGATTCGGAGTGGCTCATCAAGGGCGTCGTGCCGCGTGACTACATCAGCGGACCGTGACGACGACCGACGGGCGGAATGCGAAAGGATGCCACTCATGACCCGCTTCAGTGAATTGCTCGGCACGGATTTCGATGGCGAGCCGACGACGGATATCGAGGACGTGCTCTTCGGGGCTTTCGACGAGCCCCGGCACCGGGACCGCGTGCCCGGACTCATCGAGCTGATGAACGATCCCGCCGAGCCGGAGATCGAGCGTTTCCTGGCCTGCGTGGCGCTGGCGACCTGGGGCGAGACGGCCGGTTACGAGGCGGTCATCCGGGCTGCCGCGGACCCCGAGGGCACGCCTTGGTACGACTTCTCGGTCGACCGCAAGTTCTCCGTCGACAGCACATTCGCGCAGCTCGCGGACGCGGTGGCCGACGGGGACCTGGCGCGGGAAAAGGGAACCGAGGAACTGCGCGTGGAGGCGGCCCGCGCCTTGGTGCGGCTCGCCGACAGCCAGTACTTCGAGGACAAGCTGGGCGAGTTGTTCGACAACGCCACGCTGCGGGCGCTGCTGGACGACATCAAGGAGGTCGTCGACCGGGGCGTACGGTCCCTGGCGGCGGGTGAGAAGCGGCTCTTCGACCTGCCCACCCAGCTGGTCGACCTGGCCAGTGCGGTGACGGTTCTCGATGGCCCCCTGGGCGTGGAAATGGCCATGAAGGTGCTGAACGTCAGCTCCTCCCCCCGCACGCTGAACCATGCCGTCGCCATCGTGTACCGCGCCAAGGGGCCGGAGGCCCGGCAATTCGGTGAGTACCTGCTGACGGTCGGCGACGAGAAGGTACGCGCGGAGGTCCGCGAGACGCTGGGCCGCGCCGAGTAGGACGGCTTCAGCCGAAGCGGCCGTAGGGGGGGCGGCGGCCGATGCACCGCTACGATCGCGGCCTACCTGCGCGGCGGCCACGTGCTCTTCGCCTCCCTGGGCGTGGTGGACGACGTGCTGGGGTCGGGCGAGAGCATCCTCGGTGGTGGTTCCCGGTTCACCGACGGTGAATGGGTATGGCGAGGAGATCTCTGGTTCTACGACCACTTATCACCTCGCCCTGCCGGACGAGTTCGTCACACGGGCCCGTGCGGCGGGCTTCCAGATGCCTGCCGTCGGGCAGGAACGCCTCATGGAGCTGACGGACGCGGTGCCGGAGCTCCGGGCGACGAAGTAAACGTGGCGAATGGTGATGCGGTGACCCCTGAATCCGGCTGTGAATTCAGGGGGCACTCTTGCGGACGCGGCACTCCCGGGCCGTCAGGATTCCTCCGGACCAAGGCCGTACTCGCGGCTTGAGAGGGCCCGGCCTGTGAAGGTGGGGATGGAGGGGAACGGAGCCCGAGCCCCCGGCTCGCGCGGTTCATGATCATCTGTTGAGGTCGGCGACGGAGGGGGCCGATCGCCGTCGGGTGGTGAACTACCGCCCGGCTATGGGCGGAATGTCGACGGCGCTTTGCGTTCCCCCGGCAAAAGTTGATAGGCATGGCAGCCGGCGTGTGTCATGACCGCGCCGTTCCAACTTGCAAATGAGTGATTCGGGGGATTTCGTGGCGACTCCGCCGCAGCAGCAGCCTTTTCCGGGGCAGCAGCCCTTCCAGCAGCAGCCCGGTTTTCCGCCCCCGCAGGGCCACGCCCCCCAGCAGGGCTGGGATCAGCAGGGCGTGCCGCAGCAGGGATTTCAGCCGCCTGCGGGGCAGGCGCACTGCCGGCTCTGTGGTGGATTCCCCGCCGTCGAGGCGACCGTGCGCGGGCATCAGGGCATTCTGATCATGATGCGGTTCCTGTCCCTCAAGGGCCCGTTCTGCCGCAATTGCGGAACGGCCGTGTGGCGCGACATGACCGGAAAGACCCTGCTCCAGGGCTGGTGGAGCCCGCTGTCGCTGGTCCTTCTGACCCCGTTCACCCTGCTGTGGAACCTCTTCGTCAGGGTCAAGATCAACAAACTCCCGCCGCCCGTTCCCGGGCAGCCGGGTATGCAGATGAATCCCGGTGTGCCGCTGCGGAAGCGGCCCGCCGCGCTGGGGTTGCTGATCCCGGTGTCCTGGCTGCTGTTCATGGCCTTTCAGATCGCCCGGGGTTCGTAGGTCCATACCGGCTCGCTGAGCCCGGCCGATCGGGGAATGATGGCGAAGGATTACGACAGTCAGCTGCTGGAGTCGGTGTCGGTACGGCGTCGGCGTATGCGTGATGCGCTGCTCTACGGTGCCCAGCGGGCCCGCCGTACGGCGGACGAGAAGCTCGGCAAGATATTCGCGGGGATCGCCGTCGCGGCAGTGCTGTGTGCCGGTTGTGTGGGGTGGTCGTTCATCCAGCACACCCTGGCCAAGCAGAAAGAGCAGCAGAAACAGCAACAGCAGCGCTATGCGCCGCAGGTGACCCCGTCACCGTCGTTGTCGCCTTCGCCGTCCGCCTCGCCGCACGCGAAGTCTGCGCACACGAAGTCTTCCGTCTCGCATACGAAGCCGTCGGCGTCGCGTACGAAGTCTTCAGCCTTGCAGGCGAAGCCCTCCGCCTCGCATACGAAATCGGCGAAAAGCCCGAAAGGAACGCACAAAGTGACGGAGCCGGCCCAGTGATAGGTTCTGCCGCGTGGTAAATGTGGGGGACAAACAGCGTACGGAATTGAGCAGGATCACTCTCGTCGGCGACCGCCGGCGCGTGGATCTCGTGCTCCCCGCGGACGAGCCCATCGGGCGGCTTCTGCCCGATGTCCTGCGGCTGTTGGACGACAGGGTCGGTGAGCGACCGGCCGCCCGGCATCTGATCACTGCTGAGGGAACGGTTCTTCCGCAGGACGGGACTCTCGCCGAGGCCGCCGTGCCCGACGGTGCCGTGCTCCGGCTCGTCCGCGTGCACGACGCGCCCTCCGCCCCCGTCGTGCACGACGTCACCGACGAGCTCGCCGAGGACCTGGACGTCCGCGCCTGGCGCTGGCGGCCCGAGGCCCGGCGGTGGACCGCGAGCCTGGCGACGATCGTGCTGGCCGTGACCGCCGGTGTGCTCGCGCGCACCAGCCTCGGCCCGGCCTCGGTGGCGGCCGCTCTCGCCGTGACGGCCGCGCTCGTCGCGGCCGTCGGCGCGGTCGCCGCCCGGATCGGCACCCGGGCCGGCCGGCGCGACCGGACGGCAGGCCAGGCCGGTCAGGCAGGCCGCGACCTCGGCACCACCCTCGTGCTGACCGGTGGCGCGCTGGGCGTGCTCGCCGCGTGGACCGCCGCCGACGCGCACGCCTGGACCGGGCCCGCGCGGCTCGCCGCCGTGGCCGCCGCGATCACCGTGACCCTCGCCCTCCTCGGACTGTTCTCGCAGCTCGGCAAGGGCGGCCTGATCGGCGCCGGAGCCGTCGCCCTGACCACCGGGGTGTGGGAGGCCGTCGCCGCGTTCCAGCACGACACGGCACGCGTCGGATCCGTCATGGCCGTCGTCTCCGTCGTCGTCCTCGGCCTGCTGCCCCGCCTCGCGCTGATGGCGGCCGGGCTCACCGGACTCGACGACCGCCGCTCCGGCGGCGCCTCCGTCAGCCGCCACGAGGTCGAGACCGCCCTGGCCGCCACCCACCGCGGGCTGGTCCTGGCCACGGTCGCCGTCGCCGTGTCCGCCGCGGCGGGCGGGCTGCTGGCCGTCACCTCGCCCTCGTGGTGGACGGTCCTGCTCGCGTCCGTCGTGGTGGTCGTGCTGCTCTCCCGCGCGCGTGCCTTCCCCCTGATCGCCGAGGTCGTCACGCTGCTGGCGGCCGCCCTGGTGCTGCTCGTCCGCCTCGTGGTGCTGTGGATCGACCACCTCCCCGGCACCCCGTACGGGCCGCTGGCCGCGCTCTGCGGGGTGGCGGTCGTGCCGCTCGCCGTGCTGGCGGTCCGGCTGCCGGAACACGTCGGCGTCCGGCTGCGCCGCGCCGTGGACCTCGTCGAGACCATCGGCGTGATCGCACTGTTCCCGCTCGCGGTCGGGGTGTTCGGCGTCTACGTACGTCTGCTCCACCAGTTCTGAGCTCCAGGAGAGACCGCATGTCCCAGGACGACTGGCAGGGCGACGTACTGCGCAACCTGCGCAACCTCACCAACGAACCCGGTGAACCGGATCGGCCCGGCGATCCGGCCCGGCCCGGGGAACAGGCCGGCCGGCCCCCGGCCGCGGCCGCCGACGCGCCTTCGCGGGCCGAGGTGCCGGGCCGGGCCGAGGCGCCGGGCCAAGCCGTTACCGACGCCCGCCCGGCGCCCGCCCCCGCCCCCCGGCCCCTGCCCACGCCCGTCACCATGGAGCTCCCGCTCCCCGACGAGCTGGTCAAGGGCAAGCCGCTCAGCGGGGACACCGCCGCCAAGCGGACCTCCCGCTCGCTGCGCCGGCTCGTCGGCTCCTCGGCCACCCGCGAGGTGGAGGAGGCGACCCGCGTCGCGCAGGCGCTGCAGCAGCCGCTCACCACGGGCCGGCAGATCATCGTCACCAGCATCCGCGGCGGCGCGGGCAAGACCACTGTCGCCGCGCTGCTCGGCCGCACCTACGCGCACTACCGCCAGGACCCCGTGCTGATGCTGGAGGCCGACCCGGCGCTGGGCACCCTGCCGGCCAGGCTCGGCGTCACCAAGGTGCGCTGGACGACGAGCGACGTCGCGCAGCTCATCGACCCGTCGATGCAACTCACCGACGTCGTCGGCTACCTCGTCCAGCTGCCCGACCGGGGCTGGCTGCTGCCCGGCAGCCAGGGCCGGGTGGGCCACCGGCTGGAACTGGCCGACTACCGCTCGGTGATGGTCGCGCTGCGCCGCTACTTCGGCATCACCGTCGTCGACTGCGACAGCCTCCCGAGCGAGCTGTCCCGCACCGCCCTGGCGGCGGCACAGGCACGGGTGCTGGTCACCCCCGCCACCGTCGAGGGCATCACCAGCACCCGCTCGGTGCTGGACTGGATGGCGTCGCTGTCGCGACCCAAGATGCTGGAGGGAACCGTGGTGGTCGTCGCCGCGTCGTCCCCGCATATGACGCTTGATGTGACCGCGGCACGAGAGCACCTCCAGCTCGACGGCGTGAAGGTCCTGATGCTCCCGTACGACCGGCACCTCGCCACCGGCGGCCCGATCCGCACCGACCTGCTCGGCCAGGTCACGCGCGAGGCCGTCACCGAGCTCGCCGCCGAAGTCCTCACCCGAGCCATGAGCAGGCGAAGCAACCGATGAGCACCCGCATAGTCCACCGCCCCGCCCGCACCACCCGGCCGCTGCCCACACCCCAGGCACGCACCATCGAGCCGCCGCCCAATCTGCCCGAGGGCAAGACCGGCGGCGCCATGCACACCCTCATGCCCATCGCCGGCGTGATGAGCTCCGTCGTGATGATGACGATGGTGCGCAACAGCCAGTTCGCCGGGCTCGGCGCGATCGTGCTCCTCGTCACCGTCATCGGCTCGGTGGGCATGCTGCTGTCCCAGCGCGGCAAGGCCCAGCGCACCCGGCGCCAGCAGCGCGAGCGCTATCTGGAGTACCTGGAGGAGCTCCGCGAGGAGCTGGGCGCCGAGGAGCGTGAGCGCCGCGAGACGGCCCGGGTCCTCGACCCGCCGCCCGAGGCGCTCTACGACATCGTGCGCGACCCCGCCCGGCTGTGGGAGCGGCGCCGTCTCGACAGCGACTTCCTGCGCGTGCGCGTGGGCACCGGCCGGATGCCCGTACGCCCCCTGGACATCGGCGAGCAGGGCAGCAGCGTCCTCACCCCGCCCGACCGATTCATGCTCAACGAGGCCGGGGCGCTGAAGAATCGATTCTCCACAGCCACCGACCTGCCCCTGACGGTCCCCCTCGACCGCGCCGGCAACGTCAGCGTCGTCGGCGACCGCGAGGGCGTCCTGCGTGTCGTCCGCGCCCTGCTCACCCAGACCGCCGTCGCCCACGCCCCCGACGACGTCGCCATCGCCCTCGCCTGCCCCGGCGACCGCATGACCGACTGGTCCTGGCTCAAGTGGCTGCCCCACACCCTCGACCCCGACGAGCACGACGGACCCGTCAGCGCCCGCCGCATCGCCCCCGCGCTCGCCCAGCTCGCCCGGCTCATGAACCGGGACCTGCGCGCCCGCGCCTCCTACGCCGCCGAGGTGCGCCGCGGCCTCTCCGGCAAGGACGCCCTGGAGATGACCGGCCGACTGCTGGTCGTCAGTGACGAGTACGGCGAGGACGCGCACGAACTGCCCCGCCCTGACGACGCCGTGACCCTGCGGGACATGGGCGTCACCGTGCTGCACCTGGTGGCCGAGCGGGTGCAGGAGCCCGGCCAGGTCTCCCTGCGCATCACCGTCGACGGCGACCAGGTCCACATCGAGGACCTGCGCCCCGCCGAGCCGGTCACCTCGCACGGCACCGCCGACCGGGCCACCACCCCCGGCGCCGAGGGCCTCGCCCGCCTGCTGTCCCCGCTGCGGCTGTCACCCGAATCCCTCGTCGACGCCCCGCTCTCCGGCCCCGTCGACTTCGCCGAGATGCTCGGCGTCGAGGACCCCGCCGCCCTGGACGTCCGCGAACTGTGGCGGCCCCGCGGCGAACGCGCCTTCCTGCGCGTACCGATCGGCATCAGCGACTCCCGCCAGCCCGTCCTGCTCGACCTCAAGGAATCCTCCGAACTCGGCATGGGCCCGCACGGCCTGTGCGTCGGCGCCACCGGCTCCGGCAAGAGCGAGCTGCTGCGCACCCTGGTACTGGCCCTGGTCGCCACGCACCCGCCGGAGGACCTGGCGATGGTCCTGGTCGACTACAAGGGCGGTGCCACCTTCGCGCCGTTCGCCGACCTGCCGCACGTCGCCGGCGTCATCACCAACCTGGAGAACCAGGCCGGGCTCGTCGAGCGCGTCCACTCCTCCCTCGCCGGCGAGGTACAGCGCCGCCAGCAGGTCCTCAAGGACGCCGGGAACATCGCCGACATCGGCCACTACGCCGCGCTGCGCGAGACCCGCCCCGACCTGGAGCCGCTGCCGCACCTCTTCGTCGTCATCGACGAGTTCGGCGAACTCCTCACCGCCAAACCCGACTTCATCGACCTGTTCCTGTCCATCGGCCGCATCGGCCGCTCCATCGGCGTGCACCTGCTGCTCTCCAGCCAGCGCATCGAGGGCGGCAAGCTCAAGGGCCTGGACACCTACCTCTCCTACCGGCTCGGCCTGCGCACCTTCTCCGCCGACGAGTCCCGCACGGTGCTCGACACCACCGACGCCTTCCACCTGCCGCCCATCCCCGGCTTCGGCTACCTCAAGGTCGACACCAGCGCCTACGAGCGGTTCAAGGCCAGCTTCGTGTCCGGCCCCTACCACGGCCCGGTCGCCCGGAACGTCGAGGACGAGGGACCGGTCGTCCACCCCTACCCGGACTTCAACACCCTCGGCGAGCCCGAGACGGGCCCCGGCGAGAGCCAGCCGGCCATGCGCCACCGCAACCCCGGCCCCACCGTCATGTCCGTCGTCGTCGACCAGCTCCGCGACGCCGCCCGGCCCACCCGCGGCATCTGGCTGCCGCCGCTGCCCCGGGCCATCGCCCTGGACACCTCGGCGGGCCCGCTCCGGGCCGGCGAGCGCGGCATGCAGCTGGCCGTCCGGCCCGGCCCGCTCAAGGTGCCGCTCGGCCTCCTCGACGACCCGGCCAAGCAGTGGCAGGGGCAGTGGGTCCTCGACCTCACCGTCGCCGGCGGCCACGCCGCCGTCATCGGCGGCCCCCAGTCCGGCAAGACCACCCTGCTGCGCACCCTGGCGCTGTCCCTCGCCATGACGCACACACCGCGCGAGGTCGGCATCTACGGACTCGACCTCGTCGGCGGCGGCCTCGCCGCGCTCTCCGGACTCCCGCACGTCGGCGGCATCGCCGGCCGTGCCGACCGCGAACGCGCCGCCCGCACGGTCGAAGAGGTCCGCGGCATGCTCGCCGCCCGCGAGGAACTCTTCCGCGAGCACGGCATCGACTCCGTCGAGCGGCTGCGCGAACTGCGCGCCGAAGGCCGGCTCCCCGAGCTGTCCTCGACCGAGATCGTGCTCCTCATCGACGGCTTCGGCGCCCTGCGCGACGACTTCGACGAGCTCGACGACGCCGTCACCGACCTGCTCAAGCGCGGCGGCGGCTACGGCATCCACGTCGTCGCGGGCATGCTGCGCTGGAACGACGTCCGCATCGCCACCCAGTCCCTGTTCGGCACCCGCGTCGAGCTGCGCCTGAACGACCCCGGCGACTCCAGCATCGACCGCAAGCTCGCCGAGACCCTGGCCCCCGACGAGAAGGGCCGCGTCCTGACCGACGGCAAGCTCTTCGCCCAGACGGCGCTGCCCCGCATCGACTCCCTCGCCTCGGTCTCCGAGCTGGGCCCGGCCGTCGAACAGGCGGCCATGGTGATCCGCTCGTCCTGGTCCGGCGACGGCGCCCAGCGGGTCAGGGTGCTGCCCACCCGCATCCCCGCCGCCTCCCTGCCGTCCGTGACGTCCGAGCCCAACCGGGTGCCCCTCGGGCTCGACCAGACGGCCCTCGCGCCCGTCCTGCTCGACCTGTTCAAGCGCGACCAGCACCTGATGATCCTGGGCGACAGCGAGTGCGGGAAGACCAACCTGCTGCGCCTGGTCACCCAGGGGCTCATGGAGCGCTACTCCGACGAGGAGATCGTCTTCGCGGTCATGGACCCCCGCCGGGGCCTGCGCAAGCTGGTGCCCGAGGAGTACCGCGGCGGCTACGCCCACAACTCCCGGCTGTGCGGCGCGCTGGCCGCCGGCATCGCCACCGAGCTCGAGAAGCGCATGCCCGACGACCTCGGCGCCCAGGACGCCCTCGCGTCCGGCACCTGGTACTCGGGTCCACGCATCGTCATCCTCATCGACGACTACGACATCCTCACCACCGGCGGCCAGCAACCGCTCGCGCCGTTCATGCCGTTCATCCCCTCCGCGCAGGACATCGGCCTGCACTTCGTCGTCACCCGCAGGGTGGCGGGAGCCTCGCGGGCGCTGTACGAGCCGTTCCTGATGACGCTCCGGGAGAGCGGCACCACGGCGGTCGTCATGACCGGCGACCGGCAGGAGGGCCAGCTCTTCCCCGGCGTGTACGCGAGCGCCCAGCCGCCCGGGCGCGGCACGCTCGTGCGCCGGGGCGAGGCGACCCGGCTGATCCAGACGGCGCTCGCCGCCGCGGACGGCGACACCGAGACGACAGCCGACCACGCATGACCAGGGGGACCACCGCATGACCAAGGACGTGATCGCGCTCACCGAGCGCATGCCGGACGCCCTGAGCGTCCTGGCGGGCCTGCTCGCGGGCGGCCCGGACCTGCGGGTCGGGACCACCGGTGAGGGTGCCGTGGTCCAGCTGTGCGACGCCGAGGGCCGGCCGCTCGTCTCGATCGAGGCGCCGCTGCTGCTCCAGGTGCCGGGCGAGGCGGCCCGGCTGCTGGGGCCCGGAGCCGAGCCGTCCGGCGATGGCCCGGCATGGTGGATCGAGGCCCGCGCCACCACGGGCGTCCCCCAGGCCGAGCAGCTCGCGGGTGCCTTCGCGGCCCGGCTGACCATGCTTCTGGGCGGCCGGGTCTGGCCGCCGGACGCCCCCGGCACCGTCGGCGCGGCCCGCCCGGTCGACGTCTCGGGCGTCACGGCCGTACCGGTCCCCGCCGCCGCCCAGCCGGCCGTCGACATGCTCACCGACGAGGCCGCCGTCGTCCTCCAGGACCGCCCGGTCGTCCCGATGACGAGCTGGCTCTCCGAGGCGCTGCGAGCCACCGTGGAGAGCGACCGGTCCCTGCAGATCGTCACCCCGCCGCACTGCCGCCTCTCCCTGCCCACCCGCATGCTGCTGCAGTCCACACCCTCACGCTGGGTGGTGCAGGACGAGCGGTGCGGCTACTACGACGGGCTGACCGGCGCGGTGCTGCGCTGGCAGGACGGCGCCTTCTCCCCGGACCGGGACGAGAACGGCGAGAGCCCGGTGGCGGAGGCCTTCACCGACGTTCAGCCCACCGGCGAACGTCAGCTCATCGTCTCCTTCCGCACCCTGCACCAGCCCGAGGCGGACCTCGTGCTCGGCGGCGCCCTGGAAGCCGCCTGGCAGGCGCTGACCGGCACCCCGCCGGCCGGCTGGGGAACGTCGGAACCGGCCGGTCTGACCTGGTCGCGGCGACAGCTGACCGACCTGGCGTACGAGCGCGCCCCCCGGCCCACCTGGACGGTGGCCGTCGGCACCCCGGACCGCCCGGCCGTCGCCACCCTGCGCGTGATCCGCACCTCCGAGGGGGTGGAGGAGGACGTCACCCTCACCCTGGGCTACGGCCCCGATGAGAAGCCGCCCCTGGAGGCACTGCCGGACCTGGCCGGCGAGCTGGTGACCCGGCACGGGCTGAAGACCATGATGTGCCAGCTGCGCGAGGCGCGCCGGGACCTGAGCGCCCCGCCCCGCTTCGAGCGCCCGCCGCTGCCGTACGCCTTCGTGCTGGGCCCCGCGGAGGTCCGGGAGGCAGGGCGCGACACCGCGAGCAGGACGCCGCTGAAGGAACGCCCGGTGCGACTGGGCCCGAGCGCCCGGCCGGGCTTCTACTACCCGCTCGGCGACGGCGAGAGCGCGGAGGGCTGGACCGCTCTGGAGCAGCTCGTGCGCCATCTGCGGGGGGCGCCGCCGCTGTAGCCCCCGCCGCCGCCCCGCACCACCGCTGCGCGGCGGTGTCCTCAAACGCCGGACGGGCTGGTTGTGGCTGAGCCCAGCCACAACCAGCCCGTCCGGCGATTTGGGACGCGCCCGAAGGGCACCCGCCGCAGCAGGCGGCAAAAACCCAGCGGCTATGCCGT
>NZ_JBVIQR010000028.1:0-12705 GCF_055576875.1 Streptomyces sp. NPDC033229 | reverse complement strand
CCTGTTTGTTTTTTTTGGCTCCCCCCCCCCCCACCCCCCCCTTTCTTGTTTTTCACCCCCGCGCCCGCAGGGCGCTCGCCGCCGCAGGCGGCCGGGGCTCTTACGCCTTGGGGTCCTGCGAGCGTGTCGCGGAAGCCTTCGTGTCCTTGACGAAGGCCCACTCCATCCTCGGCTCCATCGCGAACCGGAAAACCTTCCGCACCGGCTTGCTGCACAGCACGGTCATCATGGCGATCGCGAGCAGCGTCACGACGACCTCGCCCACCGGCTGCCGGATCCACGCGTACGCGTCGTACCACTCCCACCAGCGCGACAGCTTGATCAGGAAGCCGTGCAGCAGATACCCGTACAGGGTCCCCGCGCCGAGCGCCGTGAACCACATCGTCCGCCCGGGCACCCAGGCGAAGAAGCAGGCGATCAGCACGGCCGCGCAGGCGAAGAGCGCGAGCTGCATCACGGGCGCGGCCCACAGCGGTGCGTCGAGCTCCTGGACGCTGTCGTTGTGGTAGAACCACGCGGTGTCCATGGTCGGCGCCAGCCAGTAGGCGACCGCGACCGCGCCCGCGAAGACCGGTACCGCGGCGATCCGCACCCAGCGCCTGCGCACGAGGTGGAAGTGTTCGGACTTCATGTGCAGCCCGATCACGAAGAACGGCAGGAACTGCATCACCCGTTGGAGGTCGAAGTCGGTGCCGACCTCGGGGGAAAGCTCGGCGAGGATCGCGATGACGAAGGCGACCGGCACCGGCCAGCGGATCAGTTTCCAGACCGGGGTGGTCAGCCGCCAGACGAACAGCGCGGCCAGGAACCAGTTCAGATACCAGGGATTGAGCAGCGAGATCGGCTCGTCGGGCGCGTCGTCCTCCGCCCAGTGCTGGAAGAACGTGTACGCGACCTCGAAGATCAGGTACGGCACGACGACGCCCGTGAGGAGTCGCTTGAGCTTGGCGGGGCTCAGATCGAAGCCACGGGAGAAGTAGCCGGAGATCAGGATGAAGGCCGGCATGTGGAACGCGTACACCGTCATGTACAGCGCCGTCGCCGCCCGGCCGCCGTGGGTGAGCGGTTCCCAGGCGTGCCCCAGCGCGACCAGGACGATCGCCAGGTACTTCGCGTTGTCGAAGAAGGGGTCACGCCGCGGGGCGGGGGCCGGGACGGGCGCCGATATCGGCGCTGCGCCCGACCGGGAGGCGACGGAAGCGGAGGCCACGGGGTGCGCGGGAGGCGTGGCGGTGGGGGACATTCGAGGCACCCTAGCGGCGGAACCGGAACGCGTAAAACCTTGCCTGTACGTACGCACACGGCCCATGGCTTACCTCCGCGATACTCGGCAAACCGTCCCAAAAGCCACCTCGGTCGCCCCGTGGTGATTCCGCTGGCGAATCGTCACGCCGCCCCACTGGAGGCCGAGTTGATGGCACGATGGTTGCCGAGCGGGGTCCGGGGGGCACCATGTCCTCCAGGGGGCGGCCAAGGATTCGACCGAGGGGTGATCAGTTGTGACCACCGTTTCACTGTCTGTGGTGTTACTGCTGGCGATCATCCTGGTGGTGATGTACCGCGCGGGCAACATCAAGGCCGGCCCGGCGATCGTCGCCGTACTCTTCGGCTTCTTCCTCAAGAACACGAGCATGGCGGAGCCGATCCAGCGGTTCCTCAACTCGATCGCCGAGACGATCAACAACATCAGATTCTGACCGCGGGCGCGTCGAGCCGCGGGCGTGTCGAACCGTGCCGGCGGGCAGCCCGGCGGGGCATGCGAAACGCCCCCGGCCGAAGCCGAGGGCGTGCGCTGGAGCGGGCGACGGGAATCGAACCCGCGTAGCCAGTTTGGAAGACTGGGGCTCTACCATTGAGCTACGCCCGCCGGGTCGGTACTCCGCCGGTGCGGCGAGGACCGCGGTCATCGTATCAGGGGTGAGGGGCGAGGTGTTGTGGCCCTCGGTGGCCGGGGATCGACGGCGTCAGGACCCCGCCCCGGTTGTCCGGAACGACTCGCCGACGACCGCGGCCGACCGCTCGCGGCCCGCTCGTGGCCCGATCTTCAATCGGCCATCACCCGCCCCCACCGCCACCCTGGACCCACCGGGATGACCTGCGCGGAAATCGCGTGCACCAAGGGGCCTTCGGGCATGTACCCTACGTCTCGCACCGACGGGGTGTGGCGCAGCTTGGTAGCGCGTCCGCTTTGGGAGCGGAAGGTCGTCGGTTCGAATCCGGCCACCCCGACCAGCACGACATGTTTCCGGGTTTCCCGGTTTCTTGGGATCGCTCGCCGATTCCGGATGTTTTCCGGTGTTTTCCGGAGCGTCCAGAGGCTTTCCGGCGCGTCCCGCTCGTCTGTACGCGCCGCACGGCCAAGATCACATTGTGGGGCTCAACCTGCTTGCGGTTACTATGCAAGCTGCGCGCCTGTGTGTCTCTCTGCCGGGCGCGGAGCGCTGAACCTCAGCGGAAACCAAGCAGTCAGCCCCAAGGAGACCGAACCGTGAAGAGCGCCGTGGAGACCCTGAACCCGACTCGGGTTCGGCTCACTGTCGAGGTGCCCTTCGAGGAGCTCAAGGCCAGCCTCGACGCGGCGTACAAGAAGATCAACCAGCAGGTCACGGTGAAGGGCTTCCGTCAGGGCAAGATCCCGGCCCGCGTCATCGACCAGCGGTTCGGCCGTGGTGCGGTGCTGGAGGAGGCCGTCAACGACGCGCTGCCGAAGTTCTACACCGAGGCGGTCAACGAGGCCGACCTGAACCCGCTGGGCCAGCCCGAGGTGGACATCACGGAGCTGAAGGACGGCGAGCTGCTGGCCTTCACCGCCGAGGTGGACATCCGCCCGGCCCTCGAGATCCCGGACTACTCCGGCATCGAGGTCACCGTCGACGCCGTCGAGGTGTCGGATGAGGACGTCGAGAAGTCGCTCGAGCAGCTCCGTGACCGCTTCGCCACCACCTCCCCGGTCGAGCGCGCCGCCGCCGAGGGCGACATCGTCACCGTCGACCTGGAGGCCAAGGTCGACGGCGAGGTGCTGGAGGACGGCGTCGCCACCGGCGTCGACTACACCATCGGTTCCGGCCAGCTCCTGGACGGCATCGACGAGGCCGTGACCGGCCTCGAGGCCGGTGGCACCGCCACCTTCACCTCCGAGCTCAAGGGCGGCAGCGCCGAGGGCAAGGAGGCCGAGGTCACGGTCGTCGTCACCGCCGTCAAGGCCCGCGAACTGCCCGAGCTGGACGACGACTTCGCCCAGCTGGCGAGCGAGTTCGACACGCTCGAGGAGCTGCGCGCGGACAGCGTGAAGCGCCTCGGCCGGATGAAGAAGTACGACCAGGCCACCCAGGCCCAGGAGAAGGTGCTCGAGGAGCTGCTGAAGCTCGTCGAGGTCCCGATGCCCGAGAAGCTTCTCGAGGACGAGGTCAACACCCGCAAGCACAACCTGGAGCACCACCAGCTCGGCCAGATGGGCCTGGACCTGGCGAAGTACCTGGAGATCCAGGGCAAGTCCGCCGAGGAGTTCGACACCGAGCTCAAGGAGCAGGCCGAGAAGGGCATCAAGACCCAGTTCGTCCTCGACGAGATCGTCAACAAGGAGAAGCTGTCGGTCGGCCAGGAGGAGCTCACCGAGCACCTCATGCGCCGTGCGCAGTCCTCCGGCATGAGCCCGGACCAGTTCGCCCAGGCCGTCGTCGAGGGTGGCCAGGTGCCGATGCTCGTCGGTGAGGTCGCCCGCGGCAAGGCTCTCGCCACCGTCGTCGAGGCCGCCACGGTCAAGGACGCCAACGGCGAGGTCGTCGACCTGGACGACGACGAGGACGAGACCGCCGAGACGGTCCCGGCCACCACCGAGATGGCCGAGGCCGCCGAGGAGAAGACCGAGGCCTGATCCCGGCCTCTGCGCAGCCCGCAGAACCCCTTACGGACGGGCCCGTACGTGTTTCGCACGTACGGGCCCGTCCGTGGTCTCCGGGGCCTGTCAGGGCCCGGAGGAACCTGCGCTCAGAGCGAACAGTTCCTGATGCGGGATGGCGCCCGCCGGGCAGCGCGTTAGGGTCCGTAGATACGAGGGCAGGGGAGACGTTGGAGCGGGCCGGGCAGACTGGCCGCGCCACCCCCGACCTCAGGTAGAAGACGCGGAGACGGCCCGTTGCCGTCAGAGACGAGCAGGTGGATACGTGACGAATCTGATGCCTTCCGCCGCCGGTGAGATTGCCTTCGGTGGTGGCCTCGGCGACCAGGTCTACAACCGGCTGCTCGGGGAGCGGATCATCTTCCTCGGCCAGCAGGTCGACGACGAGATCGCGAACAAGATCTGTGCGCAGCTGCTGCTGCTGGCCGCGGAGCCGGACAAGGACATTTACCTTTACATCAACTCGCCCGGTGGCTCGGTGACCGCCGGCTTCGCGATCTACGACACCATGCGTTACATCAAGAACGACGTGGTCACGATCGCGATGGGCCTCGCGGCCTCCATGGGGCAGTTCCTGCTGACCGCGGGCACCCCCGGCAAGCGCTTCGCGCTGCCGAACTCGGACATCCTCATGCACCAGGGCTCCGCGGGCCTCGGCGGCACCGCCTCGGACATCAAGATCCAGGCCGAGCAGCTGCTCCGCACGAAGAAGCGCATGGCGCAGATCACCGCGGAGCACACCGGCCAGACCGTGGAGACGATCATCCGCGACGGTGACCGTGACCGTTGGTTCACCGCGGAGGAGGCCAAGGAGTACGGGATCATCGACGAGATCATCACCTACGCCTCCGGCGTTCCGGGCGGCGGCGGCACCGGGGCCTGATACCCCCCGGCAGCACTGCCTCGAAGCCGAATCCCAGCCCACCGATCGCCATCAGGATGGTGAACACCCGCATGAACAACTTCCCCGGCAGCGGCCTCTACACCGGCCCGCAGGCCGAAGCCCGCTACGTCGTGCCGCGCTTTGTGGAGCGCACCTCCCAGGGCGTCCGTGAGTACGACCCGTACGCGAAGCTCTTCGAGGAGCGCGTGATCTTCCTGGGCGTCCAGGTCGACGACGCCTCCGCCAACGACGTCATGGCGCAGCTGCTGTGCCTGGAGTCGATGGACCCCGACCGTGACATCTCGATCTACATCAACTCGCCGGGCGGCTCGTTCACCGCGCTGACCGCGATCTACGACACGATGCAGTTCGTGAAGCCCGACATCCAGACCGTCTGCATGGGCCAGGCCGCCTCCGCGGCCGCGATCCTGCTGGCCGCCGGTACCCCCGGCAAGCGGATGGCACTGCCGAACGCGCGCGTCCTGATCCACCAGCCGTCCAGCCAGACGGGCCGTGAGCAGCTCTCCGACCTGGAGATCGCGGCGAACGAGATCATGCGCATGCGTACGCAGCTCGAGGAGATGCTGGCGAAGCACTCCAGCACGCCGATCGAGAAGATCCGTGACGACATCGAGCGCGACAAGATCCTCACTGCCGAGGACGCGCTCGCGTACGGTCTGGTCGACCAGATCGTTTCGACGCGTAAGACGTCTGTTTCGGTCTGAGTTCCGGTCCGGGATCCGTTGTCGGGTGGCAACCCCCTTGGACCGAGTAGGTCCAAGGGGGGCCCGCACAGGGGGCCCGGCAAGGTACCGTCGATAGGCAAGCACCCGGGTTCGCAGAGCAAGGCGGATCCCAGGCGAAGGGGAAGCACCTCGTGGCACGCATCGGTGACGGCGGCGACCTGCTCAAGTGCTCGTTCTGCGGCAAGAGCCAGAAGCAGGTGAAGAAGCTCATCGCGGGTCCTGGTGTGTACATCTGCGACGAGTGCATCGACCTCTGCAACGAGATCATCGAGGAAGAGCTCGCGGAGACCTCCGAGGTGCGCTGGGAGGAGCTCCCCAAGCCCCGCGAGATCTACGAGTTCCTCGAAGGCTATGTAGTGGGCCAGGAGGCCGCGAAGAAGGCCCTCTCCGTCGCGGTCTACAACCACTACAAGCGCGTGCAGGCCGGCGAGAACGCCGGAAGCCGCGACGACGGCATCGAGTTGGCGAAGTCCAACATCCTGCTGCTCGGCCCCACGGGCTCCGGCAAGACCCTGCTCGCGCAGACGCTCGCCCGGATGCTCAACGTCCCGTTCGCCATCGCCGACGCCACCGCGCTGACGGAGGCGGGCTATGTGGGCGAGGACGTCGAGAACATCCTGTTGAAGCTGATCCAGGCCGCTGACTACGACGTCAAGAAGGCCGAGACCGGCATCATCTACATCGATGAGATCGACAAGGTCGCCCGAAAGAGCGAAAATCCGTCGATCACACGAGACGTCTCCGGCGAGGGCGTCCAGCAGGCCCTGCTGAAGATCCTGGAAGGCACGACGGCCTCCGTCCCGCCGCAGGGCGGCCGCAAGCACCCGCACCAGGAGTTCATCCAGATCGACACGACGAACGTCCTGTTCATCGTGGGCGGCGCCTTCTCCGGCCTGGAGAAGATCATCGAGTCGCGGGCCGGCGCCAAGGGCATCGGCTTCGGCGCCACGATCCGCTCCAAGCGCGAGATCGAGGCCAGCGACCAGTTCCAGGAGGTCATGCCGGAGGACCTGGTGAAGTTCGGGATGATCCCCGAATTCATCGGCCGCCTCCCGGTCATCACCTCCGTCCACAACCTGGACCGCGAGGCCCTCCTCCAGATCCTCGTCGAGCCGCGCAACGCCCTGGTGAAGCAGTACCAGCGGCTGTTCGAACTCGACGGCGTGGAGCTGGACTTCGACCGCCCGGCCCTGGAGGCCATCGCCGACCAGGCCATCCTCCGTGGCACGGGCGCGCGAGGCCTGCGCGCCATCATGGAAGAGGTCCTGATGTCGGTGATGTACGAGGTCCCGTCCCGCAAGGACGTCGCCCGCGTCGTCATCACCGAAGACGTCGTCCACTCGAACGTCAACCCCACCCTGGTGCCGCGCGAGCCCCGCATCGTGGGCAAGGACGAACGGCACGAGAAGAGCGCGTAGCGCGCTGTTTTTCGCACACGTGAAAGGGGGCGCCCGGCCTGTTGGCCGGGCGCCCCCTTTTTTTTGCCTGGATCAGGCGGACTTGCGTACGTCCCGGTGGATGCCTGCCGTGGTCTTCGCGAAGGCCGCGAGGTCCACGGAGTCCGCCGAGCGTCGTCCGGGATCGAAGTCGATGACCAGCATCGCGTCCGACTCCTCCGCCCACGCGCAGGCCGGGGCGTAGGCGCGGTCGTACATCTTCACGAGCTCACAGGCGATGGTTGGGCCGTCGGGGCCGTCCGGTGTGAAGGCGCGTCGCCCGCCCGCCACGGACGGCTTTCCCGGGCCGCTCTCGAAGCCCTTGAACATGCCGTCCAGGACGGCGTCCGGTTCGCCGATACCGCCGTACGCGCCCGACAGCGACAGCGTCACGGCGTGGTCGGCCACCCGCTGGTAGCGGCCCAGTACGGAAACGGCGCCCTCGGGCATGCCGCCCTGGACGCCGAGTCCCTCCTTCTCCAGCTCCTTCGTCCCGGCGTCGAGCCGGTACGCCCCGCCGACCAGTGTCGGCGGGGTGACGAGACTGACCCCCGGGCCGCCGTCGCCCGGGACGAGCAGCAGGACGGCAGCGACGACGGCCGCCGCGACGCCGAGTACGACGGCCGCGGCGGGGACGAGGAGCCGGCGCCCGGTCAGCGGGCTACTTCTTGATTTCCTGGCGCGACTCGGTGCGCACCTTGGCCGTGGCCTCGGACATTTCCTGGGCGGACATCACGTTGCCGGTGGAGGCGCTCGACCCATAGGGAGAGCTGGACTTCGAGACCGCGTGCCGGACAACGCCCACGGCGCTGGAGTCACCCCAAACGCAGACGCTGACCTCGGCAGAGCCGCTCATGGTGCCCATCGAGTAGGTGGACTTCTTGGTCTCACACTTCATGACCGCCCCGTCGAAGCCGCTCGGGGAGAACTCCTTCCAGGGCGCGACCGTCTCGATCTTCGCACCCTTGCTGGCGTTCTTCTTCTCGCCTTCATCCATCTTCGCGATCATGGCGTCGACGGTCTTCTGGGGATCGGCGAGATCGCCGTACGCACCCATCACCGAGAGAGTCTGCTTCTCCGCGTTGGAGTAGGTCGCCTTGACGCCGGTGCCGTTGGCGATGCCCATCTCCTTGGCGTCCTTGTCGTTGGCGATGTCCTCGGACTGCTTGCCCGCACCCAGCGTGCTCTTGGTGAACTTCCCGTCGAGGACCGTCTCCGGCAGCACCATCTTGTAAGGCGCCACCTCGCCACCGCTCCCGCCGCTCCCGCCCATGAAGAACACCGCGCCGCCCACGATGGCGCCCACCACGACCAGCGCACCGATCACGATGCCGATCGTCTTGCCCTTGCCGCCGCCCTGCGGGGGGACCGGCGGCGGGTACTGGCCCGGGACGCCCGGCTGTCCGTACGGCGGCTGCTGGCCGTACGGGCCCGGCTGCTGGGGGGCGCCGTACGGGGCCTGGGGCTGGCCGTAGGGGGGCTGCTGGCCGTAGGGGGCCGCGGGGGGCTGCTGGGGGTAGCCGTAGCCGGGCTGTCCGGGGGCGCCGCCCTGGCCGTACGGGTTGGGCTGCTGGGGCGGCTGCTGGCCGTACGGGCCCGGCTGGGGGTAGCTCATCGTGTCTCTCTTCGAATGCGGGGGGGCTCTCGCGTCAGATGCCCGTCATCCTTCCCGATGACTTACACGCGCTTTACCGCGGGGCCGCAACGGTTTCGGAACAGTTGACGTCCGCCGTCACCCGCCGGTCTCTACGCGTACGTCCTGGCGGAGCCTTGCCGTCCGGTTTGCCGCCTCCTCCAGGCCGAGGTCCTGGCCGCTCGCGAGCAGCGCCATGTCGAGGGCGAACACGGTGCCGATCGTGTGCTTGTCGGCCCAGATGCACAGCGGCATCTTCATGGTCCGCGCGCCCGAGTTGCTCCACTTGCTGATCTGGCACTTCATCACGGCGTCGGCGCCGAGCCCGTCCGGGGACATCCGTTGGGGCGTGCCCTCGAATTCGGTCTTCGCGTCGGGGTTCTTCTCGTTCGCGGTCGCCCTGGTCACGCTCAGGAACAGTCCGTCCACCATCACCTCGGGGCTTCGTACCTCATCGCCCCACGCGCCGGTGAACCTCAGCTGCTTCTGGGAGAGTTTGTCCTCACCGGACTTGTAAGCGCCCGAGACGCTCCGCGGGTTGGTGATTCCCAGGATCTTGAGATCGTCCAGCTCCTTCGAGCCGAACCCGCTCGCGGACTCGCCGGGGTCCTTCTTGTACTCGCCCGCCACCGTCTCGGGCGCGATGAGCTTGTAGCTCTTCCCGGCCGGGGTCGCGGGGGCGCCGGTGGAGGGGCTCGCCGGGGCGGTGGGCGAGGCCTTGCCGTCCGCCCGATGGTTCTTGTCCTTGTCGCCTCCCGTGAGGAGGACGATGCCGCCCACGATCGCGCCGACCAGGACGACCGCGCCGACCGCGAGGGCGATCGCCTTGCCCTTGCCGCCGCCCTGCGGAGGTATCGGGGGCGGATACGGGGGCGGCATGCCCGGCCCCCAGCCGCCCGGCTGCTGCTGGGGCTGGTACTGCGGCCCGCCGTAGCCGTACCCCGGCCGGCCGTACGGATCCGGCTGGGACGCCGGCTGCTGCGGTGGTGCCCCGTAAGGGCCGGGCTGGTGCTGGGTCATCGTTGCCGCCTGCGTCTACGGATGCGTCTTCGGAAGATCGGTTCGCGACATCCTTACGGATCGCCCGGCCGCGCCCTGCTCCGGGGCACAAACGGGTTCGTGAGCGGGCGGCCCGGCCCCGTAGAATCTCCCCGTGACCGAGAACACTCAGCAGAGCCCCGACCGCGGGCCGACGAACAGCAACCCCGAACTGCCGACCCAGTACGCGCCGGCCGAGGTAGAGGGGCCGCTGTACGAGCGCTGGGTAGAGCGGGGCTACTTCGAGGCCGACGCTTCGAGCGACAAAGAGCCGTACACCATCGTCATCCCGCCGCCGAACGTCACCGGCTCGCTCCACCTGGGCCACGCCTTCGAGCACACGCTGATCGACGCCCTGACCCGCCGCAAGCGGATGCAGGGGTACGAGGTGCTGTGGCAGCCCGGCATGGACCACGCCGGCATCGCCACGCAGAACGTCGTCGAGCGTGAGCTGGCCAAGGAGGGCAAGTCCCGTCACGACCTGGGCCGCGAGGCGTTCGTGGAGCGCGTGTGGCAGTGGAAGGCCGAGTCGGGTGGTCAGATCTCCGGGCAGATGCGTCGCCTCGGCGATGGCGTCGCCTGGTCCCGTGAGCGCTTCACCATGGACGAGGGCCTCTCCAAGGCCGTCCAGACGATCTTCAAGAAGCTCTACGACGACGAGCTGATCTACCGCGCCGAGCGCATCATCAACTGGTGCCCGCGCTGTCTGACCGCGATCTCCGACATCGAGGTCGAGTACCAGAACGACGAGGGCGAGCTCGTCTCGATCCGCTACGGATCCGGCGACGCGGAGATCGTCGTCGCCACGACCCGGGCCGAGACGATGCTCGGTGACACCGCCGTGGCCGTCCACCCCGACGACGAGCGGTACAAGCACCTGGTCGGCACCGAGATCGAGCTGCCGCTCACCGGCCGCCGGATCCCGGTCGTCGCCGACGAGCACGTCGACCCGGAGTTCGGCACGGGCGCCGTCAAGGTCACCCCGGCCCACGACCCCAACGACTTCGAGATCGGCCAGCGGCACGACCTGCCGTCGCTGACCGTCCTCGACGAGCGCGCCGTGATCACCGCGCACGGCCCCTTCCAGGGCCTGGACCGCCTGGAGGCCCGCTCCGCCATCGTCGCCGCCCTGCGCGCCGAGGGCCGGATCGTCGCCGAGAAGCGTCCGTACGAGCACTCCGTCGGCCACTGCTCGCGCTGCAAGACGACCATCGAGCCGCGCCTGTCCATGCAGTGGTGGGTCAAGGTCGGCCCGCTGGCCGAGGCCGCGAGCAAGGCGGTCAAGGACGGCGACGTCGCCATCCACCCGAAGGAGATGGAGTCCCGCTACTTCGGCTGGGTCGACAACCTCCACGACTGGTGCATCTCGCGCCAGCTGTGGTGGGGCCACCGCATTCCGGTCTGGTACGGGCCGAACGGTGAGATGGTCTGCGTCGGACCGGACGACGAGGCGCCCACGGGTGAGGGCTGGCACCAGGAGACCGACGTCCTGGACACCTGGTTCTCCTCCGGCCTGTGGCCCTTCTCCACGCTCGGCTGGCCCGAGAAGACCGAGAGCGTCGAGAAGTTCTACCCGAACTCCGTCCTGGTCACCGGCTACGACATCCTCTTCTTCTGGGTCGTCCGGATGATGATGTTCGGCATCTACGCCATGGACGGCACCCCGCCGTTCCACACCATCGCCCTGCACGGCATGGTCCGCGACCAGTTCGGCAAGAAGATGTCGAAGTCCTTCGGCAACGCGGTCAACCCGCTGGACTGGATGGACAAGTACGGCTCCGACGCCGTCCGGTTCACGCTCGCCCGTGGTGCCAACCCCGGCGTCGACGTGCCGATCGGCGAGGACTGGGTCCAGGGTTCGCGGAACTTCGCGAACAAGATCTGGAACGCCACGCGCTTCGCGATGATGAACGGTGCGACGATCGAGGGCGAGCTGCCGCCCGCCGAGCGGATGTCGGCCGCCGACCGGTGGATCCTCTCCCGGCTCAACGCGGTCGTCGCCGAGGTGGACGCGCTCTACGACGACTACCAGTTCGCGAAGCTCTCCGACGCGCTGTTCCACTTCGCGTGGGACGAGGTCTTCGACTGGTACGTCGAGCTGTCCAAGGCCACCTTCCAGAAGGGCGGTCCCGAGGCCGAGGCCTCGCGCCGCGTCCTGGGCGAGGTCCTGGACGTCACGCTGCGCCTGCTGCACCCGGTCGTCCCCTTCGTCACCGAGACGCTGTGGACCTCGCTGACCGGGCGCGAGTCCGTGGTCATCGCCGACTGGCCGGCCGACAGCGGCTTCCGGGACGCGGCGGCCGAGCGGGAGATCGCGACGGTCCAGCAGGTCGTCACCGAGGTCCGCCGCTTCCGTTCCGACCAGGGCCTCCAGCCGGGCCAGAAGGTCCCGGCCCGCCTGGACCTGACCGGCACGGCGCTGGCGGCTCACGAGGACGCGATGCGTTCGCTGCTGCGCCTCCAGCCGGCCGGTGAGGGCTTCGCCGCCACCGCCTCGCTCCCCGTCGCCGGCGCCACCGTCGCTCTCGACCTCTCGGGCACCATCGACGTCGAGGCCGAGCGCAAGCGGCTGACCAAGGCGCTGGCCGCCGCCGAGAAGGACAAGGCGCAGTCCACGGCCAAGCTCGGCAACGAGGCGTTCCTCGCCAAGGCCGCCGAGGTGGCCGTGGAGAAGATCCGCAAGCGGCTGGAGACGGCCGAGGCCGACATCGAGCGGCTCACCGCCCAGCTGGCGGGCCTGCCCAAGGCCTAGTCCGGTCCGGGTCCCACATGGGACCCCACGGCCCTTCCACAGGCCCCTCGTCCATCCGGTCGAGGGGCCTGTTCCGTCCCCGGCGGTCGCGCATGGGCCAGAACAGCACGTACGCCGTCGACACGGCCACGAAGGCGAGCCGGATCAGGCCCTTGACGGACTCGCCGGGCACGACGAAGACGCTGCCGTAGAGAACGATCAGCGCGATCCAGCTCCACCACGGCACTAGGGCGCGTATTCGGTTGTGATCAATTTGTGGGATTGGCCTTCGCGGCGGGGTCTGATCCGGTAAATCGTGTTGCGTGACGCGGATGCAACT
>NZ_JBVIQR010000027.1:74573-119081 GCF_055576875.1 Streptomyces sp. NPDC033229 | reverse complement strand
TCAGCAGGGCGTCCAGGTTGTTCGTCACACAACGATCTTGGACGCCCTGTCTGCGTTCCCGGACACACCGTCAGCATTCGGAATGACTCGTCTAGACGGCCACGGGGGCGGATTCCCGGGGCGCGGCGGCGCGCCCGGTGATGGCGAGGAAGGCGTCCTGCAGGCTCGCGTGGGGGGACCCGGCATAGCGGGACTTGAGGGCGGCCGGGGTCCCTTCGGCGACGACGGCGCCCCGGTCGACGACGACCAGCCGGTCGGCGAGCGCGTCGGCCTCGTCGAGGTAATGGGTGGTGAGGACGACGGTGGTGCCCCACTCGGCGCGGATGCGGCGCAGGAGGTCCCACAGGTCGGCGCGGCTGCCGGGGTCGAGTCCGGTGGTGGGCTCGTCGAGGAAGAGGACCTCTGGCCGGTGGGTCAGGGCCATGGCGACATCGAGGCGGCGCCGCTGGCCGCCGGAGAGGGCGCCGCAGGGGCGGTCCAGGAGTCCGGTCAGGCCGAGGTCGAGGGTCAGTTCCTCGACGCGGGCGGCGGCTTCGGCCTTGCGGAGCCGGTAGAGGCGGGCCTGGGTGAGCAGTTCCTCGCGCACGGACACGGTCGGGTCGACGCCGCCGGACTGGGCGACGTACCCCGTGCGGCGCCGTACGCCCTCCGGGTCGCGGGCGAGGTCGTGACCGGCGACGGTCGCGGTGCCGCCGGTGGGTGGCAGGAGGGTGGTGAGCATGCGCAGGGCGGTGGTCTTGCCCGCGCCGTTGGGGCCGAGGAGGCCGAGGACCTCGCCCCCGCGGACGGTGAGGTCGATGCCGCGTACGGCCTCGACGGGGCCCCGCCCGGTGTGGAAGGTCCGGGTGAGTCCGGAGGCGCTGATGCTGAGCCGATCGGGTGCGTCGTCCATGGCCGCAAGAAAAGCAGAGTCTCCTAAAGTTTGCAATGACCCCAAGTTTTCAGGGGGTCCAGCGAAGCTACGATGGGGCCATGACCGAGGGGCTCAGGGAGCGGAAGAAGCGGCAGACCAGGCAGCACATCTCCGATGTCGCGACCGGCCTGTTCCTGGAGCGCGGATTCGACGCCGTGACGATCGCGGAGGTCGCGGCGGCGGCCGACGTGTCCGTCAATACCGTCTACAACTACTTTCCGGCCAAGGAAGATCTCTTCCTCGACCGGCAGGACGACGTCGTCGACTGGCTGCCGTCCGTCGTCCGGGGCCGGGCCGAGGGCGAGTCGGCTGCCCGGGCCGTGCTGCGCGTGCTGCGCGCCGAGGCCGTGGCCGTGTCGCCGCGCCTCGGGCTGATCGACGGATACGACCGGTTTCTGCGGGTCGTCGGGGAGTCGGAAGCCCTGAAGTCCCGCCTCGCCGCCATGGACCGGCAGGTCACCGAGGCGCTCACGGTCACCCTCGCCGAGGAGGCCGGGGCCGCGCCCGGTGACGTACTGCCCGAACTGGTGGCCGGTCAGCTCGCCTGGGTGCTGGCCCGGCTCGCCGAGCACATCGGGCGCGCGCTGCTGACGGGCCGTACGGCGAAGGACGTCTCCCGCGACGCGCTCGTCCTGCTGGACGAGATGGAGGAGCTGATGGGGGAGAAGCTGCTCGGCTACGCCGGTGGGACCGTACGGCCGACCGTGTGAATCATGGGGCTGGAGTGGCTCAACTGCGGCGTGTGGTCAGGCCGCTGGGCTGTCCAGTGTGATGTCCGTCATTTGGGACGTGACGCGCATCTCTTCCTTCCCAACGGCGCGCCCACTGACGCTAAGGTCCGGGCCAGAGACCGTAAGTGAACAGGGATTAAGGGGACAGCAGTGGCCAAGAAGCTCGCCGTCATCGGAGCCGGTCTGATGGGTTCCGGGATCGCACAGGTCTCCGCCCAGGCCGGGTGGGACGTCGTGCTGCGGGACGTCACCGGCGCCGCGCTCACGCGGGGCACGGACGGCATCAAGGCCTCGTACGACAAGTTCGTCTCCAAGGGCAAGCTCGACGCGGACGTCGCCGAGGCGGCCCTCGCCCGGATCACCGCCACCACCGACCTGGACGCGGCCGCCGACGCCGACATCGTCGTCGAGGCGGTGTTCGAGGACGTCGACACCAAGCGCGAGATCTTCCGCACCCTGGACGGCCTGGTGAAGGACGAGACGGTCCTCGCCTCCAACACCTCCGCCATCCCGATCACCAAGATCGCAGCCGCCACGCAGCGCCCGGAGCGCGTCGTGGGTACGCACTTCTTCTCGCCCGTGCCGATGATGCAGCTTTGCGAGCTCGTTCGCGGGTACAAGACCAGTGACGAAACGCTCGCCACCGCGCGGGAGTTCGCCGAGGGTGTCGGCAAGACCTGCATCGTCGTCAATCGCGACGTCGCGGGCTTTGTCACCACGCGCCTCATCTCGGCGCTCGTCGTCGAGGCGGCCAAGCTGTACGAGTCCGGGGTGGCCAGCGCCGAGGACATCGACATCGCCTGCAAGCTGGGCTTCGGTCATGCGATGGGGCCGCTGGCCACCGCCGACCTGACCGGTGTCGACATCCTGATGCACGCCACGGACAACATCTACACCGAGTGCCAGGACGAGAAGTTCGCCCCGCCGGAGCTGATGCGCCGCATGGTGGACGCGGGTGACCTCGGCCGCAAGAGCGGGCAGGGCTTTTACCAGCACTGAGCCTGTAACGCCTAATCGAATTCACCCTCCGGGGTGAATTCGGTATCGGTTCGCTTACAGGCGGCAACTTTGTCGTGTGAGAGGCAGTCAGTTCAGTACGGCCACACCCACATCTCCGACCACTCCCGGGAGCGCATATGCATATCAGGGGCGACCACGCCGAGCTGGTCGTCGGGGGGCGCCTCGACGTCCGTAACGCGGCGGACGTCCGAAGCCTGCTGCATTCCGCGCTCGACGCCGGCCGGGGCGACCTCGTCCTGGACCTGACCGAGCTGGACTCCTGGGACGCCACCGGACTCGGGGTGATCATGGGAGCCCACCGCCGGGCCGGTCGCACCGGCAGGCGGCTCGTCCTGCGCGGGGTCCCCGACCGGATGCAGCGGCTCCTGGTCGCCACTCGGCTGCACCGCATCCTCGCCATCGAGGGCGGCATCGAGGCGGAGTCCCTGCCCCGCGTCTGACCCGTCCGCCCGTTCGAGACGTCACCCCGGTCCGCCAGGCCCCCCTGGCAGCCCCGGCCCCCTCCGGCATCAGATCCTCATAAGACTGTGATCTGCCCCGGCGGCATCCGCCCCCGGCGGTCGTAGATACTGGGCGCAGGTCTGAGGTTCGGTTTTCCCGCCGCACACGCAAAGGCCGCATAAGCAAGCCCACGGCGGGCACCGGACCAGAAGCGAAGGTCAGGCCGAAAGGGCAGGACGGCACGCCACGCATCTGGGGGGCTTTTGACCATGGACCCGACGAACCCGGGATCCGAGGACTTCCACGACGACGACCGCGCGTCCGCCGACGGCGGCCCGCTGCAGCCGTCGCGGTCGGAGCCCGCGGCCGCGTCGTCGAGCGCGCCCGACTCCCCGAACCAGGGGCCCGTCCGGGTCGTCCAGCTGGTCACCGGTGACTACCTGCTCACCGTCAACCCTGTCGACGGCAGCGAAATAGAGCCCTGCCCGCCCGGCAGGCTGCCCGCACGCCCCCAGCGGCACGGTGCCGACGAGCGCGCCGAGCTGCGCCGCGCCGCGGCCCCGCCGCCGCCCGCCCGTCCCGTCGGCCCCGAGCTGCCGCTGGTCGAGCGGGACGAGGAGCGCGAGCGGCTGACCCGGCTGCTCTCCCGTGGCCGTTCCGTGCGCCTCACCGGCCCCGCCGGCTCCGGGCGCACCGCCCTGCTGGACGCCGTCGCCACGGACGTCGAGGGCCTGGCCCCCGATGGCGTCGTCCGCCTCAGCGGCTACCACCGCACCCCCGCCGATCTGCTCTACGAGCTCTTCGCCGCCGTCCACCACGCGCCCCGGAACCGCCCCGACCGGGCCGGGATCCTGGCGGCGGTGCACGAGATCGGCGCGATCGTCGTCCTGGACGACCTGGAGTTCGGCGGCAGCGCGCTCGACGAGCTGCTCGACGCGACCCCCGAGTGCGCCTTCCTCCTCGCGGCCACGCCCGACGTCGCCGCGCCATCCCCCGACTCGCACCTCGAAGAGGTCTTCCTCGGCGGCCTCGACCGCACCGGCTGCCTGGAGCTGCTGGAGCGGGCCGTGGAGCGGCCGCTCACGGACGAGGAAGCGGACTGGGCGGCGGACCTGTGGTTCGAGTCCGAGGGGCTGCCGCTGCGGTTCGTCCAGGCCGGGGCCCTGCTGCGGCAGCGCGACCGGACCGGCGCCGACCCCGCCGCCGTCGACGAGTTCGGCGTCTTCGCCGAGCGGCCCTACGTGGCCGACGCGGCCGGCGGGTCCGAGGAAGCCGGCGGCGACATCAAGCCGCCGCTGCCGAGCCTCGCGGTCAGCGCGGCGCCCGTCGGCGTGCTCGCCTCCCGGCTCAGCGACGTCGCCCGCGACACCCTGAGCTTCGCCCTCGCCCTCGGCGGCGAGGTCCCCCACCAGGCCCATCTGCCCGCGCTGGCCGGCGACACCCACGCGGACGCCGCCGTCGGCGAGCTGCTCGCCAGCGGGCTGATCACCGCCGTCGGCGCGCACTACCGGCTCGCGGCCGGCGTCGCCGACCAGCTGCTCGCCGAGGGCTACGGCACCGACACCGCCGCCCGCGCGCACTCCGCCGCGCAGCACTACGCCTGGTGGGCCGGGCATCCCTCCGTCGCCCCCGAGCGGGCCGCCGCCGAGGCCGACGCGATCCTCGCCGCGATGTCCGTGCTGATCGCCGACGGCGGGGCCGGGCACCCGGCGGCCGCGGTGCTGCTGGCCCGCACGGCGGCGCCCGCCTTCGCCGCCGCCTGCCACTGGAGCGCCTGGGAGCGCAGCCTGCGGCACGGCCAGGCAGCCGCGCGCATGTCGGGCGAGGTCGGCGAAGAAGCGTATTTCCACCACGAGTTGGGCGTGCTGGCGCTGTGCACCGGCAGCCTCGACCGGGCCCGCGCCGAGCTGGAGGCCTCCATCGGGCTGCGCGGTGTGATGGCCGACAAGCGCGGCGCGGTCGCCGGCCGCCGGGCGCTGGCGCTGGTCGCCGACCGCTCCGGGCTGGCGATGGGCATGCGCGGCGTCCCCGGCGTGCCACCGCTGCCGCCGCTGCCCGGCGAGGACGGCCCCGCCCCGGCGGGTGAGGAGATCCCGGCCGCGCGGAGCGAGCAGTCGGTCACCCCGCCCTATGCCGTGCCCGCGCCCCGCGCCCATGACTCGGGGGCGACCACGGTCGTAAGCGGTTTCGGCGCGGACAGCGGCAAGGCCGGGCCCGCGGGGGCCTCCGGGCCCGTCGCGCAGAGCGGCCCGGGCCGTCCCGCGCACCGGGAGCCGTGGGCCAAGAGACTCATGGTGGGCCGGGCCCGGCGCAATCTGATCGCGGCGGGCGCGGGCGCGCTCCTCGCGGGCGTCCTCGGCACGGTCGTCACGCTCGGCGCGGCTTCCGGGGGGCCCACCCACAAGCCGTCGGACCAGGTGAAGCCGGACCAGTCGGCGTCCCGGCAGGACGGCGACAACACCCTCAACGCCGATCAGCCGGCGTCGGGCGTCACCGGCCGCCCGCAGGTCCCGGACGGCACCGGCAGGCCCGGCCAGTCGCAGAGTCCGGGTGCCACGCCGTCCTCGCCGGGCGCCTCCGGCAGCTCGTCGCCGAGCCCGAGCGGCAGCGATGCGCCGTCGAGCTCGCCGTCCTCGTCGGACGGGCCGACGAAGAGCCCCACGCGTACGCCGGGCGGTGGCGATCCCACGCCGCCGACGCAGAAGCCGACGCCGACGAAGTCGCAGGAGCCCACGAAGGACCCCGGAACGCCGACGCAGGATCCGACGTCCCCCACGTCCCCCGCGGGCAGCAGCTCGAACTCCGCGAGCGGCCCCGCGCCGGGCGGATCGGGCAGCGGAAGCGCTCCCGCTGTGTAGGCCGTGTCGGGTGCGCCGGACGGGCTGCTGTGCTGTGTCCTCAAGCGCCGGACGGGCTGAGTTCAGCCCGTCCGGCGCTTGAGGACGCGCCCGCAGGGCGCCCGCCGCCGCAGGCGGCAAGACGGCCCGCAGCCGAAGGTCCGCCGGACAGCATCCGGAGCCCGCGCAGCCGGGCAGGGCGCCCGCCGCCGCAGGCGGCAAGACGGCTCGCCGTCAGCAGGACACCCCGCAGGGCGCCCGGTCCCTAGAACAGCCGCAGCTTGTCGTCCTCGATGCCGCGCATCGCGTCGTAGTCCAGGACGACGCAGCCGATGCCGCGGTCCGTGGCCAGAACGCGTGCCTGCGGCTTGATCTCCTGCGCGGCGAAGATCCCTCGTACGGGGGCGAGGTGCGGGTCGCGGTTGAGCAGTTCGAGATAGCGGGTCAGCTGCTCGACGCCGTCGATGTCGCCGCGCCGCTTCAGCTCCACGGCCACGGTGGCGCCGTCGGCGTCCCGGCAGAGGATGTCCACGGGCCCGATGGCCGTCGGATATTCGCGACGGATCAGAGTGTAGCCGTCACCGAGCGTGGTGATGCGGTCCGCGAGCAGTTCCTGAAGGTGCGCTTCCACGCCGTCCTTGACGAGACCGGGGTCGACGCCCAGCTCGTGCGAGGAATCGTGGAGGACTTCCTCCATGGTGATGATCAATTTCTCGCCCGCCTTGTTCACCACCGTCCACACGCTGCCGTCGCCCTCCTTCAGGGTGCAGGGCGGGGACATCCAGTTGAGGGGCTTGTAGGCCCGGTCGTCCGCGTGGATGGAGACGCTGCCGTCCGCCTTGACCAGGATCAGACGCGGGGCGGAAGGAAGGTGGGCGGTGAGCCGGCCCGCGTAGTCCACGGAGCAACGGGCAATGACGAGACGCATGGTGGGTCACGCTACTCGACTCCTGCCGCTCGACGCGATTCGCCCCGGAAGAGCCCGTTCGATGGAGGGCGCCGGATGGCCAGTTGTATGTGCGTTCTCCTGGTGCGGTAGCAGTGGCCGAATTACCGTTGAAGCGGGCGGTCGCCGTACGGGCACAGGGCGTCGTCGTCCGCCCGCCCATCCCTGTGACCCCGCTCGCGGGGTCCTCGAGAGGAGAACCCATGTCGCTCGACGTCTCACCGGCCCTCCTTGAACAGGCCGAGCGAGGCGAGGTCGACGAAGCGGAATTCGTCGACTGCGTCCGGAACTCCCTGCCGTACGCGTGGGAAATGGTCAGCTCTCTGGTGGTCCAGCTCAAGGTCGAAGGCGGCGAGTTCGCCGACAACCGGATGCCGCCGCCGGACGAGCAGGCGCGCGGTCAACTGCTGCGCGCCCTGGCGAGTGACGCGATTCGCGGTGCACTCCAGCGACACTTCGGGGTACGCCTGGCGTTCCAGAACTGCCATCGGGTGGCGGTCTTCCCGCTCGACCCGGCGGTGGACGACCGCCTGGCCCGCTTCACCTCGATCCGGGGCCAGCTGCTGAACCAGTCCCCGGAGTTGCGGGACTGCTGACCCCACCCTTGCTGCCGCTCCTCGCAGGGGGGGAGGTGTGCGACGAGTAATGGGCGGCAGCTCCGCACGACCCGCGGGGGCACGGGACACGGGGGCACGGGGGTACAGGGGGGCTCGGGTAAGCGGGGGGAAACCGGGCGAAGGGCATGGGCAGGGGGCGTACGGCCGGGGAGGGCGGGAGCCCGTACCGGCCGGGGGCAGCTCAGGCGAGCAGCGGCAGTACCTCTCCGCCGAGCCGACGGAGATTGTCCTCGGTGGCGGCGAGATCCCCCGAGCCCTCGGTCAGCAGGGCGAAGCGGCTGATGCCCGTGCGCTCGGAGGTCGCGGCCAGCCGGTCGGCGCACAGCCGGGGCGGTCCCACCGGATGGAGATCGCAGAGCAGCTCCGTGTAGGCGTACGGGTCGCGCATCCGCCGCTCGCGGCCGTCGACCGTCACGTGTGCCGTGAGCCCCTTGTGCAGCCAGCCCGGCATGGCCTTCAGCAGGGTCTCGGCCGCCGCGGCCCGATTGTCCGCGACCTGGGCGACCCCGGCCGCCACATGGCCCGCCGCCGCGACCTCCTCCGGCGAACTCCCGTACTCCAGGGCGCATTTGCGCCACGCGGCGACCATCTCCGCCTTCTCCTCGTCCCCGATGTGCATGCCGAGCAGCATCGGCAGCCCGTGCCGGGCCGCGAGCCGCACACTGTCGGGTGAAGTGCAGGCGACCATGACCGGCGGGCCGGGGCGGTCGGCACCGGAGGGGTCGAGCAGTTCGTCCGGGCGCGGGACGACCGGGACCTCGCGGAAGGCGAATCGTTTCCCGTCAGCGCTCACGCGGGGTTCGCGCAGCCAGCGCATCAGCAGTTCGAGGGACTCGGGGAACCCCTCTTCGTACGCCGCGAGACCGGAGTCGAAGACCTCCAGGTCCACCCACGGCCCGCCGCGTCCCACCCCGAGGGTGAACCGGCCACCGGAGGTCAGATGCAGGAGTGCCGCCTGTTCGCCGAGGGCCACCGGGTGCGCGGTCGGCAACACGCTGACAGCCGTGCCCACTTCGATGGAATGCGTGCGCCCCAGCAGCAGCGCCGCCAGGGTGACGGCGGACGGGCAGACTCCGTACGGTACGAAGTGGTGCTCGGCCACCCAGACGGCGTCCAGCCCGGCTTCCTCGGCGACCTCAGCCGACCGCACGGCTCGGTACAGCGCTTCTCCGTGGCCCTGACCGGGGAATTGGGCGGCAAGGACAAAAGCTCCAACGCGCATCGCTCTGACTCCTCCTAAGCGACCGACGCGGCCTCCCCCCAAAGGCAATAACGCCCGACACGTGCCAAGGGCACGGCGGAGCGTGAAGTTTTCATGATGATCGGAGAGCGGGCCGCTCCGGTGCCGGGGTGCGGGTGCCCGGGCAGGCCGCCGCAGCGCGCAATACTGGTCACGGCCCGTGTTTCCAGACCTCCGAGGTGTTCCGTGTCCCCGCGCCGAAACCGCCCGCGAGGCGGCGCCGACAAGCAAGCCGCCGACCCGCGTGACGAGCGCGAACCGGTCGGCAACCGTTACGGGCTGGAGCGCACGGAGAGCTGGCAGGGCGAGGAGTGGAACGTCCGCATGATCGGTGGCGGCTCGGCGGCCAAGCACTACCGCTGCCCCGGCTGCGACCAGGAGATCCCGCCGGGCGTCCCGCACCTCGTCGCCTGGCCGCAGTACGGTGGCGGCGTCGAGGACCGCCGCCACTGGCACAAGGCCTGCTGGAACGCGAGAGACCGCCGGAGCGCGAGGCTCCAGCGGTCTCGTAACGCACCGCGGTACTGATCGGGGCGGCCCGCACCACCGCTGCGCGGCGGTGTCCTCAATCTCCCCCAGCTACCGCTGGGAGGTGCCCCCAGCGGGCCGGTTGTGGCTGGGCTCAGCCGATATCAGCCCGTCCGGCGTTTGAGGACGCGCCCGCAGGGCGCCGGCCGCCGCAGGCGGCGAGACGGGCCGGTAGCCGAAGAACCGCCGGAGGCCGCCGCGGCAAAGACCGGCCGGATCGGCGGAAGGTCCGTCGGAAGGCTCGGCGCCCAGCGTTACGCGTCGCGCTTCGTGATCGACGCGTACGCGCCGGCCAGGGCCACGCCGGCCAGGACCAGCATGATCCACAGCGGGTCCCAGCCGGTCATGCCGTCCCCGTCGCCGGAGCCGTCGGAGACGGCGATGACGGCGAGCTGGCTGGGGATCGAGTACTCGAAGAGCCACTCACGCACGTCCGAGAGGCTGTCGGACATCATGAACATCGCGACCACCACGGGCAGCAGCACCACGCCCAGCATGGTCGTGATCGCCCCGGCCGAGTGCCGCAGCAGCGTGCCCACGGCGAGCGCCAACAGGCCCAGCGCCGCCGTGTAAAGGCTCACGCCGACCGTTGCCTTGAACCACTCCGCGCCCGTCGCCTCAAGGGCCAGATCGCCCAGCAGCGCCGTGTTGATCACGCCCACCAGTGCGGTGCAGATCAGGGTGATGACGAACGTCAGCGAGAAGAACACGATCGCCTTGGCCGTCAGTACCCGGCCGCGGTTCGGGCAGGCCGTCAGGGTCGTGCGGATCATGCCCGTGCCGTACTCGGAGGTGATCGTCAGCACGCCGAGCGTGATCACGCAGATCGAGCCCAGCATCACGCCGAAGAACCCGCCGCCCAGTGCCGAGGCGTTCAGCTCCTTGTCCACGGCCTTGGCGATCGTCCCGATCAGGATGCCGATGCCGACCACGAGCACGACCAGGACGCCGAGCGTCCACATCGTCGACCGGACCGACTTGATCTTGGTCCACTCGGAGGCGAGGGCGTCACCGAGGTGGGCGTTGCGCACCGGGATCGGCGAGACGTAGACGCCGGCGGGCGCGGTGCCCGGCCAGTAGCCCTGCCCGTGCTGGGGCTGCTGCTGGGGCGGGAGCCCCTGCTGCGGCTGGGCGTAGGCCTGGGCCTGCGGGGGCCCCTGCGGCGGGCCCTGCGGGGCGGACTGCGGGGGCGCGGGGTGCTGGGGGGTGGTCATCGGGCGTCCTCGCTGTCGCGCTTGGTGAGGTCGGCGGGGGCGGGTGCGGAATCCGGCGCGGCGGTCGGCTGCGCCGGGGGAGCGGCCGGAGCCGCGGCGGGCGGCTGAGGCTGCTGGTGCTGCGGCGTGGCAGGGACGCCAGGGGCGGCGGCGAACTGCTGCTGCTGCGCGTACGGGTTGGGCTGCTCGCCCGGAAGCACGGGGTAGGGGTTGCCCTGTGGGGGCTGCGGCGGGGCCCAGCCCTGCGGGGCGCCCGGCTGTCCGTACCCGGGGGCGGGCTGCTGGAAGCCGGACATCTGGTCGGCGGTCGAGCGGTAGTCGACCGCGCCCTGGGTGAGGCGCATGTACGCCTCTTCCAGGGACGCCTGGTGCGGGGAGAGCTCCCACAGACGGACGTCCGCGCCGTGCGCGACGTCGCTGATCCGGGGGAGGGCCAGGCCCGTGACGCGCAGCGCGCCGTCCTGCTCGGGCAGCACCTGGCCGCCCGCCTCGACCAGCGCGGCGGTGAGCTTCTCGCGGCTCTCGTGCTCGCCCTCGGGCGTGCGGACGCGGGCGAAGTCCGCGGAGTTCGCGGAGATGAAGTCGGTGACGCTCATGTCGGCCATCAGCTGACCGCGTCCGATGACGATCAGGTGGTCGGCGGTCAGCGCCATCTCGCTCATCAGGTGCGAGGAGACGAAGACCGTGCGGCCCTCCGCCGCGAGCCGCTTCATGAGGTTGCGGACCCACAGGATGCCCTCGGGGTCGAGACCGTTGACCGGCTCGTCGAAGAGCAGCACCTGGGGGTCGCCGAGCAGCGCGGCGGCGATGCCGAGCCGCTGGCCCATGCCGAGCGAGAAGCCCTTGGAGCGCCTGCGGGCCACGTCCTGCAGACCGACGACGCCGAGCACCTCGTCGACCCGGCGGGCCGGGATGCCGGAGAGCTGGGCGAGGGACAGCAGGTGCTGCCGTGCGCTGCGTCCGCCGTGCACGGCCTTCGCGTCGAGGAGGGCACCGACCTGGCGGGGGGCGTTGGGCAGCTTGTTGAACGGGTGGCCACCGATGGTCACCTGCCCGGAGGTCGGGTTGTCCAGGCCCAGGATCATGCGCATCGTCGTCGACTTGCCGGAGCCGTTGGGCCCCAGGAAGCCGGTGACGGCACCTGGCCGTACCTGGAACGACAGGTTGTACACGGCCGTCTTGGCGCCGTAGCGCTTCGTCAGGCCGACTGCCTCGATCATTCTCCGCCCCTCGCGAGCTGGTCGGGGCAATAAGCCCCCGTGAGGGTTAGGAGCATAGGCGAGCGTTGACGGTTCCCGATTTGTGAGATTTCAAGGGCCTGCGGTGGGTCAGGGAGCGGTCACCGAGCGCTCACGCGTCCCGCTTCCTCAACAGGACATATGCGCAGATCAGCGCGGCGACCACCCAGACCACCATGATCGCGAAGCCGCCCCACGGCCCGTACGGGGCGTCGTCGTCGAAGGTGACGACCTGCATGACCTTCTGCCCCGCCTGGTCCGGGAGGTACTGGCCGACCTTCTTGGTGGCGGAGACGTTGCCGAGGATGGCCGAGATGAGGAAGAAGAACGGCATCAGGATGCCGAGCGAGAGCATCGGGCTGCGCAGCATCGTCGCGACGCCCATCGAGAAGACGGTGATCAGCGTCATGTAGAGACCGCCGCCGATCACCGCGCGCAGGGCGCCGGGGTCCCCGAGGGCCGCTTTGTGGCTGCCGAGCATCGCCTGGCCGACGAAAAAGGCCACGAAACTCGTGATCATGCTGACGACGAGTGCGAGCAGCGTGGCAATGGTGATCTTGCTGAAGAGAAAGGTGCCGCGCTGGGGAACGGCCGCCAGCGAGGTGCGGATCATTCCGGTGCTGTATTCGTTCGACACCACCAGCACACCAAAAACGATCATCGCGAGCTGTCCGAGACCCATCCCCGCGAAACTCGTGAAGGTCGGATCGAAGGTCAATTTCTCGCGTGTGGAGAGTTTATCGAACTCATTTTTGGACAATGCGCTGATCAGTGCGCCGAGTGCGACCGTCACCACCACGGCCAGACCGAGCGTCCACACCGTGGAACGCACGGATTTGATCTTTGTCCATTCGGATCGCAGGACCTGCGTCACCACCGCCATCGTCAGGACCCTTTCTTCCGCCAGTCGGCTCCCCAGCCGGGGCGCCCGCCCGGCGGCGCGGCCGGGGTGCCCGCCCGGGCCTCCTCCGGTGGGCGGCCGTCGTGCGCGTGGTACTCCACCGACTCGGCGGTGAGCTGCATGAAGGCCTCTTCCAGGGACGCCCGCTGGGGGCTCAGCTCGTGCAGTGTGAGCTGATGCCGCGCGGCCAGCTCGCCGAGGTGCGGCGCGTCCTCGCCGTCCACCTCCAGGGAGCCGTCGGCCGTGGGCCGGGCGGTGATCCCGGCCCCGGAGAGCACGTCCCGCAGCCGCTCGTGGTCGGGCGAGCGCATCCGCACGTACGACCGTGAGTTCTCCGCGATGAAGGCGGCCATGGAGGTGTCCGCCAGCAGCCGGCCCTGGCCGATGACCACGAGGTGCTCGGCGGTCAGCGCCATCTCGCTCATCAGGTGCGAGGAGACGAAGACCGTACGGCCCTGGGCCGCCAGGTTCTTCATGAGATTGCGGATCCAGTGGATGCCCTCGGGGTCGAGCCCGTTGACCGGCTCGTCGAACATCAGGATCTCGGGGTCGCCGAGCAGCGCGGCGGCGATGCCGAGCCGCTGGCCCATGCCCAGCGAGAAGCCCTTGGTGCGCTTCTTGGCCACCGAGGTCAGGCCGACGGTGTCCAGCACCTCCCGCACCCGGGTGCGGGGGATGCCGTTGCTCTGTGCCAGGCACAGCAGGTGGTTGTGGGCGCTGCGGCCGCCGTGCCAGGCCTTGGCCTCCAGCAGGGCGCCGACGACCTTCAGTGGGTCCTTCAGCGAGCGGTAGTGCCTGCCGTCGATCCGCACCGAGCCGCTGGTGGGGTTGTCCAGGTCGAGCATCATGCGCATGGTCGTGGACTTGCCCGCGCCATTGGGGCCCAGGAAGCCGGTGACGATCCCGGGGTGCACGGTGAAGGTGAGGTGGTCCACGGCGAGCTTTTCGCCGTAGCGCTTGGTCAGCCCCTCAAGCTCGATCATCCACCCACGCTAAGGGCGCCCGGGGCGCCTCGCCACCGGTGGCGGCGGGTCCGGAACACCGACGGCCCCGGCCGGATCGCGAGCACGCCCCGGCCGTGCGCCGACGGAAAACCGTCCGGAAAACGGACCGGGGAGCCGACCGGAAAACGGACCGGGGGCCCGACCGGAAACCGACTGAAGAGCCGACCGGAGAACCGACCGGAACCGGCCACGAGACTGGCCGCATGTATGGCCGAAACTACGGCTCAAAACAGCCCAGCGCCCCGTGCGCCACAGGGGTTTGCGCACGACGCGCTGGGTACGTACAGCCCTCTACGGGGCGTCGTTCAAGGGGTCAGCGGCTCTGCTGGGCCGGGACACCGCGCGAGATCGGCTCGTCGTCGCCGGGGACGCCGGCCGCGGCCACCGCCGCGCCGGTCAGCGTGGCCAGCATCTCGCGGACGTTGGTCAACTGGGCGTTGATGCTGTCGCGGCGGTTGGTGAGCGCCGCCAGCTCGCGCTCGGATTCGCTGCGGATCCGGTCGGCCTTCGCGTTGGCGTCGGCCACGATGTCCTCGGCCTGGCGCTGCGCGGTCTCCACCGTCTGACGGGCCCGACGCTCGGCGTCCGTACGCAGCTTCTCCGCCTCCAGTCGCAGCTGCTCGGCCCGGTGCTCGATCTCCGCGAGCCGCTTCTCGGCCTTGGCCTGGCGGGACGCCAGATCGCGCTCGGACTGCTCGCGGCGCTTGGCCAGGTTGGTCTCGAAGTCCGCCGCGGCCTGGGCGGCCTTGGCACGGGTCTCCTCGAAGAGGGAGTCCGCCTCCTCCCGCTTGGACTGCGCGTCCTTCTGCGCCTCGGCCCGCAGGGAAGCGGCGTCGCCCTTCGCCTTCTCGACGATCCGGGCGCCCTCGTCCTCCGCCTTCGCCTTGCGCTCGGCGGCGAACGACTCGGCGTCGTTGCGCACCTGCTGCGCCGCCGACTCCGCCAGCTCACGGTGCTGCTCGGCTGCCCGACGGGCCTCCTCACGCAGGTCCTTGGCCTCTTCCTCAGCCAGCCGCAGGATCTTCTCGACCCGTGCCCCGAGACCCGCGTAGGACGGCTCCGCGTCATTGACCTGGGCCTGAGCATTCTGCGTTTCGAGGTGCAGCTCCTCGATCCGCTTTTCCAGAGACGTGATGCGAGCCAGTGCGCTGTCACGGTCGGCAACGAGCTTCGAAATGCGGTCGTCCACCTGGCCGCGGTCGTAGCCACGCCGCACGAGCTCGAAGCCGAAGGGGGAGGAAGTGTCACTCATGGGGTTCCTGTCGAAAGAGACCGGTGAGGTGATAGAGGGAATCCTAGGGGTGCGAGCGGCGTGTCAACGAGGGGATGGGAGGGACAACTGGAGAATGTCCCCCCGTTTGAGTGGCTACTTCTGGGACTGCTTGCCACTCGATCGAGTTGCCCCGGCGCCCGCAGCCGCCTTCACCCCACCGTCCTTCGTGCCGCCTGCCCCCGGGGCCTCAAATGATTCCAACGCTTCCAACACGTCCTGGACACGGGAAATCTCGGCATTGATGTCCTCCCGACGGCGCACCAACACCTCCAACTCCCGCTTTCCCTCCTCCACGAGCCGCTTGGCCTCCTCCGCACCCTCGGTGCGCAGGCGCTCGGACTCGCGTACAGCGGCCGCCTTCTTCTGCTCGGCCTCCTTGAGCAGCCCCTCGGCCTTCCGCACGGCGGCGATCCGGACCTTGTTGGCCTCGGCCCCGGCGTCGGAGACCAGCTTCTTCGCCTTCTCCTCCGCCGCCGCCAACTGCTCGGTGGCCGCCGCGACGAGCTTGTCGCAGCGCTCACCCGCCGACTGCATCGCCTCGGCCGCCTCCCGGCGGGCCCGGTCGTGCAGCTCCTCGACCTCTCCCTCGAGCCGCGAGCGCAGCTCCTCGGCCCGCTCCCTTATGGCCGTCGCGTCCCCACGCGCCTCCGCGAGCATGGTGTTCGCGTCGGTACGGGCCTGCTCCACCAGCGCGTTGCCCTCGCCGGTGGCCTCCTTCACGATCCGCTCGGCCTCCCGGCGGGCGGCGCCCACCATGGTGTCGGCCTGCTCCTCCGCGGCCGCGGCGGCCCGCAGGGCCTCCTCCTGGGCCTTGGCGATGAGGGCGTCCGCCTGCTCGGCGGCCTCGGTGCGCTTCTGCGCGGCCGCGTCCCGCGCCTGGTCGATGGTCCGCTCGCCCTCGGCCCGCGCCTCCGACCGCAGCCGCTCCGCCTCCAGCACGGCATCGGCCTTGATCTTCGCGGAGTCGGCACGCGTGCTGTTCGCGTTCTCCTGCGCGGAGTTGAGCGCGGCCTCGGCCTCCAGCCGCATCCGCTCGGCCTCCGCCGTCGCCTCCGCGACGAGGGCGTCCGCCTGCTCGGCGGCCTCCGTGCGGCGCGCGTTCGCGGCCTCCCGGGCCTCGTCCAGGGCCTTGGCGGCCTCGGTACGCAGCCGCTCCGCCTCGGCGGTGGCCTCGGCCATGAGCGCGTCGGCCTGCTCGCCGGCCTCCGTGCGCCGGGCGTCGGCGGCCTCGCGGGCCTCCTTCGCCGTACGGGCCGCCTCGGCCCGGGCCGTCTCCAGGCTCTCCTCGGCCTCGGCACGCATCCGCTCGGCCTGAGCCGTCGCCTCGGCGATCAGCTCGTCGGCCTGCTTGGCCGCCTCCGTGCGCCGCGCGCCCGCGGCCTCGCGGGCCTCGTCGACGATGCGGTCCGCGTCGTCCTGCGCGGAAGAGGTCAGCTCGGTCGCCGCGTTGACGATCCGCTCGGCCTCGGCGTGGCCCTCCGCCCGCATCTTGTTCGCGTCCTCGCGGGCCTCGGCGCGCGCACGCGCCGCGTCCTGCTCGGCCGACGCGAGCGCGTCGGAGGCGTCGATGCGCATCTGCTGCGCCTTGGCCGACGCGTCCGAGACCATCCGCTCGGCCTCGGACGTCGCCTTGGCGATCAGCTCGTCCGCCTGCTCGGCGGCCTCCGTGCGGCGCGCGTTCGCCGCCTCACGGGCCTCGTCCACGGTCCGCTCGGCCTCGGCGACCAGCCGCTCGGACTCCGCCGTGGCCTCCGCCTTGTGCGTCTCGGCGAACTCCTGGGCCTCGTCGAGGGCCTTGGCCGCCTCGGCCTGCAGCCGCTCCGCCTCCGCGGTCGCCTCGGCCACGAGGGCCTCGGCCCGCGCGGCGGCCTCCGCGCGATGCGTCTCGGCGCGCTCGCGGGCCGTGTCCACCGTCGCGGTGGCCTCGGCCACCAGCCGCTCGGCCTCCGCGGTCGCCTCGGCCAGCAACGCGTCCGCCTGACCGGCGGCCTCGGTGCGACGGGCGTTCGCGGCGTCCCGGGCGTCGTCGAGCACCTGGGCGGCCTCGGCCCGCAGCCGGTCCGCCTCGATCGTCGCCTCGATCACGAGGGCGTCGGCCTGCTCGGCGGCCTCGGCGCGCTTGGCGTCGGCGGCCTGACGGGCCTCGTCCGCCGTCCGGGCCGCCTCGGCCCGGGCCAGCTCGACCGTCTCCTCGGCCTCCGTGACCAGCTTCTCCGCCTCGGCCATGGCCTCGGCGAGCAACTGGTCCGCCTGCTCGGCGGCCTCGGTGCGCCGGGCGCCCGCGGCCTCCCGTGCCTCGTCCAGCGTGCGGGCGGCCTCCGCCTCCAGCCGCTGCCCCTCGGCGACGGCCTCCTCGACCGTGCGCTCCGCCAGCGCCTTCGCGGCGTCCTTCGCCGCCTGCGCCTCGGCCCGCATCCGGGCCGCGTCCTCGCCGCCGCGCTCGCGCTCGGCATAGGCGTCGGCGCGGACCCGGTCCGCTTCCTCCTGCGCCTCGGTACGGGTCCGCTCGGCGTTGTGCTCGGCCGCCGAGCGCAGCCCGGCGATCTCCTCCTCGGCCTGCTCGTGCAGCCCCGCGACCGCGTCCCGGACCTGCTGGGCCGTCAGCTCGGCGGCGGCCACCAGCTCGGTGGCGCGCTGCTCGGCCTCCTCGACCAGCCGCCGCGCCTCCTCCTGAGCCTCTGTGACCCGCTTACGGGCCGACGCCAGCAGCTCCTCGCTCTGCTCGTGGGCCGCGGCACGCTCGGCCTGCGCCTCCGTGCGGGCGTCACCGAGCAGCTCCTCGGCCTCGCGGCGCCGACGGGCGGCCTCCTCCTGCGCGGCCGTCAGGGCCTCGGCGGCCTCGGCGGCCGTCCGCTCGGCCGCGGCGTTCGCCTCGGCCCGCACCCGGTCGGCCTTCTCCCGCGCCTCGGCGCGCAGCCGCTCCGCCTCCGCGGCGGCCTCGGTCCGCAGCCGCAACGCCACGGCCTCGCCCTCGCCGCGCGTGGCGGCCGCCTCCTCGGCGGCCTCGGCGCGCAGCCGCTCGGCCTCCGTCTCGGCCTGCGCCTGGAGCGTACGGATGCGCTCCGCGGACTCCGTACGCAGCCGCTCGGTCTCCTCGGCGGTCTCCCGGCGCAGCCGCTCGGCCTCCGTACGGGCCTCGCGCAGCGCCGTCTCCGCGGACTCCACCCGCTGCTCGGCCTCGGAGTGCAGCCGCGTCAGCTCCGCGTCCGCCTCCTCGCGCCGCGCCTTCGCGGCCCGCTCGGCCTCCTCGCGCAACTGCCGGGCGGCCTCCGCCGCCTCGGTACGGGTGCGGCTCGCGTGGTCCTCGGCCTCCTCGGCCATCTCCTCGGCCTCGGCCCGGGACCGCTCCAGCACCTCCTCGGCCTGCTTGCGCAGGCTCGCGGCCCGCTCGGCCGCCTCGGTGCGCACCCGCTCGCTCTCGGCGCTCGCACCGGCCCGGGTCTCCTCCGCGTCGGCCTTGGCCTTGGCGAGCAGCTCCTCGGCGGTGCTGGCCGCCTCCTCGATCTGCTGGAGGGCCTCCCGGCGCGCCTCGCCCCGGATCCGCTCGCCCTCGGCGACCGCGTCGGCCCGCAGCTGCTCGGCCTCGCCGCGCAGCCGCCGCGCCTCCTCCTGGAGCTCGACGGTCTTGGCGCGGTACTCCTTGGTGTCGTCCTTCGCCTCGCCCTTGAGCTGCTCGGCGGTGTCCGCCGCCTGCTCACGCAGCCGCTCGGCCTCGGCCTCCGCCTCCCGGCGGATCCGCTCGGCCTCCTCGGCGGCCGCCTTCGTGGCGGCGCGGGCGTCCTCGGACGCCTTGGTCAAGACCTCCTCCGCCGTCCGGGCCGCCTTCGCGAGCTGCGCCGCGGAGTCCTCCGCGGCGGCGCTGCGGGCGTTGTCGGACGCCTCGGCCAGCAGCCGGTCGGCCTCCGCCCGGGCATCGGCGCGCAACTGCTCGGCCTCGGCCTTGAGGGCCTCGGCCTCCTTCGTCGCCTCGCCCACCAGCCGGGCGATCTCGGCCTTGGCGGTACGGGTGCGCTGCTCGTTCTCCGACTCCGCCGACGTCAGCCGGCGGGCGGCGGACTCCTTCGCCTCGGTGACCAGCTTCTCGGCCTCGGCGCGCGCCTCGCGCAGCGCCGTGTCGGCCTCCTGCATGCGCGCCTCGGCGCCGCGCGTCAGCTCGGCCGCCGTCGTACGGGCCTGGTCGGACTCCGCGCTCGTCGCCGTGCGCAGTTGCTCGGCGTGGTCGGTGGCCTCCTGGGCCTGCGCGGACGCGGCGGTCAGCAGCCGCTCCGCGTCGGTGCGCGCCCGGCGCAGTATCGCTTCCGCTTCGGCGCGCGCCTCCTCGGCGGCGGCCCCGAGCCGGGCCCGGGCCTGCTCGGTCAGCCGCTGGGCCTCCGCGCGGGCGGCGGCCAGGGCGGCCTCCGACTCCGCCCGGGACTCCTCCAGCAGCCGCCGCGCCTGCGACTCGGTGCGGGCCCGCAGCTGCTCGGCCCAGGCCACGTTCTCGTTGACGTGCGACTCGACGGTCTGGCGGCGCTCGTTGAGCTCCTCGTCCAGCCGCTGTCGGCGCGCGACGGCCTCGGCGTGCAGCTCGGCTTCCATCCGGGCCTGGCGCTCGGCCTGCTCCTGGAGGAGACGCTGCGTCTGCGCCCGGGCCTCGCGCAGCTCGCGCTCGGCGTCCGTGCGCAGCTGTTCCGCCTGAATCTGGGCATTACGGAGCAACTGCTCCGCCTGGTACCCGATGTCGGCGGTGTCGTATGCCGGACGGTGGGCAAGAGTGCGGCGCGCCTCGTGGAGCTTGGCGCGCAGCACCTCGACCTGATAGCCGAGGTCGTCGGCGTGCTGGACCGCCTTCTCCCGCTCCTTCTTCAGCCGCTCCATCTCGGCTTCGAATTGCGAGAGGTGGTCGTCAGCCTCGTAGCGGTCGTTGCCCCGCACTGCGCGGTCCCATCCGTCCCCTGGTCGCGTTGGCGGCCGGCCCCGTCCTGCGTACTGGTGGAACCCCGGAGCCCGCCCTTCCGAAGAAATGGTGTCAGATCATCGGTACAGCCTGGGTCGGGCCCCACCCGTACCCCGGCTGAGCCTGCACTCTACCGGCCGGGGGAGGCGGTGGTCAGTGCTCCGCCCCGGGGGCGGTCGCCGAGGTGACCAGTTCGGTGAGAACGCCGTGACAGTCCTTGGGGTGCAGGAAGGTGATCCGGGAGCCCATCGAACCGATCCGCGGCTCCTCGTACAGGACCCGTACGCCCTTGTCCCGGATGGCCTGTGCGTCGCCGTCCACGTCGGCGGTGCCGAAGGCGATGTGATGGACCCCTTCCCCGTTCTTCGCAAGCCACTTGCCGACCGCGGAGTCCTCCCGGGTGGGCTCCAGGAGCTGGAGGTACGAGGCGCCGCCGTCGGACGTCTCATTGATCTTGAGCATGGCCTCGCGCACGCCCTGCTCCTCGTTGACCTCGCTGTGGAACACCTCGAAGCCATACGTGGCACGGTAGAACTCGACAGTCCTGTCGAGGTCGAAACAGGCGATCCCGATGTGGTCGATTCGCGTCAGCATGGGTCCAGTGCACCGCCGTACGCGTGGTTACGCAACGTGCGCGCGATCACACCCGCTGCCCGGTGACCGGGCGGGTACCGCTCAGTACATTGACGGAAACCCTCGTTAACTTCCTCCGCTCGAAGGGGCCGCGCCTCATGACCGGTACGAACGGTTCCACCGACAAGACCTCCGTGATCGTCGCGGGCGCCCGTACGCCCATGGGCCGCCTCCTCGGATCGCTGCGCACCTTCTCCGGTGCCGACCTGGGCGGGGTGGCCATCAAGGCGGCCCTGGACCGGGCCGGCATCGGCGGCGACCAGGTCCAGTACGTGATCATGGGCCAGGTGCTCCAGGCCGGGGCCGGGCAGATCCCGGCCCGCCAGGCGGCCGTCAAGGCCGGCATCCCGATGAGCGTGCCGGCCCTCACCATCAACAAGGTCTGCCTCTCGGGCCTCGACGCCATCGCGCTGGCCGACCAGCTCATCCGCGCGGGCGAGTTCGACATCGTGGTGGCCGGCGGCCAGGAGTCGATGACCAACGCCCCGCACCTGCTGCCCAAGTCCCGTGAGGGCTACAAGTACGGCGCGATCGAGATGCTCGACGCGATGGCGCACGACGGGTTGACGGACGCGTTCGAGAACATCGCCATGGGCGAGTCGACCGAGAAGCACAACACCCGTCTCGGCATCGCCCGCGCCGCGCAGGACGAGATCGCGGCCGGCTCCCACCAGCGCGCCGCCGCCGCCCAGAAGAACGGCCTCTTCGAGGCGGAGATCACCCCCGTGGAGATCCCGCAGCGCAAGGGCGAGCCGGTCATCTTCAGCAAGGACGAGGGCATCCGCCCGGAGACCACCGTCGAGTCGCTGGCCAAGCTGCGGCCCGCTTTCGCCAAGGACGGCACGATCACGGCCGGTACGTCCTCGCAGATCTCCGACGGCGCCGCCGCCGTGGTCGTGATGAGCAAGGCCAAGGCCGAGGAGCTGGGCCTGGAGTGGATCGCCGAGATCGGCGCCCACGGCAATGTGGCCGGACCGGACAATTCCCTCCAGTCCCAGCCGTCCAACGCGATCAACCACGCGCTGGGCAAGGAGGGCCTCACGGTGCAGGACCTCGATCTCATCGAGATCAACGAGGCGTTCGCCGCGGTGGCCGTGCAGTCAATGAAGGACCTCGGGGTGTCCCCGGAAAAGGTGAACGTCAACGGCGGAGCCATCGCGCTCGGGCACCCCATCGGCATGTCGGGCGCCCGCATCGTGCTGCACCTCGCGCTGGAGCTGAAGCGGCGTGGCGGCGGCGTGGGCGCGGCGGCGCTGTGCGGTGGCGGCGGCCAGGGCGACGCGCTGATCATCCGGGTGCCGGGGAACTGACCCTCCCCGGATTCCGACGCGCGGGTTCGGGCTTTCTCAGATCGGAACGGAGCAGTCATGGCGGACGTCCCCACGCTGGTCGAGCAGGCACGGGAAGGCCGGCCGCGTGCCGTGGCCCGGCTGATCTCCCTGGTCGAGGGGGCGTCCCCGCAGCTGCGCGAGGTGATGGCGGCGCTGGCCCCGCTGACCGGCGGGGCGTACGTCGTCGGCCTCACCGGCTCGCCCGGCGTCGGCAAGTCCACCTCCACCTCGGGCCTGGTCTCCGCCTACCGCCGGGCAGGCAAGCGGGTCGGCGTCCTCGCCGTCGACCCGTCCTCCCCGTTCTCGGGCGGCGCCCTGCTCGGTGACCGCGTACGGATGTCCGACCACGCCTCCGACCCGGGGGTCTACATCCGCTCGATGGCCACCCGCGGCCACCTCGGCGGCCTGGCCTGGGCCGCCCCCCAGGCCATCCGGGTGCTGGACGCGGCGGGCTGCGACGTGATCCTCGTCGAGACGGTGGGCGTGGGGCAGTCCGAGGTGGAGATCGCCTCCCAGGCCGATACGAGCGTGGTGCTGCTGGCCCCGGGCATGGGCGACGGCATCCAGGCGGCCAAGGCGGGCATCCTGGAGATCGGCGACGTCTACGTCGTCAACAAGGCCGACCGCGACGGCGCCGACGCCACGGCCCGCGAGCTGAACCACATGCTGGGCCTCGGCGAGTCCCGCGGCCCGGGCGACTGGCGGCCCCCCATCGTCAAGACCGTGGCCGCGCGCGGTGAGGGCCTGGACGAGGTGGTCGAGGCGCTGGAGAAGCACCGGGCGTGGATGGAGGAGCGCGGCGTCCTGGCGGAACGGCGCGTGGCGCGGGCGGCCCGCGAAGTGGAGACCATCGCGGTGACCGCCCTGCGCGAGCGCATCGGCGACCTGCACGGCGACCGCCGCCTGGACGCGCTGGCGGAGCGGATCGTCGCCGGCGACCTGGACCCGTACGCGGCGGCGGACGAGCTGGTGGCGGGCATCACGGAGGGCTGATGCCGCCAGCCGCCGCCGTCAGCCTTCGACTCCGGTGGTGGTGTGGGCCGCGCCCACCGGCTTCGACTCGGGTGAGCCCCGCTGGCGCAGATAGATCGACAGCACCGCCATGGAAGCGACGGCGAGCAGTTCGGACTGCCAGTTCTGCAGCGTGCGGTCCCAGAAGTCCGGCAGCAGCAGGTACTCGCCCCAGCTGTTCGGCGCCTGCAACTCCCTGAGCTGGCGCTCGTTGTACGCGGCCACGCCGGTGACGGACTGGGCCAGCCAGGACAGCACGAAGATGGTACCCATGACCATGCCCAGCGAGCGGGCGTAGTTGCGCTGGCGCCAGCCGCGCTCCTTGGCCCAGCGGGGCGAGTCCTCCTTGGCGTGCTCGCCGACCATCTGCTCCTTGTCCGACTCGGTGCCGGCCTTGTGCGGCTCCTTGGACTCCGGTGAACCCCGTTGCACCAGCCATACGGTGACGAAAATGTAGAGGAAGAACTGCAGGTACTCGGACTGCCAGTTCTCGGTGACGTCCACCGCGAAGTCCGAGGACGTCACATAGCCGCCGAAGTCGACGCGGGCCAGGCCCTCGTCGACGAGTTGGCTGTTGAACTCCGCGTGTCCGGCGACCGCTTGGCCCACGAGCGTGAGCAGGAAGCCGATGCCGAAGGCGAGTCCGAGGCCGTTGTCGCGCAGGAAGCTCCGCTTCGGCGGGGTGGGTTTGGACTGTTCACCGCCCGTGGCCCCGGTCATCGGTACATCAACCCCAGTGTCGTGAAGTAGGCCAATCCGACGGCCAGGACCAGCAGGATTCCGATGAACATCACCTTCACCAGCTCTCAACCGCCCTTGATATCGCACTGGTACGGCTTGTCCGGGCGTTCCTCGCAGCCCGCCGCGGTGACCTTCCAGCCGTCGGGGAACCGCGACAGGAACAAGGTGTCCGTTGCCAGTACGGCACGGGCCTGGTTGCCGTACACGTCCACGTGCCGCACCGGGCCACCGGCCGGCACGTCCTCCTGGCCCATGGCCTCCTCGCACGTCGCGCGTGCCGACTGCGCCAGCTCCTCGCGGGTGGCGGGAGCCAGTACGGCACACACCGCCGCGTACTGCCGGGACCCGAGGGCCTTCTCGAAGACGGTGGTGGCCGCGGTGGCCCCGTCACGCCGTTCGGAGACCGTCCCGCACCCGCTCGCGGCGGACACGGCCGCCACGGCGATCACCACGCCGAACCATCGCCCGGTCACTGGCCACCTCGCTCACCCGGCCGGGCCGCGAAGCCGTTGGTCCGACGGCCGACCCTGTTGATCAGTGCGACATCGGTACCCGATGCATTCGCTTTCCACGCCGGGGGTGCGCCGTTCGGCCCAATGGGGGTGTTCTGCGGTTTCGGCCCTTCCCGGTCCGATCGCCGTCAGCAGAAACGGCTTTCGGGCGCATTCCGGCCGCGACCGTGGGGTCGGCAGGGGAAGGTGGGTCGGAGGGCGCCTCTCCGGTTTCGAATACGCCGAGCGCCGGCCCCCTTCGGGTCCGCTGCACCAGGAGCGGGCGCGGGGGCGGTGCCCGGTGCGGCGTCCGGGGTGCGGACGGTTCCGAGAGGCCGGGCGGAGGGGCGATGAGAGGTGATGAGGGGTGATGACACACCCATCATGACAGGCCGCAGGGCGCTTTCCTAGGACAGAAGGCACAGCTCAGAGGCCTTGTCCCGGCTGCGCGGCGGCTCGCAGAATCGCCGACATGAACCACTCCGAGAACGTCGATCACGATGCGGTGTTGCGAGCGCGGACGATGCTGCTCGGATCCGGCAGGCTCAACCTGCAACAGGAGGTCGAGGCGTACCGGGCGCTCGCCGACGTGGGCCCGATGACCTATCTGCCGCGCCTGAGCCGGGCATTGGTGCGGCTCAGCCACGAGGCGTACCGGGACCAGCCCGAGGCCTGCCTGGCCCTGAGGGCCGAGGCGGTGGAGGCGGCCCGGCGGCTGGACGAGAGCGAGCCCGCGCGGACCGAGTTGCTCGTCGACGCCCTGCGCGCCTACCAGCGTTCGCTGTGTGTACTCGGCCGACGGGCGGAGGGCTTCTCCGTGTGCGAGGAGATGGCCCGCGTCGGGCGCCGGGGATATGAGACGGGCCAGGTGGAGAGCCCCGCGTACGGGCTCGGGTCGTTGGCCGCCGCCCTCGCCGGGGAGGGACGTCACCGCGAGGCGGCAGAGGCCTACGGGAAGATTGTCGACGCGGAGCGCCCACGGCCGGGCGGTGTTTCCTTCTGGACCATGGTCGACTGGACGACCCAACTGGACGCCGCTGGACTGCCCGACGAGGCCCTCGCCGCCTTCAAGGAACTCGTGGACCACACCCGCGCCCGCCTCGACGAGGGCTGGGCCTCGCTGGCCACGCTGATCTGGGACCTGGTCCACTACTCCCGGATGCTCGACGCCCGGGGGCGGTGCGACGACGCCCATGAGGCCCGTCGGGAAGTCGACACCCTGCTGAGCGAGCTGGCCGAGACCGGCGAACGCAAGTCCTGGAGCAACATCCTCCCTTGGTGGACTGCCCTGTTCGTCCTGTCGGACAAGGAGGACGAGGAACAGGCCGCGTCCGATGGCCTCGCCGAACGGATCGCCGCGCAGCGGAGATCGACCATCGACGCGGCGAAGCGTTGGGGATCACACCACCACCGGTTCCTCGCATCGCTGCGGCCCTCGTTCGACGAGGGGGTCGAGCTGGCCCGTCGCCTGGCCGGGCTGGATGAGAAGCGCGGCACGCCCGCGCTCGTCAGGGCCCTGACCGACCGATCGACCCTGCTTGTCGCGGGCAAGAGCTACGCCGAGGCGCTCGCCGACTTCCGCGAGGCCGCCGCGCTGCGTCCGGACAGGACCCGGACGAGGCGCTGACCAGGCCGGACAGGCAGCGCGTCGTCCGGGACGGACATCGCTGTTGCCCCGGCCCGAGCCGCGCCAGCACGCTCGGATCAGTCGAACCACTTCGATCCGAGGGGCAACCATGAACACACGAGTCCGGCTCGCCGGCGTCGCGTTGGCCGCCACGCTGCTGGCGGGCGGAGCCGCCGCCACCGCCGCCACGGCGCAGGCAGCGCCCGCGTCCTCCGGGACCGTCACGGCAACCGACGCGGCTGTTCCGGGCAAGGTATATATCGGCAACTACCCCAGCAAGCGGGCGTGCGTAGCGGCCGGCCGGGACTACGTCGGCCGGTACCAGTGCGTCCCGTGGGGTGACGGTACTTACGACCTCTACATATGGGTGTGACCTGCCCATAACCTCAGGCGCACTGGCTCCGCCACGCTCGGTCGCCCCGCGGATCGGCCCACCGCCTTCCGCGGGGCGGCCGATCCGTATGACGCCAGAATTTCGCGATCTCGACGCCGCTCTCCGCGCGTGAGGGCGGGATCAGGTACGGGAGGCCCGGCGGGCCTGCTTCAGCTCGCGGTCGGTGGCCCAGGCGTCGGCGACCGGCCCGAGGTGGCCGAGCTTGTCGGGGTTGCTCACCGAGCGGATCGTCTGGATCTGGCCGTCCAGCACATCGAGGGTCATGGCGTACAGCACCTTGCCGTCCCGGTCGCGGAAGATCGCGCCCGGCTGGCCGTTGACGTCGCGCGGCTCGAACGTCACGTCGACCCGGATCAGCCAGGGGAAGACCGAGGCGAGCAACCTGGCCGCCTTCTCCGCGCCCACGATGGCCCTGGCCAGCGCGGGGGACTTGCCGCCGCCGTCACCGACCATCGATACGTCGGCTGCCAGCAGCTCTTGCAGGCCGGTGACGTCACCTTCGCGGAGGGCGTCGAAGAACCGTGTCGCCAGCTTCTGCCGCTCCTGACGGTCCGCCTCGAACCGGGGCCGTCCGGCCTGCATGTGCCGCCGCGCCCGTACGAGCAGCTGTCGGCACGCCGCCTCCGAACGCTCCACCGCCGTGGCGATCTCGTCGAATCCGAAGCCGAACACCTCCCGCAGCACGAACACCGCCCGCTCCAGCGGGCTGAGCCGCTCCAGCAGCACCAGTGCCGCCATCGACACGGAGTCGGCCAACTCCGCCGCCCGCGCCGGATCCTGATACGGATCGTTCAGCAGCGGCTCGGGAAACCACGGGCCCACGTACTGCTCCCTTCGCACCCGCGCGGAGCGCAGCACGTCGATCGAGATCCGCGTCACCGTGGCCGACAGGAAAGCCTTGGTCGACGTGGGCCGGGTCGACGACCCGTCGAAGCGCAGCCATGTCTCCTGCACCGCGTCCTCGGCCTCACCGACACTGCCCAGAATCCGATAGGCGATCGAAAACAGCAGCGGCCGCAGCTCCTCGAACTCCTCGACCTTGCTCACGCCGGCTCTCCTCCCCCTGATCCCCTCCCACCTGGCCGTACTCGTCGGCGCAGGCGGCCTGCTGGTGATCATCAGGACCACCGGCAGGTCACCCTAACGCCCGTCGGTAGAGGGGCTGATGCCGCTCAGTGGAACTGCCCGACCTCGTAGTTGCCCGCCGGCTGCTGGGTGATGATGTTCAGCCGGTTGGCCAAGTTCATGGCGGAGATCAGGAGGGTCAGGGCGGCGAGCTGCTCCTGGTCGTAGTGCTTGGCGGCGTTCGCCCACACCTCGTCGCTGACCCCACCGGCCGCGTCCGCGACCCTGGTCCCCTCCTCCGCCAGCTCCAGCGCGGCACGCTCGGCCGCGGTGAAGACCGTGGCCTCCCGCCACGCCGCCACGAGGTTCAGCCGCACCGAGGTCTCACCGGCGGCGGCCGCCTCCTTGGTGTGCATGTCGATGCAGACGGCGCAGCCGTTGATCTGGCTCACGCGCAGCGACACCAGCTCCTGCGTGGTGGCCGACAGCGACGACTCCTTGAGTGCCTTGCCCAGTGCCATGAATTGCTTGAGGGCCTTGCCGGTGGTCGGGTCGGCAAAGAAGTCCAGTCGTGCGTCCATGGTGTGCTCCTCCGTCGTCGTCAGTGGCTACACCCCTTGAGACGGGACAGCCCGAGCCCCTGTGACACGAGTGGATGTGACTTGGGTCTCCCCGCCGTCGGCGGGCGTCAGCGCTCGCGTCGGCGACGGCGGTCAGCGGGCCCGGGGAGTACGGTCGCCTAGGTTGCAGAACCGTCGGTCTGGCTGCCTCGCTGTCAGGTAATGGCTTCGCCGACCCGAACCCAGGTGAGGAGCCCAGGTGTTCTCCATGCGACGTGCTGAGCCGAGAGACCGCGCCTCAGTTGAGGATGTGATCCGTGCCCGATGCGAGTGGATGGAGCGGAAAGGGCTGCCGAGCTGGCGTGACAGCGCAGCGGATCTTGCGTCTCAGTGCGACAACCCGTTCGGGGACGTGTGGCTGCTGGAGCTGGACGGCAGGGTCGTGGGGCGTACGACCGTGCAGGAGCAGGGGCCGCCCTGGGGATGGACACCGCAGGAGCAGGCTGAGCCCGCGTTGTATTTGAACACCTCGGTGACGGATCCGTCAGTGAGGCACCTGCGGCCGGGCACGCTGATGGCTTTGTGGGCGGTGAACCGCGCCGCGCGCGAGGGTCGGGAGTGGGTGCGCCGGGACTGTTTGTGGCCGGACCTGGTGCGCTACTACGAGAGTCAGGGGTTCACCCTGGTCCACGAAGTGGAGCGCACCAAGTACCGGCTCTACATGCTCGGTCGCCGCGCGGAGCGGCTCGACGGCCTGGCTGAATGGTTCAGGACAGGAATGCTGCGCGAGGCCACCGCCAAGGCGACCGAACTGCAGTGCAAGTTCGACGCGCTCGCCACCGTGACCGCGAACCTCTACTGCGAGAGTCTCGAGCTGAAGAAAAAGGCGAGCGCGCGGTGCCAGGGGCGGGGGATTGCCCTGCCCGCCTCCGGCCCCTGGACGGAGTGACTACCCAGAGGCCGGCGCCGAGTCGGTAGCCGAGGTCCCGCGCTACCGGCCCCGGGCCTTGGTGAGTGCCGTCACCAGCACGTCCACCTCGCCGGAGTGCACGATCACTTCCTCGTCATCGGCCGGGGGGTCGAAGCGGGCGAAGAAGTCGTCGAGAGCTTCGGCGGTAACGGTCAAAGCGTTGGCGTCCTTGCGCTGGTTGCGCTCGGCAAGGCGCCGCAGCAGCTCTTCGCGGTCGGCGGGGAGGTATACGACAAGGGGGTGGCCGCCCGCTTCGCGGGCGGCCTGCCGCCAGGCGTCGCGTTCGCTGCGGCGCCACAGGCCGTGGTCCAGGACGACGTCGTTTCCTGCCTCGATCTCCTTGATGAACCGTTCCCGGATCGCGTCGACCACCGGCCGTTCGCGCTCGAAGTAGGTGTGCTCGGGGTAGTCCACGCCGTACCGGCCGTGGAGACGGTGGACCTCCTCGTCGACGGACAACCGGATGTAGCCATGCTCGGCCAGGGTCTGGGCGACGGTGGTCTTCCCTGAGCCGGTGAGGCCTGCCAGGAGAACGGCAAGGGGCACGTGGTCATCCTTCCGCGACGTGCTGTCCGCGAGCGATGTGCATTGTGTGTCAATCCTGGCCGGTATGTGCGTGTGGACGCCAGGCGGTGAAAATGTTGCGGGCCTCGGAGAGCCAGCCGAAGGGCATCCGATCCAGGCTGACCCGGCGGAAGGCGAACCGCGGATCGCTCGTGTTAATCACGCCGCCGTGCTGGCCGACGTGGGACAGCAGTCGGCCGGCCTCGTCGCGGACGGCCGGGGTGTGTTCCTGCCAGGTGCCGGATGTGAAGTGCTGGACCCGTCGGCGGAGGTCGTCCAGGACGCCCGAGCGCCACTTGAAATGGTGAACTGCGCAGATGCGGTCCGCGTCCGGACGGCGTCCGGGGGCCCGGTGGTTGCCGGAGGAAACGGTGACGTCATGACGGGCGAGGACGATCTTGCGGGGGTCGCCCTGCAGGAGCCGGTGGGTGAGGTGGCCGCCGAGGGGATAGGCCACATCGAGGCCGCCTTCAGGTCGCCAGCCGGTCAGGCGCCCGCTCGCGGCGACGCGGTCGAGCATCAGCCCGCCCACCACACGGTGCCCGGAGTTCTCGGCCTGGGTGACGACCTCGGCCAGCGGGGCCGGATACTGCTGGAACTCGTCAGCGTCGGCCATCAGATGCCAGCCGAGACCGGCACGGTGCCGCAGAGCGTCGCGGAGCTGGGTGTTGGTGTGCTCGTGCCAGGGGCCGGTGCTGGTGCCGGTGGGGATGATGCCCAGCTCGCGGCAGGCGGCCTGGAGCTCGTGCCGCTGGACGTCCCTGACGTGGTCGGGGAAGTGGAAGGTGATCAGGAACCGCTCGACACCCAGCCACCGGTAGTGGCGGACCCAGGCTGCCAGCAGCGGAGGCTCGACCGGGCCGATGACCGCGATCAGGGCGGGGGGTGCGCTCAGCATCGGGACTCCTTGGCTGTGAGCGACGTGAACGATCGAGTGAGGAAGGCGGCCTGCTCTTCGGCGGTCCACATCCCCGCCAGGCCAGGGGCTTCGGGGCCGGGGCGCTCCGGCGGCTGGTGCCTGACCGTGTGGAGGGCGTCGGCGAGACCGACCGGATCACCGGCCGAGAAAGTCAGAGCCCACGACTTGTGCAGGCGGCTGGTGAGAGCGGGGTCGTGGTCGGAGACGATCAGCGGGACGCCGAGGCGGATGGCATCCATCACGAGCCCGGACTCCTTTCCGACTCCGGGGCGCCGGGCGACCAGGGCGGCGTCGGCGGTGCCATAGACCAGCCGTAGCACGCCCTCCGCGACGGGGCCGGGGACGGTGTGCAGGCGGAGGTGAGGCAAGGCCCGCCACCGCTCGAGTACAGCTTCGTCGAGCGGATCGCCCGCGACCACAAGGTGTAGTGGCTCCTTCAGCCGGGCCAGGGCGGCGTCGATGACGCCGACGTCTTTGTAAGGCCACCAGCCGCCCACCAGGCAGACCACGGCTTCGGTGACGGGGATGTCGAACGCCGCCCGGCCGCCGTCACGTTCTGCCTCCGTCAGACGGCGGCCGTCGTCGACCGCGAAGGCCCGCACCACCGCGGGCAGGTGGGGGAAGGCCGCGGAGAGCTGATCGCCGACGGCCTGGGTCGGGTACACCGCGATCACCCGTTGTTCGCCTCGGCGCGCGAGCCGGCCGAGCAACCGCACGACGGCGTCTTCGGTGGTCACCGCCTCGTGGATGAACCGCAGGTGCGGCTGGCATCCGAGGAGGGCGGCGGCCCCGTGCAAGGCCTCGCTTGCGGTAAGGATCACCACCGCGTCGGCGCCGGACTCCGATCGGCGGGCGGTCTGCAAGGCCGCCCCTTCGGTGAGGCAGCGGGCGATCAGAGTGATCTGGTGCGGCAGCCGCCGCACGACGCGGGGCCAGCGGCGCGAACGGAAGGCCCGCTGCCCGGCCGCCGACAGCCCGGCTGAGAGACGGGAGGCGGCCAGCAGCACGGTCGCCCGTCGCCCGGCCGGTGCAGTCACCAGCCGGGCCCCGGCCTCCCGAAGGGCCGCCACCGCGTCGCGGGCGGCCCCGTGCGGGGCGATGACGAGGCTGCCGGGCCGGCGCCTGGGCGAGGGCCACCAGCGTGCGCTGGTGGTGCCCGCCCAGGCGGTCCGCGTAGGGCTCGATGAGCACGAGGGGGCCGGTCATCCCGAGACCGCCTGGTCCCCGTGGGCGGCGGTGAACCTCTCTCGCAGCCAGGTGGGGCTGTTGAGGTGGCCGAACTGCTGCGGGTCGCGTGCGGTCAGGCAGGCGAAGGCGACGCCCTCCCGTGCCCCGGTGGCGGCGTAGGCGGCGAACTCGCCGCTGCGGCTGAGTGTCCATGCCTCGACACGCTTGTGGGCGTCGTCGTCGGCCATGCCGTACTCGCTGCCGCGGGAGAGCATCGCGCACTCGCGGAAACCCGCCTTCCAGGCGTGGAAGGGGCTCTGGTTGAAGCGCGTGATCCCGGCGGTCTGCTGGGCGAATTCAATGCGGCCGGGCAGGGCGGCGAGCACGTCCACCGCCTCGCCCATGTCCCGCAGAGCACTGCGGCGGATCAGCTTCAGCCCGCCGTAGCCGTAGGTCAGGCCGTTGACCGGGTTGACCGCCTGCCATACCCGCATGGAGATGCCCTCATTCAGCGGCTCGACAGCCGTCGGGTCGAAGTCGGTGGCGACGGCGAAATCGCCGTCGGCGAGGAAGAACTGCTCGCGCTCGACGACCTCGGCGCACAGCCGGTAGGCCCGGCGCATTCCGTGCACGCCGTGCAGACGCTTCACGCTGCCGCCCAGCGTCCGCTGGAGCCGGGAGTGCAGGGAGTTGGCCATCGGCTCGTCGTACGACAGAAATACCGCGTCGAAGTCGGTCACGAGATGGCCTCCAGGTATCGGGCGGCGACCAGGGCAGGGGCGAAGTCGGCGGTGGAGGCGTGGGCCCGCTTGGCGTGCACGGCGTGGAACTCGTCGTCCGTGGCCAGGCGTTCGGCCAGGGTGACCGCCTCGGCCGGGGTGGTAAAGGACAGCTCGGGGTCGATGTGCTCGGCCAGCCAGCCCAGCCGGGGTGAGATGACCGGCAGGCCCATGCCCTGGCAGTCGATCACGCTCATTGACCAGGGGCAGCCGGGCCGGAACGGGGCGATGCCGAAGCGGGCGCCGGCCAGCAGGCTCTTGTAGCGGACGCGGTCACCCCGATCGGACACGACCTGGACGTGCGGCAGCGCGGCGAGCTGGTTACGCATCTTCTCGGGGCTGTCGTCCAGACCCTTCCGTTCGGCCCGGCGCTGGCCGAACAGGTCCATGACCCGCAGCCGTACCGTGCCGGAGGCACTGAGCGCGCGGGCCAGGTCCACGAACTGACCGGTGCCGTAGTGCGCGTACAGCCGGTGGTTGTAGATCCCGATGGCCTCGCCGTTGTCGCAGGAGGGCTGGGTGGTGATGCGGTCGCTGACCAGGCGCTCGTCACGCGGCGCGGGAACCACCCGCAACCGGTTGCCCAGGTCCACGGTCATCCGGGCGGCGGCGGCCGACACCCAGGAGGCGGCAACGGAGGAGTGGGCCATCACCCGGTCGCACGCGGCCAGGCCGGCGGCGAACGCCAGCAGCACCGGCCGCCCGAGTCCCGCGTCGTCCAGGGAGGGGTCGAGCAGGAGCTGTTCGCCGCTGGCGAAGGAGAACGGCAGGTAGTGACAGTAACCGGCCAGCAGCGCGTCCGATCCGGCCTCCAGCAGGGCCGTGCGGACCGCCGGAGCCTCCTCGATCTGGTTGGCCACGACCGCATCCGGCCGCTCGCACCGGATCAAGGCCACCAGCTCGTCGATGTTCGCCGAGAACCGGGCCCGGTACTTCGTTCCGGGCACCTGCGTCCGGTGGAAGCCGCAGCGGGCATCCCCGACCGCAGCTGGGGCTGCGACGGTCACATCGGCCCCGGCGTCGGCCAGGGCAGGGGCGAGCAGGCCCGCGAAGATCCAGCCGGAGTCGGCCGAGAGCCGGTCGGGGTTGGAAATGTTCAGCAGGTACAGCACGCGCATGATGCGTCGCCTCCCTCATCCGCCCGGGGGTCGATCCGGGCTCATGAGGGAAGGAAAACGGCGACGCGGGCCGTGACGGGATGGTGAACTTGGATCACTCACGGTTCATTCATGCTCACCAACAATGACGCGGGGCGGGGCTTTGATGGACGCGCAGAGCGAGGAGATCGCCGTCGAGCAGGCGGCCGAAAACTTCGTGGCCGAGGTGGCGCACTGGCGGGAAGTACGCGGCAAGTCCAAGCGGGCGTTAGCGCTGGCCATGGGTTTCGACCCGTCGTACGTCAGCCATGTGGAGTCCGGCCGGCACAAGCCCAGCGAGGAGTTCGCCCGGCTCGCCGACGAGCACCTGAACGCCGGGAAGGCGATCTGGCGGCGCTGGGGCGACTACAAGCGGGCCCGGGCAAAGGCCCGGCGCCCACCTACCGTCCCACCGGCCCAGCGCGGGCACGAGCAGCCGTACGCCACCGGCTCCGCCCTCGTCGTCGAACACGACGCCGCCCGTCTCCAGTACGACGGTCATTCCTACCGCCTCACCATGCGCAGGCTGCTGCTGAATACCGGCAGTGAGCCGGTGACCCGCTACTTGATCCGCATCTCCGTCGATCGATACCCCGGTGCCCCGGAGCGGTCCAACGCGCACTACCGCGCCCACCCGCTGACCTGGGATGAACTGGACCTCACAGCCGCCTGCCGGGGCGAGGCAATGCGGTGGCAGGCCAAGCACGACCGCGACGCCTTCAAGGAGGTCTGGCTGTTGTTCGACAACGAACACGGCCGCTTCCCGCTCTACCCCGGCGAGTCCGTGTGGATCGAGTACGCCTACACCGTCAGCGACGACAAATGGGGTAACTGGTTCCAGCGGGCCGTACGCCTGCCCACCGAACAACTCGAAGTCCAGCTCGCCTTCCCCGCTGCCCTCGACCCCGTCGTGTGGGGCACCGAGACGTCCATGACCGCGGAAGCATCCCCACTGCGGACCCCGCCCGTCCGCAGCGACGAAGGTGAACTGAGGCAATTCACATGGACCACGACCGCACCCACCCTCCACGCTCGGTACCGTCTTGAATGGAGGTTCCGGGCGCGGCCCGAACACAACTCGGAACAAGGGGACTTCAGGTGATTGACGTGCGGCCCAGTCAGCAGATGCGAGACCTCGGAGTCGTCCAGCACGGGGCCGGCATCCTCGCCGAACCGGCCCGCGCCTTCGCCCTGCCCGCCGAGCGCGATGAGGCCGAGCGCATCACCGACGAGCTGTTCGCCGCGATGGAACGGATCGGTCAGGTCCACCCCTTCGCCAAGGGCATGGGTATCGCCGCCCCGCAGATCGGCGTCGGTCGCGCTGCGGCCGTCGTCCAGCCGCCTGGTGAAGCCCCGGCGATCATCCTGCTCAACCCGCGGATCACCGACCGCTCTGACGGGACGGACGAGCAGTACGAGGGCTGTCTGAGCTTCTTCGACGTCCGTGGCCTGGTTCCCCGCCCTCTGAAGGTCACCATCGTGACCACGGCCCTCACCGGCGAGACCGTGAGCACGGTGTACGAGCGCGGGCTCGCCCGCCTCATCCACCACGAGGTCGACCACCTCGACGGGCTGCTGTACACGGCCCGCATGAGGACCGGAGTAGAGCCGATCCCCGTGGAGGAGTACCGCCAGAGCGGCAAGGCATGGGCATACGAGTAGGCCGCTACCGGAGAACCTCTCAGCGGCAGGAGGTAGCGACTGCCCATTGCCCCCAGGATGTGCTCTTCACCACGCGCGTGTGTCGCTATGGGTGGGGCAGGTGGGGGTAGTTGATGGTGGGTCAGTGGACTCGGCGGTGGCCGGGTTGTCTTGTTGTTTGGAGGAGATGGAATGGCAAAGCCCCCCTTCGGTGCCTTGACCGGCGCGATCGTGGCGCTCGGGACCGTGCTGGGTTGCCTCGCGGTCGAGTTGCGCGCAGTCGGCTACGAGCAGTACGTCGAGTCCGTGTCCACCGCCGCTGTCCTCATGTACGTCACCGCGAGCCTGATCGTGGTGACGTGGGTCCGTGACCGTCGGGCGCGCTTGGACTGAGGAGAACCGGCCCGCCCGTCGGCACCGTCAGCGGGCCTGGCGGGCGGCGGCGCGTAGGCGGTCGACCTGGGAGTGGATCCAGTCGGCCGGTGGGGCCGGGTCGTCGGGGGCTTCGCCTCGGCAGGGGCGGCAGAGGCCGCCGGGGAGGGCTTCCGGGCGGCCCGGATCGCCGCAGTTCGTGCATTCCATGAGGCGGCGGGGTGGGGCCTGGGGTCCCGGAAGTGCTGCCAAGGGTGGCTCCGGCGGAAGTTTGTCGACGAGCCGCTTTCGGGTGAACGCTCCGGGGGAGTGGATGACGTCCGGCAGCCCGGCGGTGAGGGTCGTCGCGAAGTCCGCCGACCGCACCCCGCGTGCCAGCCATTCGGCTGCCAGGGGTTCCAGGGCCATGCATTCCGCCGCCGAGAGCGTCAGGCGGGCATCGGTCCGGCCCAGTGCGGCCAGGGCGTCGTAGGCCTCCGACCGTTTCGGCTGCCGAGCTTGTGGCGCCGGTGCCTGCGGTTCGACCTCCGGTACGTCTCCCGCCAGGAAGCGGTTCCACCAGGCGTCGCTGCGGGCGGTTCGCGAGAAGTACGTACGGAACACCCACTGCGTACGGCCGTCCCCGACCGGTTCCCGTACGCGGCGCAAGTGGCCAGCAACGGAAAGGGCGTTGAGTGCGGTGCGGACCGCTTGCTGGCCGTAGGGCGGTAGCTCCTTGGCCAGGGTCTTCGTGTCGATCGCCGCGCCGTCCGGCAGGCGGTCGATGTGCGTGGCGATGGACGCCTCACGGGGCGGTAAGTGTGTGAAGTCGTCCCGGCGGCGGGGTGCTTCTCCGGGCGCGGAGCGTTTTCCGTAGCCCGGTGCGGCCATGGGCGGGGCAGCGATAAGGTTGGCAACAGCCATTGGGATCGGTCTCGCGATCTTGTTGGTCAGACCCCCGTTCGGTGTTCCAGCACCGGCGGGGGTTGTTTGTTGCTCCGCACGCTACCGGGCGCTGCGCGTCGCTGTGACCTCGTTGCGCAAAAGTCATCTGTACGAGTGCACGCGGGAGTTGGGAGGGTGGGTGGGTTATCTCTTCCCCACCATTCCATTGGTAAGGAGCTCGGATCCCGACCCCCGAAGCCCGACGCTCAAGCCCCGGCTATGTGCGATATGAACTTCGCCCAGGTCGCCGCCGTTACGTGGACCTCTGGCCCCGACCCGAGCTTCGAGTCTCGGATGTGGATGGTGTGGGGATGCGGGGCGGCTACTTCCACGCAGGCGCCCCCGCCGGAGTCGCTGTAGCTGGACTTGAGCCACGTCCGCTCGTTGCTCATATTTCCTCCACCAGCCTTGTGATGAACCGCGTCGACTCCTCAACGCTGAGGGCTTGCATGCGGATCATGCCATGGCGGTGGGAGAGCTTTCTGACCGTCTCCACGTCCGCGTGCAGCATGCCGGACTCCTGGCCCTCTGTGTATGCGTGCTGCTCGTGCTCGGCGGATTCCAGCAACACCAGTGGCCCGTTGAGCCAGGAATGGGAGCAGCGGTCGGCCGGGAGGATCTGAATGGAGACGTTGCGTAGCGCTCCCGATTCGAGCAGGCGGAGGAGCTGGCCCCTCATCACCCCTGGCCCGCCGACTCCAGTGCGCAACGCAGCTTCGTAGATCACGAAGTTGAACATGGCGGTCGGCTGGTCCCTCAGTTTTTCCTGGCGTTCCAGCCTTCCTGCTACCCGCTCCTCGATCGTCTCGTCGTCCAGGGGTGGGCAGTGGCTGCCGATCAGGGCTCTCGCGTAGTCCTCGGTCTGGAGCAGGCCCGGGATGAGCACCGTTTCGTACCAGTGCAGGGCGATGGCCTCTGCCTCTGCCTCCATGAAACTCTGCGCGTACGACTGGAATTTGTCCGGCTTCAGATAATCCTGAGCGGCGAGCAACAACCCCCGCGCCCCGCACATCTGGTCCGCCACTTCAAGCAGTCGAAGCTGCGGCTTCCGCCGCCCCTGCTCCATCGACTTGACCGACTCGTACTCGTACCCGGCTTCCTTGCCCAACTCATCGCGGGAGATGCCCGCTTGGGTTCGCCACAGTTTGATCTGGTTCCCGCAATACCGCCATGCCATCGGCGGCTGGGAGGTCTCTCCGGTCACGGCATCCCGCCTTTCCCGTACCCATGTCGTTACTGGCGACGCTATTGCCGGGCAAGGGGCATATGAGCCGGGTTCGGGGAAACTCCCCGCTCCCGAGTGACGGGAGCGACGGAGCAACAGGGGCCCGTAAGGAGAAGGTCAGGCGCGGCCGCGCGTCGTGCGCAGTCGCTTCGCGATCGGGGCGAGTGCGGCGTGGAGGGCCTTGAGGTCCTCGGGGGACAGCAGGTCGATGAAGTGCTCGCGCACCGAGGCGACATGGTGCGGGGCGACTTCGCGCATGGTCTCCCAGCCCTGGTCGGTGAGGACAGCGAAGAGGCCGCGCCGGTCCGACTCGCAGTTCTCGCGGCGGACGAGGCCCGCCGTCTCCATGCGGGTGATCTGGTGGGAGAGGCGGCTCTTGGACTGGAGGGTCGCGGTGGCGAGGTCGCTCATCCGCATCCGGTGGTCCTCGGACTCCGAGAGGTTGACCAGGATCTCGTAGTCGTTATTGGTGAGTCCGAACGGCTGGAGGTCCCGTTCGAGCTGGTGCATCAGCAGTCGGCTGACCTCCAGATGGGCACGCCAGGCGCGCTGTTCCTCGTCGCTGAGCCAACGGGTGCCGTTCTCGGTGTCCATAGATGGATTCTACCTAAGAAAGTTGAAAGATGAACCAATGGTCATTGCGGAGCGATCGGGACTGAGGAGTCACGCGTTCGACGTCACACTCCGCAGGGTACCGCTCACAGCCCGAAGCGACGCTGGAGGTCACCGAGCTGGCCGGGCATCCGGGGTGTCATTGGCTGGTTTGCCGGTGTTGCGTTCGGGACGCCGGCCTGCTGGGGCGTGACGCCCGTGTTCTGCTCGTCCATCAGTTGCTCGGTGGATTGCAGGAGCACCGTACCGGCACCGACGAACTCGAACTGGTGCTCCTCGCCCGATGTGCCGCCCAGGCCCGTCAGGGAGCGGATGCCACCGAGGACGCCCTTCAAGTACTGGTGATCGTAGTGGTGGCAAGGCGAAGGGCAGTCCGCCCAGCCGACGAGGGCCTGGGGGTCCACGCGGATCGGGGGTTCGACGAAGTGGACCGGGCCATTGGACGCGGCCACGAACTTGCCCGTGCCGATCAGCGTCAGAAAGCCGGGGATGATCGACTGCTTCAACGAGAGCGAGGGCTGGAAGGCCAGGAGATTGCCCGAGCGAACGGTGAGGTTGCCGTCTTCGAGGTCGAAGGAATTGACGTCGAAGCTGCGGTCCGCGAGGAGCATCTTGCCCTGGCCCTCGGCGACGACCCAGTCCGAGGCGTGCAGCGGGGAGTGGAAGCTGCTGCGGATGAGACGGTCGAGGGGGCCGTGGCCGATGCCGTGGAAGTCGATACGCCCGTAATAGGCGATCATCTTCCCCTTCTGCAGAAACCACTGGCCGTTGAGGTCGACGGAGAACGCGTACGGATTGACGTTGTCGTCGACCGGGAGCGTGGTCGCGTCATGGATGACCGGGCCGTTCACAGCTTTTCCTCCGACGCCTGTACGTACACCGTGCCGCTGCCGGACAGCTCCAGCTGGAAGCCCTCGCCCGAGCCGCGGCCGACCATCTCGCGCCAGCCGAGGGCGGTCGAGAGCTTGTTGCGGACGTCGCCGCGGTGGGCGACGTAGGCCTGCGGGTCGACATGAATGGGGCGCTGCGGGGCGATGGGCAGCTCGATGAAGCCGCCGTGGGCCATCACCGCCACCGCGCCATGGCCCTTGAGGGTGGTGGTGAAGAGGCCCTGGCCGGTGACCTGGCCGCGCACCATGCCCATCACACCTCCCTGGGACCCCATGAACATCGTGCCTTGCTGGAGCGTGCCGTCGAAGGCGAGCAGCCGGTCGGCCTCGACGTAGAGGGTGTCGCCGGACAGCTCGATCACCGAGACATGGTGGCCGCCGTGGCCGAACATGACCGTGCCGCTGCCTTCGACGGTCATCAGCGGGGTGGCCTCGTTGGCGATCCGGCGGCCGATCATCCCCATGACGCCGCCCTGGCCGCCGGTGATGCTGGGGGTGAAGGAGACGTCGCCCCGGTAGGCGAGCATCGCGCCGCGCTGGCTGAAGAGCCGCTGGCCCGGCAGGACGCTGGCTTCGACCATGCGCGAGTTCAGAAGCCGGAAGGGCATCAGACGTCACCCCCGATGGTGTTGCGCTCGCTGGGTTGCACGTAGACGAGCCCCTCGCCCTCGAAGCGGATCTGGAAGGCCTCGCCCGAACCCTCGCCCATGAACGTCCGGAAGTTCACCCCGGACTGGAAGTGCTGCTTGAGCTTGCCGGTGTGGGCGATGTACGCGCCGGGGTCGACCTGGAGCGGCATGTTCGGCGTGACGCGCAGGACGACCGCCGTGCCGGCCGACATGATCGCGGCCTGGCCGGAGCCCTCGACGGTGGTCGTGAACAGTCCGGTGCCCTGCGAGGCGCCGCGCAGGCCGGTGAACGAGGTGCCCGTGCGGAGGCCGCTGTCCGTGCAGAGCAGATTGCTCGACTCGACGTACAGCGTGTCGCCGTGCAGCGTGACGAGATTGATCTCGCTCGCGCGGTCGGCGAAGTAGCAGGTGCCGTGTCCCTTCACCTCCATGACTTCCATCTGCTCGCCGGTGAGCCGACGGGTGACCATGCCGCGCAGGCCGTCACCGCCGCCGGTCATCTTCTTGAACGTCATCTCGCCCTCGTACGCGACCATGGCGCCGTTCTTGGCCTTGACCGCGTCACCCGCCATGTCGACGGCGAGGACTTTGCTCCCTTGGAGCCGAAACTGAGCCACGGACCAGACGCTAGCGGCAGGACATACCGCTCCAACAGGCCCCATGGTCCCGGAACCGATCAGAAGAGGTCCCGAGGGAAGATCATCGGGGGATCGCCGGGAGATCACCGGGAGAGGGGAGGGCGCTTCGGGTGGGACCCGGCAGGCTTGATCAACTCATGGGCTGCAACAATGGGGTGGTTTGTGAATGCCGTCACAAGCTGTAGCCGATCCGCCACTCGCTTCCCGAAGGTGCGTGCCCCCGTGGACATGACGACCGCATCCCCCCTGCGCCGACTCCGCCTGGTCTCCGCCCCGGAGGCCGTCTCCTTCCTGCTCCTGCTGCTCTGCTCGCTGCTCAAGCGGACCACGGACTTCAACGCGGTGCCCGTGATGGGTGCCGTGCACGGCGTGCTGTTCGTGATCTACGTGCTCTTCTGGCTGGACGCCTGGCACAAGACCAAGTGGGGCCTCAAGACCGCCGCCCTCTACTTCGTCCTCTCCGTCCTGCCGACCGGCGGCTTCTTCGCCGAGCGCATGCTGCGCCGTGAGGCCGAGGCGAGCGTCATCGCCGCCCGTGCCCGCCAGGAAGGCGTGGTCAACGCATGATCGTCGCGTTCTCCGTCTCCCCGCTGGGCGTGGGCGAGGACGTCGGCGAGTACGTGGCCGACGCGGTGCGCGTGGTCCGCGAGTCCGGGCTGCCGAACCGCACGGACGCGATGTTCACGTCCGTCGAGGGCGAGTGGGACGAGGTCATGGACGTCGTCAAGCGCGCGGTGGCCGCCGTCGAGGCGCGGTGCGGGCGGGTGTCGCTCGTGTTGAAGGCGGACATCCGGCCGGGCGTGACGAACGGACTGACGTCGAAGGTCGACACGGTGGAGCGGTATCTCTCCGAGGGGTGACCCGGAGAGTCGGTCAACGGCCCGGCCCGGGGCGCGCGCGATGTGCGCACCCCGGGCCGGGCCGTTTCCTTGCGTACGTCAGCCGATGCGGCCCACGTGGATGATGACGATCGTGACCGACGAGTCGGTGATCTCGTAGAGGACCCGGTAGCGGCCCACGTGGATGCGCCGGAGGTTGGGCGAGCCGTACTCGGCCGCACCTGCGGGGCGGGGGTCGTCGGCCAGCAGGTCGATCGCGGCGAAGAGCTGCCGCAGCCCTTCGGGGTCGTCCTTGAGGAACCGGGTGGCCGCGTCGATCGCCGGCTCGTCCCAGATGATCTGTAAGCTCACACACGCTCCAGGCCAAGTCGCGCCCGCACCTCTTCATGCGGGACGCCAACCGCCGTGCCGACGGCCAGCCGTTCCCGGTACTGGGCCAGTGCGAGGGCGTCCTCGAGGTCGGCGAGTTCCTGCGGGTTTATCAACACTGCAGCGGGTTGCCCGTGGTCCGTGATGGTGATGCGCTCGCGGGCGTGTGAAGCCCGACGGACCAAGGATCCGAAGCGAGCGCGTGCTTCAGTGATCGGCAGCGTGTCAGCCATGTGCGGAAGTGTACACTTCTCGCGGCTTCTGTGCGGTGTCCTCGCCGGGTTGAGCCAGCGGGGGCGTCGTCGGGGACGTACCGCCCGACGTACGACGAGTCGTGCGGCCATGGGGCCGGGCTCAGGAGAATCCGCCCCGTCATCTCCCCGCCAGCGCCATGCCCAGGGGTGTGCGTTCGTACAGGACCTGGTGGCCGTGGCGGCGGGATGTCAGGAGGCCGGCGGCGCGCAGTACCGACAGGTGGGCGGAGACCGACGACAGGGCGAGGCCGTGGCGGTGGGCCAGGGTGGTGGTGGAGGCGGGCTCGTCCAGGGCGGAGAGGACGGCGGCGCGGTTCGGGCCGAGGAGACGGACGAGCGCGTCCGACGTCTCCGCGTCCGGCTCGGCCCACAGGCCGCCGATGCCGCGCGCCGGGTAGATCACGGTCGCCTGCCAGGGCGGGTCGAAACCGCCGATCACCTCCGGCCACGCGAAGACGCTCGGCACCAGCATCAGGCCCTGACCGCCCAGCTCACGGACGTGATCGCCGCGATTGGTGATCGTGAGGGTGCCGTCCGACCAGATCAGCCGTGGGTGCAGATCGGCGAAGAGCCGCTCCAGGCCGCCTTCCGCCAGCCGCCGCGTATGAAAGGCGACGTCCGCCTCCAGCAACGCGCGCAGCCTCGGCCAGTCCGGGGCGAGCAGCGTGAGCCAGGCCTGTTCCAGCAGGCCGGTGAGCTCGGCGAGGGCGCGCGCCGGATCGGCCAGCAGCGCCCGGCCGTGGACGGACTCGGCCGCGCCCGGGGTGTCGGCCATGGACCGGGCCAACTCGGCATGGACCACCGCCGGGTCGGTGGCCCGTACGCGCGTCAGCTCGTCCTCGAACGATGACAGGGGGCCGACGGGCGGCGGGCAGAGGAAGTCCGGGTGGTAGCCGCCGGAAGCGGCGGGGGCCAGCAGCGACATCCGCGTCAGATCCAGCCGGTCGACCGCCTCCCGCATCCGGCGCAGCCACGGCAGGTGGTAACCGTGCCGCTCCGGGCGCAGCAGTGTGTACAGCGCCTGGTGGGTCTCCCACAGCGGGGAGATCCCGAACCGGCAGCGCAGCAGATCGTCGGCTCCGAACCGCATATGGAAGGGCATCGGGGTCTGCTTCCTTTCGGATCCAGCCGAAACACTAGTGGGCCGGGACCGCCCTCGGCACGCTGACCGGCATGTCTTCCGTCCCAGCCATCGCCCCTGCCGACTACGCCGCCGTCTTCGCCGTGCGCGAGTTCCGTACCGTCTTCGCCGCCCACCTGCTGTCCCTGCTCGGCATCGTCGTCGGGGAGATCGCCCTGTCCGTGCTCGTCTACCGGCTGACCGGATCGCCGATGCTGACCGCACTGACCTTCGCGCTCGGCTTCCTGCCGTACGTCGCGGGCGGCACGCTGCTGTCCGGCATCGCCGACCGGTATCCCGCCCGGCGGGTGCTCGTCGTCTGCGACCTCGTGTGCGCCGGGGCCGCCGCGACCATGGCGCTGCCCGCGACGCCGATCGCCGGGCTGCTCGCCCTGCGCTGCGTCCTCGCCGCCGTCGCCCCCGTCTTCGGCGGGACCAGGGCCGCGACCCTGGGCGACATCCTCGGTGAGGGCGAACTGTTCGTCCTGGGACGCTCGCTGATCCGGATCGTGTCGCAGGGCGCGCAGCTCGCCGGGTTCGCGGCGGGCGGAGTGCTGCTGACGATGGCGTCGCCGCGCGAGGTGCTGGTGGCCACGGTCGTCGGCTTCCTGGGCTCGGCGGCGCTGCTGCGCTTCGGGACGCGGCGACGGCCGTCGCGTACGGGCGCCGGCGGGGCGCTGGTGAAGTCCTCGCTGTCCGGCGCCCGGCAGCTCTTCGCCGACCGGCGCGTACGGGCGTTGCTGCTGCTGTCCTGGGTGCCGCCGTTCCTCCTCGTCGCCCCGGAGGCCCTCGCGGCGCCGTACGCGGACGCGATCGGGGTGGGCCCGGTGGGCCTGGGGCTGCTGATGTGCGGGATGCCGGTGGGCTCGATCGTGGGGGAGATGCTCGCGGGATCGGTGCTCAGCGCGCGGGCCCGGGAGCGGATCACCTTGCCGGTGGCGGCGGCGACCCTGCTGCCGTTCCTCGCGTACGCGTTCCGGCCGTCGCTGGGGTGGGCCCTGCTGATCGTGGCGCTGGCCGGCACGGGCATGGCGTACACACTGGGCCTGGACCAGTGGTTCATCGCGGCCGTGCCGGAAGAGCTGCGCGGGCGGGCGATGACGCTCCAGACGGCCGGGATGATGACGATCCAGGGCCTGGGCATGGCACTCGCGGGCGTGGCCGCGGAGTTCGCGCCGGTGCACGCGGTGGTGGCGGTGGTGGGGTTGCTGGGGACGGTGGCGGTGGGCGCCGTGGTGCGGCTTGTCGTACGCTCGGCTGCCTGATCAAGATCGAATGGAACCGGGGGAGTGGCCGGATGCTGGAATTCCTGGGCGGTGGCGGCAAGAAGACCGGGCTCGAGCACGAGGTCCTCGTGCTGCGCGACAGCGCGGCGGCCGCCGACGCGATACGCGAGGCGCTGGCCGGGGCGAGTGACGCGGAGCGGCCGGGCCTGGAGCGCGCCGCCGCGATCGTCGCCGAGTACGGGGCCCGCCCGGAGGCGGAGGCGCGTGTGGAGTGGGTGCGGGGTGTTCTCGCGGAGGCGGGGGTGGACCCGGTCAAGCACGAGGTCCGCGCGATCAAGGCGGTACGGGAGGCTGAGCGGGGCCTGAGCCTGCGCGCGGCGGTGGAGCTGGTGAACGAGGCCAAGCCGAAGTAGGAACCGGGCGGTTCCGAACTGGCTGCACCAACCGCTGCGCGGCGGTGTCCTCAATCGCCGGACGGGCTGAAATCAGCCCGTCCGGCGATTGAGGACGCGCCCACCAGGTAGCCGCCGCCGCAAGCGGTA
>NZ_JBVIQR010000027.1:0-74563 GCF_055576875.1 Streptomyces sp. NPDC033229 | reverse complement strand
TTTTTTGTTTTCCCCCACCCATCCGGCCGTGCTCACCCCCTCCCCCCTCCCCCTCCCCCCCGCGCCCGCAGGGCGCTCGCCGCCGCAGGCGGCACGGTGGTCGGCAGTCGAAGGTCCGCCGGTCAGGCGAGAGGCGGCAACGACGGGCCGCAGCCGAAGGCCCGGCCGGGGCGAGAGTCCGGACTGCGAGATATCGGCGACCAGGATGTGGCCGCCGGGTTAGGCTCGGTGCCGTGCCGAAGCCCCTCAGCCTCCCCTTCGATCCCATCGCCCGAGCCGACGAGCTCTGGAAGCAGCGCTGGGGATCCGTGCCCTCCATGGCCGCGATCACCTCGATCATGCGCGCCCAGCAGATCCTGCTCGGACAGGTCGACGCGGTCGTCAAGCCGTACGGGCTGACCTTCGCGCGCTACGAGGCCCTGGTGCTGCTCACGTTCAGCAAGGCGGGCGAGCTGCCGATGTCCAAGATCGGTGAGCGGCTGATGGTCCACCCGACCTCGGTCACCAACACCGTCGACCGGCTGGTGACCGCCGGCTTCGTCGACAAGCGGCCCAACCCCAACGACGGGCGCGGCACGCTCGCCTCGATCACCGACAAGGGGCGCGAGGTCGTCGAGGCGGCCACGCGCGATCTGATGGCCATGGACTTCGGGCTCGGCGCGTACGACGCGGAGGAGTGCACGGAGATCTTCACGATGCTGAGGCCCTTGCGGGTGGCGGCGAACGACTTCGAGGACGCTCCCGTCGGCGACTAGGCGCGGGCTGTCTGTGCCGTTGTGCCGCCCGCGGCGGCGAGCGCCCTGCGGGCGCGTCCTCAAACGCCGGACGGGCTGGTATTGGCGCGGCGCAGCCGAAGGGGCGGCGAAGATCGCCCCGGAACGTGGCGTTACGCTCGACTACTGCCGCGGTCTTCCGCCCCGGGAGGCGGCTGCTCCGAGACGGTAATGCGAGGAACCCCTCAGTGAAGAAGAGCGTGCTGACCCGCTACCGCGTGATGGCATACGTCACGGGTGTGCTGCTGGTCCTGTTGACGATCGGCGTCATCGCCAAGTACCTGCTCACGATGGACGGCGCGGACGGTTTCGTCAGCCTCGTCGGCATCGCCCACGGCTGGCTCTACGTCCTCTACCTGATCTTCGCCTTCGACATGGGCTCGAAGGCCAAGTGGTCGTTCGGCAAGCTCGTGTGGGTGCTGCTCGCGGGCACCATCCCCACGGCCGCGTTCTTCGTCGAGCGCAAGGTCGCCCGGGAGCTGGAGCCGCTGATCGAGGGCACCGCGGAGCCGGTCGGCGCCTGAGCGCCGTCGCTCCTCACCCCCGCCGCCACGCCACCGCCCCGGACAAGCCTTGTGTCCGGGGCGTTTGTGCGCGACCATTTACTAGGACGTCCTAGTAAATCTGGCCCGCGAGTCGGCGGGCAGCGCGAGAGGCGGCAGGCAGCGTTATGGACGCAGAGGCGATCGAGGCAGGGCGCAGCCGGTGGCAGGCCCGTTACGACGCGGCACGCAAGCGGGACGCCGACTTCACCACGCTTTCCGGTGACCCGGTCGACCCGGTCTACGGGCCCCGTCCCGGCGACTCCTACGAGGGGTTCGAGCGGATCGGCTGGCCCGGTGAGTACCCCTTCACCCGGGGGCTCCACGCGACCGGCTACCGCGGCCGGACCTGGACCATCCGCCAGTTCGCCGGCTTCGGCAACGCCGAGCAGACCAACGAGCGGTACAAGATGATCCTCGCCGCGGGCGGCGGCGGGCTCTCGGTCGCGTTCGACATGCCGACCCTCATGGGCCGTGACTCCGACGACGCGCGCTCGCTCGGCGAGGTCGGCCACTGCGGCGTCGCCATCGACTCCGCCGCCGACATGGAGGTCCTCTTCAAGGACATCCCGCTCGGTGACGTCACGACCTCGATGACGATCAGCGGCCCCGCCGTGCCCGTCTTCTGCATGTACCTGGTCGCCGCCGAGCGGCAGGGCATCGACCCCGCCGTGCTCAACGGCACGCTCCAGACCGACATCTTCAAGGAGTACATCGCGCAGAAGGAGTGGCTCTTCCCGCCCGAGCCGCACCTGCGTCTGATCGGCGACCTGATGGAGCACTGCGCCCGCGCCATCCCCGCCTACAAGCCCCTCTCCGTCTCCGGCTACCACATCCGCGAGGCCGGGGCCACGGCCGCGCAGGAGCTCGCGTACACCCTCGCCGACGGCTTCGGCTATGTAGAACTCGGGCTCTCCCGGGGCCTGGACGTCGACACGTTCGCCCCGGGGCTCTCCTTCTTCTTCGACGCGCACCTCGACTTCTTCGAGGAGATCGCCAAGTTCCGTGCGGCCCGGCGCATCTGGGCCCGCTGGATGCGGGACGTCTACGGCGCCAAGACCGACAAGGCCCAGTGGCTGCGCTTCCACACCCAGACGGCGGGCGTGTCACTGACCGCGCAGCAGCCGTACAACAACGTCGTCCGCACCGCCGTGGAAGCCTTGTCCGCCGTCCTCGGCGGCACGAACTCCCTGCACACCAACGCCCTCGACGAGACCCTCGCTCTCCCGAGCGAGCAGGCCGCCGAGATCGCCCTGCGCACGCAGCAGGTGCTGATGGAGGAGACCGGCGTCGCCAACGTCGCGGACCCGCTCGGCGGTTCCTGGTACGTCGAGCAGCTCACCGACCGGATCGAGGCCGACGCGGAGAAGATCTTCGAGCAGATCCGCGAGCGCGGCACCCGTGCCGTGCGGGACGGTGGCGAGCACCCCATCGGCCCGATCACGTCCGGCATCCTGCGCGGCATCGAGGACGGCTGGTTCACCGGCGAGATCGCCGAGTCCGCCTTCCAGTACCAGCGGTCCCTGGAGAAGGGTGACAAGCGGGTCGTCGGCGTCAACTGCCACCACGGGTCGGTGACCGGCGATCTGGAGATCCTGCGGGTCAGCCACGAGGTGGAGCGGGAGCAGGTCCGGGTCCTGGGCGGGCGGAAGGCCGGTCGCGACGACGCCAAGGTGAAGGCCGGTCTTCAAGCCATGCTCGACGCTGCGCGGGGCGGTTTGAACATGATCGAGCCGATGCTGGAGGCGGTGCGGGCGGAGGCGACGTTGGGGGAGATCTGTGACGTGCTGCGGGACGAGTGGGGGACGTATGTCGAGCCGGCGGGGTTCTGACCGTTCCTGACCCGGGGCTCCGCCCCGGACCCCGGTCCTCAAACGCCGGACGGGCTTGATGGTGCCCGGACGGGCTGATTTCAGCCCGTCCGTTCCGGAAAGCCCACCGACCCCAGCCCGCCCACCACCAGCGCCGCGAAGCTCCGCGCCCACTCCCCGTCCACCGCCTCCGCGCTGACCAGCGTGCGATGCAGCACCGTTCCCGCGACCACGTCGAAGATCAGGTCCGTGTTGCGGTCGGCCGCGGCCGGGTCCGGCTCGTGCGGGAGTTCTCCCCGCGCCTGTGCCCGCTCCCGCCCCAGGAGCACCAGCGTCTTCTGCCGGTCCACGATCGCGGAGCGGATCCGGGCGCGCAGGGCGTCGTCGCGGGTGGATTCGGCCACCACGGCCATCAGGGCCGTCTTCGTCTCCGGGCGTTCCAGCAGGGCGGCGAACTGCAGGACGACCCCCTCGATGTCGGCCTGGAGGCTGCCCCGGTCGGGGAGCTCCAAGTGCTCGTCGAAGAGTGCTGCCACGGCGTCCACGACGAGTTCGCTCTTGCCCGCCCAGCGTCTGTAGAGGGTGGTCTTGGCGACCCCGGCACGGGCCGCCACATCGCCCAGCGTCAGTTTCCCCCAGCCGAGTTCGACCAGCGCGGCGCGCGTCGCGTCGAGGATCGCGCGGTCGGCCTCGGCGCTGCGCGGGCGGCCCGTCCGGCGCCCGGAGGGGGAGGCGGAAGTCATGCCCGCGACCTTACCCATGAGTACGACCGGGGAGGCGTGCCCCTCGCGCGCCTCTTCGTGCGCCCCTTTGTACGCCTGTCCGTGAGGCAGATCACCGGAAATGCTTGCGGAGGGGCGTGGGGTTGCAGTTACGCTACGACTCGTAGCGAAAGAGCGACAACCACGGATGCCGGGTGGGGACCCGGTGTCGATTGCGAACCGCTATGGGATCACGTGACGACGGGCGTTTTTCCGATCGCCGCGCGGAGGGGGGAGGATAGGCCCATGCAGCCACGGAACATGTCCATGAGTGGAGTGGTCGACCTCGCCGCGGTGAAGGCGGCCGGGGAAGCCAAGCAGAAGGCCGAGCAGGCGCGCGCCGAAGCGGCGCGCCAGGGCGGTACGCCGCCCGTCGGCGCCACCGGCCTCGTCTTCGACGTCGACGAGGCGGGCTTCGAGCTCGAGGTCCTCCAGCGCTCCGCCGAGGTGCCGGTCGTCATCGACTTCTGGGCCGAATGGTGCGAGCCGTGCAAGCAGCTCGGCCCGCTGCTGGAGCGGCTGGCGGCGGAGTACGCCGGCCGGTTCGTGCTCGCCAAGGTAGACGTCGAAGCCAACCAGATGCTTTTCCAGCAGTTCGGCGTGCAGTCCATCCCCGCGGTCTTCGCGGTGGTGGCCGGGCAGGCCCTGCCGCTGTTCCAGGGCGCCGCGCCCGAGGGGCAGATCCGCCAGGTGCTGGACCAGCTCATCCAGGTCTCGGAGCAGCGCTTCGGGATCGTGGGCGCACCGGTGCAGCCCGGCGCGGCCGACGAGCCGGCCGCCGCGGCCGCGCCGCAGCCGCCCGCGGGTCCGCACGACAGCGCGCTGGCCCTCGCCCACGAGGCGCTGGACGCCGGTGACCTGGGCGGCGCCCTGCAGGCGTACAAGAACGTGCTGTCCGACGACCCGGGCAATCTGGAGGCGAAGCTCGGTCTGTCCCAGGCCGAACTCCTCCAGCGGGTCCAGGACCTGGACCCGCAGAAGGTCCGCCGGGACGCCGCCGAGCGCCCCGCCGACGTACAGGCGCAGCTCGCCGCCGCCGACCTCGACCTGGTCGGTGGGCATGTCGAGGACGCCTTCGGCCGCCTGATCGACGCGGTGAAGCGGACGGCCGGCGAGGACCGGGACGCGGCACGGGTGCGGCTGCTGGGGCTCTTCGAGGTGATCGGTCAGGATGATCCGAGGGTGACCGCGGCGCGTACCGCGCTCTCCCGCGCGCTGTTCTGACGGACTCCCGCACCTCCCGCATCACCAGCGGGAGGAGGCGGCGCTTTACCAAATCTTGATAAACGGCACTGCTGTTACTGGCAGTAAGGAAACCCGGGCCCTTCGCCCGGGTTTTTTCTTTCGCATCCTTTCTGTCCGGGCACACTCCGGCGCTCTCGCACGCCCGGTCGATGCGGGTCGGTCGCCCTTCGGTTATCCCCCTGTTACTCGCTAGTAACGAACCTCTTGTGCCCCGGCCGGGAATGGACCACGATCGGCCAAGCTCGGTCCATTCCCCCGGCACGGCCCCAACTGGCGCGCCCGGGGTGGTGGGTCCCCACCGGGTGGCCGGCGGCACCATCAGCCGGCCTTGGGGCAGGGGGGTCTCCGTCACCAACGGCGGTGCCTGTCCCCGAGGTTGCGCGAAGGCGTGGCCAGTGGTTGTCGCTCGGGGGTGATCGCCGGAGTATCGGGTGCGAAGCGGTTGGCGCCACCGAAGCGACGGTGCTCCTTCCCGAGGACGTAGCACTTCTCCCATCCCGGCACGGGTGTCCCAGCCCCTGTCGGAGATGTACGTCCGAGAAGGAGGAAAGTCATGGAGTCGATGACGACTCGCGGTGGCACCAGATGGAAGCGGTTCGCCGTCGTCATGGTGCCCAGCGTCGCGGCGACGGCCGCCATCGGGGTGGCCGTCGCGCAGGGCGCCCTCGCGGCGTCCTTCAGCGTGTCGGGGCAGCAATTCGAAGTGGCGGCCGAGAGCCTGCACGGCTGGGGTTTCGTCCAGTACGGGGCGAACGACGTCACCAAGCAGGGAAACAAGCCGGTCGCGGTGGTCGGTATCGAGAAGGCGGAGATCACCAAGCTCTGTCAGGCGGTCACCATCCCCACCCCGTTCGGCAAGGTGTCGATGAAGCTCCAGGCCGGTGGTGGCAAGGACAAGGTCAAGGCGGAGAAGCTCTACATCGACGCCGACGACCTCCAGGCCAACGCGAAGTTCACCAATGTGGACATCGGCGTCTCGGTGACCGACACCACCAAGGGCCCCGGCCCGGCCAAGCCCGGTGGTGAACACGGTGAGCGGGGCGGTTACGTGCCGGGCTCGTTCGCCCAGCAGGCCGACGAGGTGGAGTTCAGCGACGTCCACCAGCGCGCCTGGGCGACCTCGGCCGGATCGTTCACGCTTCCCGGCCTGAAGATGGGCGTCAATATGGGCGAAGCCGATTGCAAGAACAACTGACGCACTGAACGGGCGGGTATGGGGGCTTGGATCGCGCCCCCGTACCCGCACCGCGCCGCGCCCCGGACCGCCGGAGCGGTGGCGCCGGGTTCAGGTTCCACCGATTCGCCGGTTCCGAGGAGCTGTACGCCATGAGCGCCGACACGCGCCCCCAGCCGATCGACAATTTCCGCCGCTTCCGTCATTCGTTCCGGCACTGGCGCGGACAACGTCCGTTCTGGGCCGGGTTGTTGACCTTGCTGGGCGGGATTCCGATCATGTACATCCCGTACCAGACCATGACGCTGGGCGACTTGAGCATCCGCTTGGCCACCACGGCGGGTGCCGGCTCGCTGATCATCGGTGTGCTGCTGGTCGTACTGGGCCTGACCATGTGGTTCCAGCAGCATTCGCGCATCTTCGCGGGTGTCGCGGCCATCCTGCTCGGGCTCGTCTCCCTGGTCGTCTCCAACTTCGGCGCGTTCCTGATCGGTTTCCTGCTGGCTCTGATCGGCGGCGCGCTCAGCGTGTCCTGGATGCCGGGCAAGCCGATCGCCGCCCCGGCCGCGGACGGCCCTTCGGAGGAGCCGGTACGGCTGACCAAGGACACCTCCCCCGGGGGCGAGGTGTCAGGAACGACGCCGGGTGGCGAATTCGACGGGGGGCACCGTGGCGACTGACGACGCTCGCGAAGAAGGCACGGCCCCCGGGCCGGCCGGCCGGTCGAGAACCGGGCCACGGCACGCCGCGCCCAGGAAGCCGCTGCTGACCCGGCTGCACATGCCCGCGGGCAAGGCCGTGGCGCTGGCCGCCATGCCCACCGCGGTGCTGATGGGGATGGGGTTCACACCCCAGCTGGCACAGGCCAAGCCCGCACCGAAGAACCCCTTCCTGGACGGGCCCTGCGTCACGGCCCCGGACCGGGCACCCAGCGGGACACCGAGCGGGACGCCCAGCGGCACGGCCGACGCGACTCCCCGGCCGGACCCGAGCGGGTCCGCGAAGGACGCCGCGAAGGACGCCGAAGAGCCGGACGGGGCGACGAAGCCAGGCAATCCCTCACCGTCGGCCTCTCCCGCCGCGCCCCGTAAGCGGACCGCCGAGCCGAAGACGTCGCCCTCGGCGACTCCCACTCCCACGCCCACCCCCACCCCGTCGGCCTCCAAGGCCACGAACCCGCTGGATCCGCTGGGCCTCGGCGAGAAGCTCGGGGAGATCCTCACGGGCAGCAAGTCGGACCAGGGCGACAAGGCCGTGCCCGTGCCGCCGCCGAGCGTTTCGACCGGCCCTTCGGCCTCGAAGCCGGCCGGGGCGGGGAAGCCCTTGCCTCCCACGAAGGCGCCTACCGGGACGCCCGCCGACAAGGCGAGCCCCTCGAAGAAGACCACCCCGACTCCCACCCCCACGCCTTCCGGTTCCGTCAGCCCGTCGCCGAGCGCGAGCGCGGACGCCGACGGGTCCGAGGACACGCCCTGCCCCAGCCGGTCCGTGACGGACGAGAACGAGCAGCACGCCTTCCCGACCCAGCCCTGGTATCTGGAGACCAGCAAACTCTCCCTGCACGGCCTCAAGTACGAGGGCATCAAAGAGATCACGATGGTGAACGGGCAGCGGAAGAAGGCCCTGAAGTTCACCGCCAGCGCGCTGGACATCAAGGATCTGCATCAGATCGTCAACAGCGGCGGCAAGCAGTACCACGTCACGGGCATGGGGCGGACGTCCACGATCCGCGACGGCAAGGTGACCATGTACACCGAGGAGCTCAAGGGCACCCTCAACCTCCTGGGCATCCCCACGCTCAAGGTCACCTTCAGCCCGGAGACCCCGCCCCCGCTGTCCCTTCCGGAACTCGTCTTCACCGACGTCAAGATCCGGCAGGCGGGCCAGTTCGGCGGCACCCTCGCCGTCCCGAATCTGCACCAGTACCTGACGGATGGGACGTATCCGTAACCGGTGCACCACCGCTGCGCGGCGATGTCCTCGAACGCCGGACGGGCTGCTGTGCTCTGTCCTCAAACGCCGGACGGGCTGAAATCAGCCCGTCCGGCGTTTGAGGACGCGCCCGCAGGGCGCTCGCCGCCGCAGGCGGCAACAACGGGCGCGCAGTCAGGCGATGATCCGCCGGACAGGCCCTAGCGGTTCTCGCCCAGGTGGTGCACCCGCACCATGTTGGTGGTGCCGGGGACGCCGGGGGGCGAACCGGCCGTGATGATCATGGTGTCGCCCTCGCCGTAGCGGTTGAGCTTGAGCAGCTCGGCGTCGACCAGGTCGACCATGGCGTCGGTGTTCTCCACGTGCGGGACGACGTAGGTCTCGACGCCCCAGCTCAGCGCGAGCTGGTTGCGGGTCGAGGCGTCCGTGGTGAAGGCCAGGATCGGCTGGGCCGTGCGGTAGCGGGACAGACGGCGGGCCGTGTCACCGGACTTGGTGAAGGCGACCAGCGACTTCGCGCCCAGGAAGTCCGCGATCTCGCAGGCCGCGCGGGCGACGGAACCGCCCTGCGTGCGCGGCTTCTTGCCCGGCACCAGCGGCTGGAGGCCCTTGGAGAGCAGCTCCTCCTCGGCCGCCTCGACGATGCGGGACATCGTCTTCACGGTCTCGATCGGGTACGCGCCGACGCTGGACTCGGCGGACAGCATGACCGCGTCCGCGCCGTCGAGGATCGCGTTGGCGACGTCGGAGGCCTCGGCGCGGGTCGGCCGCGAGTTGGTGATCATCGACTCCATCATCTGGGTCGCCACGATCACCGGCTTGGCGTTGCGGCGGCACAGCTCGATGAGGCGCTTCTGCACCATCGGGACCTTCTCCAGCGGGTACTCCACCGCCAGGTCGCCACGGGCCACCATCACACCGTCGAACGCCATGACGACGTCCTGCATGTTGGCCACGGCCTGCGGCTTCTCGACCTTGGCGATGACCGGCACCCGGCGGCCGACCTCGTCCATGACGCGGTGCACGTCGAGGACGTCCTTCGCGTCGCGGACGAAGGACAGCGCGACCATGTCGCAGCCCATGTTCAGGGCGAACTTCAGGTCCTCGATGTCCTTCTCGGACAGCGCCGGGACGTTGACGGCCGCGCCGGGCAGGTTGATGCCCTTGTGGTCGGAGATCACACCGCCCTCGATCACGATGGTCTTGACCCGGGGGCCCTGGACCTCGGTGACGCGCAGCTCGACGTTGCCGTCGTTGATCAGGATCTGGTCGCCCTTGGAGACGTCGCCCGGCAGACCCTTGTAGGTCGTGCCGCAGATCGTCCTGTCGCCGGGGACGTCCTCGACGGTGATGACGAACTCGTCACCGCGCACCAGCTCCACGGGGCCGTCCGCGAAGGTCTCCAGGCGGATCTTCGGGCCCTGGAGGTCGGCGAGGACGCCGACCGCGCGGCCGGTCGCCTCGGTGGCCTTACGGAGGCGGTCGTACCGCTCCTCGTGCTCCTGGTGGGTCCCGTGGCTCATGTTGAAGCGGGCCACGTTCATACCGGCCTCGATCAGCGTCTTCAGCTGGTCAAAGGAGTCGACGGCGGGGCCCAGGGTGCAGACGATTTTGGAACGGCGCATGGGGCAGATCCTATCGGTTTGTTTCGGAGCGGAATATTCGAGCTGGGGAACGACCGGGAGCCGGCCGTCGATCAAGCGCTGACCAGGGCGTACGTCTGAGTGGCGATCTCCAGCTCCTCGTCGGTGGGGACGACCGCCACCGCGACCCGGGCGTACTCGGGGGAGATCAGGCGCGCCTCGTCGCCCCGGACGGCGTTGAGATCGGCGTCCACGGCCAGGCCCAGCTCCTCCAGACCGGCCATGGCGGCCTCCCGCACGGGGGCCGCGTTCTCGCCGACGCCCGCCGTGAAGGCCACGGCGTCGACCTTGCCGAGGACCGCGTAGTAGGCGCCGATGTACTTCTTCAGCCGGTGCACATAGATGTCGAAGGCGAGCGCCGCCCGCTCGTCGCCCGCGTCGATCCGCCGGCGGATCTCGCGCATGTCGTTGTCGCCGCACAGTCCGATCAGACCGCTCTTCTTGTTGAGGAGCGAGTCGATCTCGTCGATGGACATGTCCGCGTTGCGCGCCAGGTGGGAGATCACCGCCGGGTCGACATCACCGGAACGGGTGCCCATGACCAGGCCCTCCAGCGGGGTCAGCCCCATGGAGGTGTCGACGCAGCGACCGCCCCGGACGGCGGAGGCGGAGGCGCCGTTGCCCAGGTGCAGCACGATGACGTTGACCTCGGAGGGGTCCTTGCCGAGCAGCTTGGCGGTCTCGCGCGAGACGTACGCGTGCGAGGTGCCGTGGAAGCCGTAACGGCGGATGCGGTGCGCGTCGGCGGTCTCCACGTCGATCGCGTAGCGCGCGGCGGCCTCGGGCATCGTGGTGTGGAAGGCGGTGTCGAAGACCGCGACCTGCGGGAGGTCGGGGCGCAGCGCCTGGGCCACCCGGATACCGGTGATGTTGGCCGGGTTGTGCAGCGGCGCGACCGGGACCAGCCGCTCGATCTCCGCCGTCACCTCGTCGGTGATCACCGTCGGCTCGGTGAACTTCTTGCCGCCGTGCACCACCCGGTGGCCGATCGCGGCCAGCTCGGGGGAGTCCAGGCCCAGCCCGTCCGCCGCCAGCTCCCCGGCGACGGCCCGCAGCGCGGCCTCGTGGTCGGCGATCGGCTGCTCGCGCTCGCGCTTGGCGCCGCCCGTCGCGAGCGGCGTGTGCGCCAGCCGGGAGGTCTCCTCACCGATGCGCTCGACCAGCCCGACGGCCAGCCGGGCACCGTCGGCCATGTCGAGCAGCTGGTACTTCACCGACGAGGAACCGGAGTTGAGGACGAGGACTCGGGTGGCGTTGGCAGTCATGAAGGGCTTTCCGGGTTGGGGGGCGGTGCTGGGCGTCGTGGGGGGCGGGACGCGGCCGTACGGGAACCGGGCGGTCCCCGTACGGCCGTACGGGCGTCAGGGGCGCTGCTCGCCCTGCGCCTGGATGGCGGTGATGGCGACCGTGTTGACGATGTCCTGCACGAGCGCGCCGCGCGAGAGGTCGTTGACGGGCTTGCGCAGGCCCTGCAGGACCGGGCCGACCGCGACCGCGCCGGCCGAGCGCTGGACGGCCTTGTAGGTGTTGTTACCCGTGTTCAGGTCCGGGAAGACCAGCACGGTGGCCTTGCCCGCGACCTCCGAGCCCGGGAGCTTGGTCGCCGCGACGGACGCGTCCACGGCGGCGTCGTACTGGATCGGGCCCTCGACCAGCAGGTCCGGGCGGCGCTCACGGACGAGCTCGGTGGCCTTGCGGACCTTGTCGACGTCCGCGCCGGACCCGGAGGTGCCGGTGGAGTACGACAGCATCGCGATCCGGGGCTCCACGCCGAACTGGGCGGCGGTCGCGGCGGACTGGATGGCGATGTCCGCGAGCTGCTCGGCGTTCGGGTCCGGGTTGACCGCGCAGTCGCCGTAGACGAGGACCCGGTCGGCCAGGCACATGAAGAAGACCGAGGAGACGATCTGGGCGCCCGGCGCGGTCTTGATGATCTCGAAGGCGGGCCGGATGGTGGCGGCCGTGGAGTGCACCGCGCCCGAGACCATGCCGTCGGCCAGACCCTCCTGGACCATCAGGGTGCCGAAGTAGGAGACGTCGGCGACGATGTCGTGCGCCAGCTCCACCGTCATGCCCTTGTGGGCGCGGACCGTCGCGTACAGCTCGGCGAAGCGCTCGCGCAGCGGGGACGTCTGCGGGTCGATGAGCTGCGCCTCGGCCAGGTCGATGCCCAGCTCGGCGGCGCGCTTGCGGATCGTCTCCTCTTCACCCAGGAGGGTGAGATCGCAGACGTCGCGGCGCAGCAGCACATCGGCGGCGCGCAGCACGCGCTCCTCGGTGCCCTCGGGCAGGACCACCCGGCGGCGGCCGGAGCGGGAGCGCTCGATCAGCTCGTGCTCGAACATCATCGGCGTGACCCGGCTGGATCGGGCCACGGAAATGCGGTTCGTCAGCTCGGCGGTGTCCACATGACGCTCGAACAGGCCGAGGGCGGTCTCCGACTTGCGCGGCGACGCGGCGTTCAGCTTGCCCTCGATCGCGAACAGCTCGGCCGCGGTGGGGAAGGAACCGCCGGGCACGGAGATCACCGGGGTGCCCGGGGCCAGCCGGCCGGCGAGGGCCAGGATGCTCGGGCCCGGGCGCTCGTCGAGGGTGAGCAGCAGTCCGGCTATCGGCGGCGCGCCCGCGCTGTGCGCGGCCATCGCGCCGATGATCAGGTCGGTGCGGTCCCCGGGGGTCACGACCAGGCAGCCCTCGGTCAGGGCGGGCAGGAACGCGGGGAGCATCGCGCCGCCGAAGACGAAGTCGCGGGCGTCGCGGTTGAGCCCCGCGTCATCGCCGAGCAGCACCTCGGCGCCCAGCTTGCGGACGATCTGCGCCACGGTCGGCGCGGACAGCGAACCGTCCTCGGGGAGCGCGTAGCAGGCCACCGGCAGATGCGCGGCGAGCCCTTCGGCGACGGCCGCGCGGTCGGCGGGCGCGACGCGGTTGACGACGAGCGCGACGACGTCGCAGCCCAGCGCCTCGTAGGCCCGGTAGGCGTTGGCCGCCTCGGCCCGTACGGCCTCGGCGGCCTGGTCCTGGCCGCCCACGACGGTGATCACGGAGGCGCCGAACTCGTTCGCCAGCCGCGCGTTGAGGGCCAGCTCGTCGGGGACGTTGGTGGCGGCGAAGTCGGTGCCGAGCACCAGCACGTACTCGTACTCCCGGGCGACCGCGAGGAAGCGCTCGACGAGGACCGAGACCAGCTCGTCCAGGCCGCGCTCGGCCTGGAGGGCGGAGGCCTCGCCGTAGGTCAGGCCGTAGACGGACTCGGGCGACTGCCCGAGGCGGTAGCGCGACCGCAGAAGGTCGAAGAGGCGGTCCGGGCCGTGGTCGTGAACGAGCGGGCGGAAGACGCCCACCCGGTCCACGTGGCGGGTCAGGAGCTCCATGACTCCCAGCTCGATGACCTGGCGGCCGTCGCCCCGGTCGGTCCCGGTCACGTACACGCTGCGCGTCACGCGTGCTCTCCTTGTTCCGTCGCTTGTTTCTTCACCGAGTGCTGCTGCTGAAAAAATAGCCGTTAGGGTGGCCTTTCCCTCTTGACAATACCTGCGCCCATGGGTAGGGCGCTCGGCGGTGGACGTCGTCGGGATGTCGGAGGGGGCGTCCTTAGGGGTGCGGCAGTACCGCCCGGCCCGTGAAACAATCGGTTCTGGCTCACATGTACCAGTAGCGAGCAGGAGAAACAGCACGATGCGCATCGGAGTCCTCACCGCAGGCGGCGACTGCCCCGGCCTGAACGCTGTCATCCGCTCGGTGGTGCACCGGGCACTCGTCGGCCACAACGACGAGGTCATCGGCTTCGAGGACGGCTTCAAGGGCCTTCTCGACGGCCGGTTCCGCAAGCTCGACCTCGACGCCGTCAGCGGCATCCTGGCCCGCGGCGGCACCATCCTCGGCTCCGCGCGCCTCGAGCGCGCCCGGCTGCGCGAGGCGTGCGAGAGCGCCCAGGACTTCTCCCGTGAATACGGCATCGACGTCCTCATTCCCATTGGCGGCGAGGGCACACTGACCGCCGCCCGGATGCTGTCGGACGCGGGCATGCCCGTCGTCGGTGTCCCCAAGACCATCGACAACGACATCTCCGCCACCGACCGCACCTTCGGCTTCGACACCGCCGTCGGCGTGGCCACCGAGGCCATCGACCGCCTGAAGACCACCGCCGAGTCGCACCAGCGCGTCATGGTCGTCGAGGTCATGGGCCGCCACGCGGGCTGGATCGCCCTGGAGTCCGGCATGGCCGGCGGCGCCCACGGCATCTGCCTCCCCGAGCGCCCCTTCGACGTCGCCGACCTGGTCTCGATGGTCGAGGAGCGCTTCTCCCGCGGCAAGAAGTTCGCCGTCATCTGCGTCGCCGAAGGCGCGCACCCCGCCGAGGGGTCGATGGACTACGCCAAGGGCGCCATAGACCAGTTCGGCCACGAGCGCTTCGCCGGCATCGGCACGAAGCTCGCCGTCGAGCTCGAGAAGCGCCTCGGCAAGGAGGCCCGCCCGGTCATCCTCGGCCACGTCCAGCGCGGCGGCACGCCGACCGCCTACGACCGCGTCCTCGCCACCCGCTTCGGCTGGCACGCGGTCGAGGCCGCCCACCGCGGCGACTTCGGCAGGATGACCGCGCTGCGCGGCACGGACATCACGATGGTGCCGCTCGCGGAGGCCGTCACCGAGCTGAAGCGGGTGCCGGAGAACCGGATGGACGAGGCGGAGTCGGTCTTCTAGGGGCTTCGCCCCTAGGACCCCTTTTTGTCCTCAAACGCCGGACGGGCTGGAGAAATCCAGCCCGTCCGGCGTTTGAGGACCGGGGTCCGGGGCGGAGCCCCGGTTACTGCGCCCCGATCGACTCCAGCATGTTCAGCTTCGCCGCCCTGCGGGCCGGCCAGACCGCGGCCAGGACGCCGACGGCGAGCGCGAGCAGCAGGAACAGACCGATCCGGGCCCACGGCACGACCATCTCGTACTGCGGGAACGACGACCGCAGCAGATGGCCGCCGGACCAGGCCAGGAAGATGCCGACGCCCACGCCGAGCACCGCGCCGAACATCGAGATCATCACCGATTCCAGCCGCACCATCTGCTTGACCCCGGTGCGGGCCAGGCCGATCGCGCGCAGCATCCCGATCTCGCGGGTCCGTTCGAAGACCGACATCGCGAGGGTGTTGACGACACCGATGACCGCGATGAAGACGGCCATGCCCAGCAGCCCGTACATCAGATAGAGGATGTCGTCGATGTTGCCCGCCTCGGAGCGGCGCAGGTCGTCCTGGCTCTGGACCTTGATGATCGGATTGCCGCCCAGGGCCTCCTTGATCTTGTCGGGCAGGCTGCTCGCCCGGCCGGGGGCGGCCTTGATCAGCACCTCGTCGTCGCGGACCTTCTCCAGGTGCGGGTTCACGAGGGCCGGGGCGGCGAGGACGTCGGTGAGGACGTCGTTGTCGGCGTAGACCGCGACGACGCGCGGGGTGGCCTTCTTGCCGTCGTAGAACTCCATGGGCAGGGCGGAGCCGACCGCGAGGCGGTTCTTCTTCGCGTACTCCTCGGCCACCGCGACGGCGGTGGTGCCGCGCACCTCGGTGAGCGAGCCGCCGGTGATCTTCAGGTCGGTGACCTGGGACAGCTTGGAGAGGTCCGTCGCCCGGATCCCCGCCGGTTCGCCCTTCGACTGGAAGCCGGCCATCCGGACGGGCACCGAGGCGGCGACGCCGGGCTGTTCGGCGATCTTCCTGGCGACGTCGGGGGAGAGGCCGAGGTAACTGTTCGACGAGACCTTGTAGTCGGCCGTCAGGTCCTGGGCGCCCATCTTGTCCATGCCCTGGTTCGCGGAGACCGCGGCCACCGTCAGACCCGTGATCAGGGTCAGGCCGATCATCAGCGCGGAGGCGGTGGCGGCCGTGCGGCGCGGGTTGCGCAGCGCGTTCTGGGTGGCGAGCTTGCCGCTGACGCCGAAGAGGCGGACGGCGAGGCGGCCGAAGAGGTTCACGAACGGGCGGGAGAGCAGCGGGGCCAGCACGATCACGCCCGCGAGGGTCAGGCCCGAGCCCGCCATGGCGGTCGTCAGCCCACCGCTGTCGCGCAGCGTGGTCACGTACAGCATGACGGCGACGCCCAGCGCGGTCAGGGCCGCGCCGATGGAGTTGCGGACGACGAGGCTTCGGGTGGTCGGCGCCTGGTCCACGGCCGACAGCGCCTCGACGGGGGCGATCTTCGCGGCCTTGCGGGAGGGCAGCCACGCGGCCAGCACGGTCACGACGACGCCGACGGCGAGGGCGGACAGCGCGGCGGTCGGCTCGACGACCAGCGGGCCCTCGGGCAGCGCGGCGCCGCTCGAATTCAGCACCGACCACAGCCCCGTGGCGATGCCGAGGCCCAGCACGAAGCCGACGGCGGAGGCGACGAGCCCCAGCAGCCCCGCCTCGATCATCACCGAGCGCACGACCTGACGGCGGGAGGCGCCGACCGCGCGGAGCAGTGCGATCTCACGGCTGCGCTGGGCGATGAGCATGGTGAAGGTGTTGGCGATGATGAAAATGCCGACGAAGAGGGAGATGCCCGCGAAGACCAGGAAGGTGTTCCGGATCGAGCTGGTCTGCTCGTCGATGAGCTTGGACTCCTCGGCTGCCAGCTGCTTGCCGCTCTGCGCCTTGAAGCCTTCCTTCGGCAGGATGGCCCGGACCTTGCGGGTCAGCTCGTTCTGGTCGGTGCCCGGGGTGGCGGAGACGACGAGCTCGCCGTACTCGCCCGGCTTGCCGAAGAGCTTCTGCGCCGTCGGGGTGTCGAACAGCGCGAGGCTGCCGCCGGCGCTCACGCGCGGGTCGTCGGTCTCGACGATGCCGACGAGCTTCTTCGTCATCACCGGGCCGTCGACGGCCAGCCGGACGGTGTCGCCGATCTTGGCGCCCGTCTTGCCGGCGGTCTTCACATCCAGGGCGATCTCGCCGGCGGTGGCCGGACCCCGGCCCTTGAGCAGCGGGTACCGGCTGTCCCGCCCGTCCTTGCCCGCGACGTAGTTGGCGGCGCTGCTGCCCCACTCGCTGCCCGCGGGGTCGTTGTTCCTGTCGGCGACCGTGGCGACGCCGACGACCGAGGGGCGTACGGACGTCACGCCGGGCAGCGCGCGGACGGTGGCGACCATCCGGTCGTCGAGGACCCGGCGGTCCCCGCCCGGCTCGGTACGGGTAGGGCCGAACCCCGTCACGGAGACGGCGACGTCGTCCAGGCTCTTGGACGTCTTGTCGCGGTAGGCGCTGCCGACGGAGTCGCTGAAGACGAGCGTGCCGGAGACGAAGGCGGTGCCGAGGAGGACCGCGAGGGCGGTCATCATCAGCCGGGCTTTGTGCGCGAGGAGATTGCGCAGGGCGGTACGGAACATGGCGGGTCCTGGGTGGGATTCCCGCGCCCTGGTGAGGGGCGAGGGGAAGTCGGGTGGCGTGGGGCGGTGGCGGTGGCGGACAGAGCCGTGCGTCGCCGTGGGCGGGTGCGCGGTGGCTGCGGGCGCGCGGCGCGCGGTGCCGCTCCGCGGGCTGTCCGTGCCGCCTGCGGCGGCGGGGCGCCCTGCGGGCGCGTCCTCAAGCGCCGGACGGGCTGAAATCAGCCCGGACACACCCTGCCCTCAGCTCGTACGGCCCTTCGCGTCGAAGCGCTTCATGCGGTCCAGCACCGCGTCGGCGGTGGGTTCGCGCAGTTCGTCGACGATGCGCCCGTCGGCCAGGAAGATCACGCGATCCGCGTAGGAGGCGGCGACGGGGTCATGGGTGACCATGACGACCGTCTGCTCCAGGGCACGTACCGATCCGTGCAGGAATCCCAGCAGCTCGGCGCCGGAGCGGGAGTCGAGGTTGCCGGTCGGTTCGTCCGCGAAGATGATCTCGGGGCGGGAGGCCAGCGCGCGGGCCACCGCGACGCGCTGCTGCTGGCCGCCGGAGAGTTGGCTGGGGCGGTGCGCGAGCCGGCCGGACAGGCCGAGCGTCGTCACGATCTGTTCCAGCCAGGCACGGTCCGCCTTGCGGCCCGCGATGTCCATCGGCAGCGTGATGTTCTCCAGCGCGGTCAGCGTCGGCAGCAGGTTGAACGCCTGGAAGATGAAGCCGACCTTGTCGCGGCGCAGCCGGGTCAGCTGCCGGTCACCGAGGGAGGCCAGCTCGACGTCACCGATCCGGGTGGAACCGGAGGAGACGGAGTCCAGGCCCGCCATGCAGTGCATGAGCGTCGACTTGCCGGAACCGGACGGGCCCATGATCGCCGTGAACTCCGCGCGGCGGAACTCGACGGAGACCGAGTCCAGGGCGGCCACCCGGGTCTCGCCCTGCCCGTAGACCTTGCTCAGGTCGGTGGCGCGGGCGGCGATGGAGCCGTGGGGCGCGTGGGGGGCGGACGAAACAGGGAACGGCGTCACACGGGACACGGGGCTCCTCCGGAAGGGGTGGGGGGAATCAACGCTTCCCATTCTCGGAGCGGCGAACGGCTGCCGCCTCAGCCGTATGGTCTGAACCCGGTGTCGGACTTTAGGTCCGTGGGGGTGCGTCGCCGTAGTCCTTCCGACGGACACGGTCATCCTGGAGTTGGCCTTTCGCCCGGCCGGCGGGTCCTTCGGCTACCGGCCGGTGGTGCCGCCTGCGGCGGCGAGCGCCCTGCGGGCGCGTCCTCAATCGCCGGACGGGCTGCTGTGGCTGAGCCCGGCCGCATCAAGCCCGTCCGGCGTTTGAGGACACCGCCGCGCAGCGGTGGTGCGGGCGGTGATCATCCGGCGGCGAAGCCGCCCTCGCAGGGCAGGACCGCGCCCGTCGTCCAGCGGGACTCGTCGGAGAGGAGGAAGAGCGCGGCCCGTGCCATGTCGTCCGGGTCGGCGACGTAATTCATCGGGAAGCGGTCGGCCAGAGCGGCCCGCGCCTCGTCGGTCGGCATCCAGCGGTCGAACATCTCGGAGCGGGTCGGCCCGGGCGCGATGGCGTTGACCCGGATGTTGTCCCGGGCGTAGTCCAGTGCGGCGCACTTCACGAGGCCGGTGAGGGCGTGCTTGCTGGTGGAGTAGTCCGTGTTCAGCGGGCTCCCCACCAGCCCGGCCACCGACGAGGAGATCACGACGGACCCGCCGCCGCTGTCGAGCATGGCCGGAATCTGGTGCTTCATGGAGAGGAAGACGCCGCGCACGTTCGTGGCCATGACCGTGTCGAAGTGATCCGTGTCCAGCTCGTGCAACCGCGCCCGCGCGCCGCCCGCCCCCGCGTTGTTGAACGCGCCGTCGAGCCGGCCGAAGGCGCGTACGGTCCTGTCCACGGCGTCGGCCACCGACCGCTCGTCCGTTACGTCGCACTCCAGGCCGAGCGCCTCGTGCCCCGCCGCGCGCAGCTCCGCGGCGAGCGCCTCGACCCGGTCGGCGCGGCGGGCGGCCGCGGCGACGAGCGCGCCCTCGGCGGCGAACCGGCGTACCGCCGCGGCGCCGATGCCGCTGGACGCGCCGGTCACGAATATGACGCGCCCGGTGAGCCGCCCGGCGGTGAAGGCCAGGGGCTCGGGCTGCTGGTAGGTCATGTGGGTCGTGCCTTTCTCGTACTGCTCGTACTGCTCGTACTGCTCGTACTGCTCGCGTTGCTCGTGCGTCGTGGCCGTGCGGCTCAGGTGCGCAGCGTGTGGGACGGCGCGTGGCCGTACCGCTGCTGGTAATACCCGGCGAACCGGCCGAGGTTGGAGAAACCCCAACGGTAGGCGACGTCGGAGACGGTGACGTCCCCGTTCCCCTGCGCGGCGACGAGCTCCTCGTGGGCCCGGCCCAGCCGGACCTCGCGTAAGTAACCCAGCGGCGTGGTGTCCAGATACCGGCGGAAGGCCTCCTGGAGCGCGCGCGGGCTGCACCGCGCCACCGCCGCGAGCTCGGTCAGTGTCAGGGGCTCGTCCGCCCGCTCCTCGGCCAGGGCCATGACCCGGCGCACGGCGGGATGCGCGACGACGCCGGTGCGGCGCGCGTCGATGCCTCCTGTGACCAGGTGGTGGGTCTCCATGAGCATCGCGGCCGTCGTCTGGGTCAGATGGGACGCGAGAATGGGGCTGTTGCGCGCGATGCCCTCGCCGAGTACTTCCCGGTGCACCGCCTCGGAGATCCCCTCCCAACTCCTGGCGGCCTTCCCCGAGACGGTGCCCTCCAGCGTGAACCGCGCCCGGACGGGCCCCTCGACGCCGAGCGCGTCGGCCGCGGCCTGCTCCACGGTCTCCCGGGAGAGGCGGACGGTCGTCATCCGGGCGCCGGGGGTCCAGTGCACCTGGAACTTGCGGTACGGGTCGAGGACATAGGTCTGGCCGGTCCCCACGAACCGCTCCTCCCGACCCGGCGAGGACACCCGGACCCCGCCGTTCACAAGTCGGCAGACCAGGAGGTACGAGCCGAGGGGCTGGGGGTCCACGAGCGTCTCGGCGCCGTACTGGAGCCCCGAGAGGGTGACCCCCGGGAACCCGCCCTCCGCGTACCAGGCGGAGAAGTCCTCCGGATCGCCCAGGCAGCTCAGCCGGTACGGGCTGTACGCGGAGCTGATGGCTTCCTGCGTTTCCTCGAGGTCGTTGCTGAGCACGAGCGTGCGCATATTGCTGTTGTCAATGAGGTCATTGGGGCTATCGGGACTGATGGATCCCGCGTCGGATTCACTCATCGGGCTTCCTCCCGGGATGACCGCGTTATCCGGCCGACAGCCGCGTTTCGCGAGTAGCCGACGGGTGGCCCCGTTAGTACCGTTCTGCTTGTTCGCAGTCAAGGCGCCGGCAAATCCCACATCGGTTTCGGGACAGGCTGGGCGCGGTCGGCGGACCCGGCCTTGGGTTAACGGGGGAGATTCAGGGCCGGCCATCCGACATCGGATGGCAAGCCCCGCCGTCTGGGCACGGACGGCGGGGCCTTTCCATGTCTGGGGGGCTTTTCGCAGGTCACCGTCAGGGTCACCCCGCCAGGGCTACCCCTTCACGGCGCCGCCGAGGGCGAAGCCGCCGCCCAGTCGGCGGGAAATCAGGGCGTAGAGCAGAATCACGGGCGTCGAGTAGAGGATCGAGAAAGCGGCGAGCTGGCCGTAGGCGACCTGCCCGTAATTGCCGAAGAACGTGAAGATACTGACCGACGCGGGAAGCCGGTCGGGGGAGAGCAGCAGCATGAAGGGGACGAAGAAGTTTCCCCACATCATGATGAAGCTGTAGATCGTCACGACCGTGATCCCCGGTCCCATCAGCGGCAGGATCACCCTGACCAGCGCTTGCAGCCGACTCGCCCCGTCCGTCCAGGCGGCCTCCTCGAGGACGGTGGGGACCCCGTCCATGAAGTTCTTCATCAGCCAGATCGCGAAGGGCAGTTGGGCGGTCGCCATGAACAGGGCCGTCCCGTACACCGTGTCGATGAGGTCGATCCGCACGAACAGCCCGTAGACCGGCACCATCACGGCGGTGATCGGCAGGCAGGTGGTGAACAGGACCCCCATCAGATACGGCCTGCTGAAGCGCGACCGGTAGCGGGAGAGGGGGTACGCGGCGAGTGCGGCGCACGCGATGGTGAGGACGGTGGCCCCGCCGCAGAGCAGCAGGCTGTTGAGCATCGGCCGGAAAGCGATCTCGTCGGTCAGCACCGCCGAGAAGTTGTCCGTCGTCGGTGAGGCGGGCGCGGCGACGCGCAGCCCCGCCTCGGAGTCGACGGAGGAGACCAGCAGCCAGACGAGCGGAACGGCGAAGGAGACGGCCACGGCGAGCAGTGCGAGGTCGGCGGCCAGACGGTGACGGGTGCGGCGGGTGAGCATGGCACCTCCGTGCGCGTGTCATGCCGACGGCGGGTCGTTCTGTCGCCGGCGGTGTGTCGTGCCGTGGGTCGTGCTGCCGCCTGCGGCGGCGGGCGCCCTGCGGGCGCGTCCTCAATCGCCGGACGGACCGAAATCAGCCTGCCGCAGGTTCCATGTGCCACCACTGGGCCGGGCTGTCCTTGTCCTCCCACTGCTGGACGTTGTCCCCGGGGGCAACTCCCGCGTCGGCGACCTCCAGGAGGAGGCCGCTGACGTGGTTGACGAGGGTGACCGTGCCGGGCGCGTCCAGGTGCTGCTCGATCAGCCACTCCTGGGCGCCGTAGTTATTGGCCTTCCACTGCTGGACGTTCGCTCCGTTCTCCGTGGAAGCGCCCGTGACGTCCAGGCGCTTGCCGCTGCCCACGTTCTCCAGGTGGTGCACGCCGCCGCCGGCGTGCACCGGGGTCACCCGCCATACCTGCGCGGGCGTGCCGTCGTCCTTGCCCTGCCGCACATTGGCTCCGCTGCCCTTGCGACCGTCGGCGACCTCCAGCAGCAGACCGCTGTGGACATTGCGCAGGTGGTACGTACCTTCCATGCGCTGATCGTAAGGGCGGGGTCTGACAATCCCCGGGTGCTGTCACACCTCCTCCCGCATCAAGCGCAGGTACACCACCGAGAACACCGCTCCCACGAGCAGAAGCAGCAGCGCCACCGCCGTGCCGTAGCCGATCAGCGACTTCAGGAACGCCTGGTCGTACATGAATACCGGCAGCGTCTGGCTGCGATTGCCGGGGCCGCCGCGCGTCATGGCCCAGATGAGGCCGAAGACCGACAGCGTCTGGAGGGTGTTGAGCATGAGGTTGGTACCGATCGAGCGCCGGATCATCGGCAGCGTGATGTGCCAGAAGCGGCGCGGGCCGCTCGCGCCGTCCACCTCGGCCGCCTCGGTGACGTCCCGGGGGATCTCGGCGAGCGCGGCGGAGTAGACGAGCATGGAGAAGGCCGTGCCGCGCCAGACGTTGGCGAAGGAGACGGCGAGGATGGGCAGGGTGAACAGCCAGTTCTGGGCCGGCAGATGGAGCCACTCCAGGACGGCGTTCAGCGTGCCGCGCCGGTTGAAGAAGGTGTAGAGCAGGAAGCCCGCCACGATCTCCGGGAGCACCCACGCGGCGATCACGATCGAGCCGGTCAGGGACCGCACGGGCTTCGACGCGCGGCGCATCAGGGCGGCCAGGGCGAAGCCGAGGCTGTTCTGGCCCACGATCGAAGAGAGGACCGTGAAGAGGAGAGTGAGGACGACGGCGTTGCGGAAGCCGTCGTCACCGAACGCGCGGCGGAAGTTGGCGAGGCCGACGAACGACGCCGAGGCCTGGCCGGTCAGCTGGGTGTCGGTGAAGGCGAGATAGACGCAGTAGACGATCGGCCCGGCGAGGAAGAGCAGCAGCAGGACCGTCGCCGGGGCCAGCGGCAGCCAGCGGGCGGCGCGGCGGGGGCCGCCGGGGAGCGAGGCGGGCGAGGTGCGGGACGTGCTCGTCGCGCCCGTCACCGTTCCCCTTCCCGAACGTTGCCGCCACCCGCGATCGACTTCAGCTGCTCGTCATAGCCCCGTGCGGCCTTCGCCACCGTCGCGTCGCCCGTCGTGACCGACTCCATGGCCTCCCCGATGGCCCCGGACACCTGCGGGTACACGGGCAGGGTGGGGCGGTAATAGGTGTACTTCACCAGGCCGGTGAAGAAGTCGATGCCGGGCATGGACGTCCGGTACCTCGGGTCCCCCGCCACGTCGTCCCGTACGGCGATCTGCCCATCCCGCACGGTCCACTCCAGCGCGTTCTCCTTCGTCTGCAGCAACTCGACGAGCTGCCAGGCGAGGTCCGGCTTCGTGGACTTCGCACCGATCGACCAGGTCCAGCCGCCGGAGAGGCTCACCTTGCCCGGTGCCGCGCCGTCCCGGGTCGGGAAGGCGGCCCGGCCCATCACCTTCGACCACCGCGGCCAGGGCCGGGCGCCCTTGGGGAGCCAGTTCTTGGCGAGCCAGTTGCCGTCGAGGGCGATGGCGAGCTTGCCGCCGGGGATCCACTCGGCGGTGACACGGGTGCCGACGTTGGGGTCCAGCGCGTCCGCGGGGTCGGGGCCGAGCTTCTCGCCGTAGACGGTCCGGACGAATTCCAGGGAGTCGGTGAAGCCCTTCCCGCCGGCCACCCACTTCTTCGCCGCCGGGTCGTAGAGAGGGTCCTTCCCCGTGCCGTACAGTAGCATCTCGAAGCCCTGCATCACGGCGCCCTCGCCCGGCCCCTTGCCCGTGTAGACATTGAAGGGGATGACGCCCGGGACCTTCCGCTTGACCGCGCGGGCGGCGTCGAGGACCTCCTGCCAGTTCTTCGGCTGCCAGTCGGCGGGGAGCCCGGCCTTGGCGAAGATCTCCTTGTTGAACCACAGACCGCGGGTGTCCGTGCCGTCCGGTACGCCGTAGGTCTTGCCGTCCTCCGCTCTCGCCGAGGACTTCGCCGTCTCGGCGTACCGCGCCCAGTCCTTCCAGGCCGCCAGCTTGTCGTCCAGGGGCCGCAGATAGCCGCTCTTGATGTCCGAGTTGATGAGGAAGGTGTCCTCGTGCACCACGTCCGGCGCCGTCTTCGGCGACCGCATCATCTGCTGGATCTTGGTGTAGTAGTCGTCCTGGGAGGCCTGGATCGGGACGAGTTCGAGCTTCTTGCCCTTGTGGCGCTGCTCGAACTGCTTCTTGATCATGGCCAGGTACTCGTCCATGATCCGCACCTTGTTGTCGGTGCTGCGCGGATAGGCGACCTTGACGGTGCCGGGGTCGCCGCCGGAGCCCCCGCCACAGGCGGTGAGCGATGCCGCGGCGAGGGCGGTGACCAGGAGCAGAGGGGCTGTCGGACGCACGGGCACGACCTCCTGCAAGCCTCGGGGAGGGGCCGGCGGCCGTCCGTGGGTGCTCGGTCCGTTCGTCGCGGACGGTCGGCGGCCTGATGAATTCGTACGTTCCCTGGTTGGCGCCGTCGCACGCGTCGGGGCCGGTTACCGCCGCCAGGGCCTGTCCGGCGGATCATGGGGGCGCACCACCGCTGCGCGGCGGTGTCCTCAAACGCCGGACGGGCTGGTATGGGCTGAGCTCAGCCGATACCAGCCCGTCCGGCGCTTGAGGACGCGCCCGCAGGGCGCCCGCCGCAGGCGGCACAGCGGTCGACAGTCGAAGGCCCGCCGGCCAGGCGAGAGGCGGCAAAACCGGCCCGCAGCCGAAGACCCGCCGGACAGGCCCTAAACCGTTCCCTCGGAAGCGGACCGCACCGCGCGGCCCCGCCCGGGCAGCCGCAGCGTGAGCAGCTTGGCGCGCGGCGCCAGCCGGTGGACCATCGCGAAGACCGACTCCGTGCGGGAGTGGTCGGCATCCAGCACGCTGAAGAGATTGGCCCCGAGGTAGAAGGCGATCGCCGCGTTCGCGAGGTCGCGCGGCGGGGTGAGCCGGGCCAGTGGGGTGCCGCCGATGACCCGCTCCAGGGTCTCCTCGATGAAGTCCTGCCACGGCTCGGCCCGCGTCCTGATGCCCTCGCGCAGCTCCGGCTTGGCGACGGCGGCGGCGACCAGTTCGCTGAAGAGCGTGAGGTGGCCGCCCGCCAGGTCGTCGCGGTAGATGCGGGTGGCGGCCTCGGCGAGCTCCTCCAGCGTGACGGCGTCCGCGACGGTGGCGCTGTGCAGGGCCATCCGCTCGGCGGAGGAGCGGTCGAGGGCCGCGAACAGCAGCGGGTCGACGCCGCCGAAGTGATAGAAGACCAGGGCCGAGTTGACCCCGGCCTCCTTGGCGATCGTCCGGGCACTGGCCTTGCCGTACCCCTGCGTCCGGAGCACCGTCCCCGCAGCGGCGATCAGTCGTTCCTTGGTCTCCACCGTCATGTGCCGCCCTCTCGCAGAGGGCTCATCATACGGTCGGGGCAGGGGCCGAGAGGGGGCCGGAGCCGGGCCGACGCCGTGGTCAGAGGCCGTGTCCGGGGTCAGGGCCGCGATGTCTGCGGGCCGCGCCCCTCAGCCCCGGCGCCGGCGAGCAGGCCCAGCAGATACTGCCGTCCCGGCCCGGCCAGCTGGGCGAAGTCGGCCGTGTGCGGGTGCCAGCGCTTCTCGTACTCCCAGCTGAGCCAGCCGTCCCAGCCCGCCCGGCTGAGCTCGCCCACGCAGGCGCCCAGCGGCAGCACCCCCGAACCGAGGGCGAGCGGGGCCGGGTCCTCGGCCGAGGCGACGTCCTTGACCTGCACATAGCCCAGGTGCGGGGCGATCGCCGGGAAGCTGACGGCCGGTTCCTCGCCGCCGAGCCAGGTGTGCAGCACGTCCCACACCGCGCCGACGCTGGGATGCCCGACCGGACCGAGGACCCGGGCGGTGTCGGCGGCCCGGGGGTGCGAGTCGTGCGTCTCCAGCAGCACCCGCACGTCCCGGTCGGCGGCGAGCGGCGCGACGGCCCCGAGCCGGCGGGCCGCGCGCGCGTCGGCCTCCGCCGCCGGCCGGTCCCCGCCCCCGGGGAAGACCCGTACGTACGGCGCCCCGAGGTCCCCGGCGAGGTGGATCAGCTGCTCCAGCTCGCCGAGCACGGCCTCGTCGGCCGACTCCGCGGCCACCTGCGCGTACCCGGCCACGGCCAGGATCCGCACCCCCGCCTCCGCGAACTCCCCGGCCACCCGCGCCCGCTCCGCCGCCCCGATACCGGGGTGCACGGGTTCCTCGGGGTGGGCCCGCAGCTCCACGCCGTCGTAGCCGTAGGCGCCCGCGAGCCGCACCACCTCCGGGACGGGCAGGCCGGGGACGGCGAGGGTGGAGAAGGCCAGCTTCATACGGGCTCCGTAGGTCGTCGGCGTGGCGCGAGCGGGCGGTGGCGGCCACCCGTGCGTGTCCTTCGTGATCCGTTTCCCGCTGGGCCGACGAAAATGCCCCCGGGACGGCAAACGGTGCGAATCGCCGCGTGGGCACCGGTGGAGGTGCTAGCTTCGCAGGCGCTCGTGACAGGTCGTGGCCGACGAGGAGAGGACCCGCTCCGATGACGCACAGAACGGCCGGAGCAGACGGGGGCAAGCCCGGCGGTGCCGCCGGGACCGCCGGGACCGCCAGGACGATACGCATCGCGATGAACGGCGTGACCGGCCGCATGGGCCACCACCAGCACCTCGTGCGCTCCGTTCTCGCCCTGCGCGAGCAGGGCGGCATCGATCTCGGCGACGGCACCGCGCTGTGGCCCGAGCCGGTCCTCGTCGGGCGGAGCGAGGGCAGGCTCCGGGCGCTCGCCGAGCGGTACGGCGTCCCGGAGTGGTCCACCGACCTCGACGCCGTCCTCGCCGACCCCACCGTCGACGTGTACTTCGACGCCCAGATCACCGCCGCCCGCGAGGCCGCGCTGCGCAAGGCCATCGCCGCGGGCAAGCACGTGTACTGCGAGAAACCGACCTCCCTCGACGTCGGTGGCGCCCTCGACCTCTACCAGCGCGCCCGGCGGGCGGGCGTCAAGCACGGCGTCGTCCAGGACAAGCTGTTCCTGCCGGGGCTGCGCAAGCTCAAACGGCTCGTCGACGGCGGGTTCTTCGGCCGGGTGCTGTCCGTGCGCGGCGAGTTCGGCTACTGGGTCTTCGAAGGCGACTGGCAGCCCGCCCAGCGGCCGTCGTGGAACTACCGCGAGGCGGACGACGGCGGCATCACCGCCGACATGTTCCCGCACTGGGAGTACGTCCTGCGCGAACTCTTCGGGCCCGTCCGTTCCGTGCAGGCGCACCTGGCCACCCACATCCCCCGTCGCTGGGACGAGCGCGGCCGGCCCTACGAGGCGACGGCCGACGACGCGGTCTACGCGATCCTCGAACTGGACGGCGGCGTGGTCGCGCAGCTCAACTCCTCCTGGGCGGTGCGGGTGCACCGCGACGAGTTGCTGGAGTTCCAGGTCGACGGCACCGAGGGCTCGGCCGTCGCCGGGCTGCGGTCCTGCCGGGTCCAGCACCGCTCGGTCACCCCGAGGCCCGTGTGGAACCCCGACCAGCCGGTCACGGCGGACTTCCGGGGGCAGTGGCAGGAGGTCCCGGACAACGGGGACGACGGGCCCGGGGCCAACGCCTTCAAGGCGCAGTGGGAGCTGTTCCTGCGCCACGTGGTCCTCGACGAGCCCTGGCGCTTCGACCTCCTCGCGGGGGCCCGGGGTGTCGAACTGGGCCTGCTGGCACGGATGTCCGCCGCGGACGGCCGCCGGATGGACGTCGGGGAGCCGGGGCGGTGATCCGGCTGCCGGACGCCTCCGGTGCCCTGCGCGCGTACACGCCCCGGGAAGCGCCCCCGGTCGTGCTGCCGGTCTTGGGCGGGGGTCCGCCCCCGGCGTCCCGCGCCGTCCTGGCCGCCGCCCACGTCGTCGCCGACCCCTTCGGCAACACCACCGGCCACGGCCCCGCCGACCTCGACTGGGAGGCCACCCTCGCCTTCCGCCGCCACCTGTGGGCCCACGGTCTCGGGGTCGCCGAGGCGATGGACACCGCCCAGCGGGGCATGGGCCTGGACGCCCCGGCCGCCGCCGAACTCGTCCGGCGCTCGGCCGCCGAGGCGAAGGCCGTCGGCGGGCACCTCGTCTGCGGGGCGGGCACCGATCAGCTGACGCCCCCGTACGGCACCTCGGCCGACGTCGCCACCGCCTACGAGCAGCAGCTCGCCCACGTCGAGGGGCACGGCGCGACGGCCGTGGTGATGGCCTCCCGGGCCCTCGCGGCCGTCGCCACCGAAGCCGACCACTACCGGGAGGTTTACGGGCGGCTGCTGCGCCAAACGGCCGGACCCGTCATCCTCCACTGGCTCGGCCCCATGTTCGACCCCGCCCTCGAGGGCTACTGGGGCAGCACCGACCTGGACACCGCGACCGACACGTTCCTCGACATCGTCGCCGACCGGCCGGACAAGGTCGACGGCGTCAAGGTGTCCCTGCTCGACGCCGACCGGGAACGCTCGCTGCGCCGCCGCCTCCCCGCCGGGGTGCGCTGCTACACGGGCGACGACTTCCACTATCCCGAGCTCATCGAGGGCGACGCCCACGGCCACAGCGACGCCCTCCTCGGCGTCTTCGACCCGCTGGCGCCCCTCGCGGCCCACGCGACGCGACGGCTGGACACCGGCGACCGACAGGGCTTCCGCGCCCTCCTGGACCCCACCGTCGCCCTCGCCCGGCACCTCTTCGAGCCGCCCACCCGGTACTACAAGACGGGCGTCGTCCTGCTGGCCTGGCTGGCCGGTCACCAGGACGCCTTCGCGATGGTGGGCGGGCTGCACTCCGCGCGCTCCCTGCCGCACCTCGCGCGCGCCTACGAACTGGCCGACGGCCTCGGGCTGTTCCCCGACCCGGGGCGAGCCGAGGAGCGTATGGCGCGGCTGCTGGCGGTGCACGGGGTCGAGCGGTGAGCGGCCCCGGCTCTCCCGCCGCTCCGGCGGGGTTCAGCCTCAACCAGCAGACCGTACGGCAGTGGTCGCTCCCCGAACTGGTGGCGGGCTGCGCGGCGGCCGGAGTGCGGCACGTGGGGCTGTGGCGCGGACCGGTCCGGGAGTACGGCGCTCCGGCCGCCGCCCGGCTCGTGCGGGACGTCGGACTGACCGTCACCAGCCTGTGCAGGGGCGGCTTCCTGACCGCCGCCGATCCCGCCGGGCGGGCCGCGGCTCTCACCGACAACCGGGCGGCGGTGGAGGAGGCCGCCGTGCTCGGCACCGACACCCTCGTGCTGGTGGCGGGCGGTCTGCCGTCGGGCAGCCGGGACCTGGCCGGGGCCCGCGAGCGGATCGCCGACGCACTGGCCGAACTGGGCCCGTTCGCGGCCGGGCACGGGGTGCGGCTCGCGATCGAACCGCTGCACCCCATGTACGCAGCCGACCGCTGTGTGGTCTCGACCCTGGGCCAGGCCCTCGACCTCGCCGAGCGGTTCCCCGCCCGGCAGGTCGGGGTCGTCGTGGACACCTACCACCTGTGGTGGGACGACACGGTGGCCGCGCAGCTCGTACGGGCGGGGGAGAGCGGCCGGATCGCCGCCTTCCAGCTCGCCGACTGGGTCACCCCGCTGCCCGAAGGAGTCCTGCTGGGGCGGGGGCAATTGGGGGACGGGTGCGTGGATCTGCGCGGGTTCCGCGAACGGGTGGTCACCGCCGGGTACACCGGGGCCACCGAGGTCGAGATCTTCAACCCCGCGCTCTGGGCACGCGAAGGGGCCGACGTCCTCGCGGAAGTGCTGGACCGATACCGGGAGCATGTGCTCTGAGTGATCGAGCACGCCATTACGGTCACGGACCGTCGCGATCGGTAACGGATCGATAACTCCTCGAAATCGCTGCAACCCTACGACGCCGGAGTGAGTCGTACATGGCATCGGGCTTCCCGGGGAGGGATCCGGGGGGATTCGGGGAAGCCGATTCTGGGGGGAACGCGAGGGGCCCGGTCGTCGGACCGGGCCCCTCGAATTTTTCCCGCCGCTCCTCCCGCTGCCACGACGCCTTCGAGTTATCCACAGGCCCGAACGCCTGTCGGACCCGGGCGGTACCGTCGGGACATGGTGCAACTGGCAGTGGTCGAAGGGGTCCTCGAGCGGATCACCTACGCCAACGAGGAGAGCGGTTACACGGTCGCCCGGGTCGACACCGGCCGGGGTGGCGGCGATCTCCTCACCGTCGTGGGCTCCCTGCTCGGCGCCCAGCCGGGGGAGTCGCTGCGCCTGGAGGGCCGTTGGGGCTCCCACCCGCAGTACGGACGGCAGTTCACTGTGGAGAACTACACGACGGTGCTGCCCGCCACGATCCAGGGCATCCGCCGCTATCTGGGCTCCGGCCTCATCAAGGGCATCGGCCCGCGGATCGCCGACCGCATCGTCAGTCACTTCGGCACCGACACTCTGGAGGTCATCGAGGAGGACCCGAAGCGCCTCATCGAGGTCCCCGGGCTCGGGCCCAAGCGCACCAAGTCGATCGGTGCCGCATGGGAGGAGCAGAAGGCCATCAAGGAGGTCATGGTCTTCCTCCAGGGCGTCGGCGTCTCCACCTCCATCGCCGTGCGCATCTACAAGAAATACGGCGACGCCTCGATCTCCGTCGTCCGCAACCAGCCCTACCGCCTGGCCGCGGACGTGTGGGGCATCGGCTTCCTGACCGCCGACCGCATCGCCCAGTCCGTCGGCATCCCGCACGACAGCCCCGAGCGGGTCAAGGCCGGCCTGCAGTACGCCCTGTCCCAGTCCACCGACCAGGGCCACTGCTATCTCCCCGAGGAACGGCTGATCGCGGACGCGGTGAAGCTGCTCCAGGTCGACACGGGGCTCGTCATCGACTGTCTCGCCGAACTCGCCGCCGACGAGGAGGGCGTGGTCCGCGAGCAGGTCCCCGGCCCCGAGGGCGGAGCGCCCGTCACCGCCGTCTACCTCGTCCCGTTCCACCGCGCCGAGCTGTCGCTGGCCGGGCAGCTGACCCGGCTGCTGCGGACCGAGGAGGACCGGCTCGCCGTCTTCCGGGGCGTCGAGTGGGACAAGGCCCTGGCCTGGCTCGCCGACCGTACCGGCGCCGAACTGGCCCCGGAACAGCAGCAGGCGGTCCGGCTGGCGCTGTCGGAGAAGGTCGCCGTTCTCACCGGCGGCCCAGGCTGCGGCAAGTCCTTCACCGTGCGGTCCGTGGTCGAGCTGGCCCGCGCCAAGAAGGCCAAGGTGGTGCTCGCCGCCCCCACCGGGCGGGCCGCCAAGCGGCTGTCCGAGCTGACCGGCGCCGAGGCCTCCACCGTGCACCGGCTGCTGGAGCTCAAGCCCGGCGGCGACGCGGCGTACGACCGCGACCGGCCGCTGGACGCCGATCTGGTGGTGGTCGACGAGGCGTCCATGCTGGATCTCCTCCTCGCCAACAAGCTGGTCAAGGCCGTGCCGCCGGGCGCCCACCTGCTGCTCGTCGGGGACGTCGACCAACTGCCCTCGGTCGGCGCGGGCGAAGTGCTCCGCGATCTCCTCGCCCCGGGCGGGCCCGTCCCCGCGGTCCGGCTCACCCGGATCTTCCGGCAGGCGCAGCAGTCCGGTGTGGTGACCAATGCGCATCGCATCAACTCCGGGGTGCCGCCCATCACCCAGGGGATGACGGACTTCTTCCTCTTCCCCGAGGAGGACACCGAGGAGGCCGGCCGGCTCACCGTCGACGTGGCGGCCCGGCGGATCCCCGCGAAGTTCGGCCTCGACCCCCGCCGCGACATCCAGGTGCTGGCCCCGATGCACCGCGGCCCGGCCGGCGCCGGCACCCTCAACGGCCTGCTTCAGCAGGCCATTACGCCCGCCCGCCCCGATCTGCCGGAGCGGCGCTTCGGCGGCCGGGTCTTCCGCGTCGGCGACAAGGTCACCCAGATCCGCAACAACTACGAAAAGGGACAGAACGGCGTCTTCAACGGCACGGTCGGGGTGGTCACCGCCCTCGACGCCGACGAACAGCGGCTGACCGTGCGCACCGACGAGGACGAGGAGGTCGGCTACGACTTCGACGAGCTCGACGAGCTCGCCCACGCCTACGCGGTGACCATCCACCGCTCACAGGGCAGCGAGTACCCCGCGGTGGTGATCCCGGTCACCACCAGCGCCTGGATGATGCTCCAGCGCAATCTGCTCTATACCGCCGTGACCCGGGCAAAGCGGCTGGTGGTGCTGGTGGGCTCGCGGAAGGCGCTCGGGCAGGCGGTGCGCACGATGTCGGCCGGAAAGCGCTGCACGGCGCTTGATCATCGGCTCGGAGGTGGCGTTCGTCTCGGTTGAGTTTACCAATCAGGGCGAAGGGGGCAGGATGGGCAGGCTGGGCGGCACTGAGTGCCGCCTTTAGGCCCTATGGCCGACCCCGAGTGCACGTACATCGTCCAAATGGGGGAAGGTAGGGGTAGTCAGGGCACCTCGAAGAAGAGGCACAACGTCGGTGAGGGATGACGTGAGCGACAACTCTGTAGTAGTGCGGTACGGGGACGGCGAATACACCTACCCGGTGGTCGACAGCACTGTCGGCGACAAGGGCTTCGATATCGGCAAGCTCCGCGCCCAGTCCGGTCTGGTGACCCTGGACTCCGGTTACGGCAACACCGCCGCCTACAAATCCGCGATCACCTACCTCGATGGTGAGCAGGGCATCCTGCGCTACCGCGGTTACCCGATCGAGCAGCTCGCCGAGCGCAGCACGTTCCTCGAGACGGCGTTCCTGCTGATCAACGGCGAACTGCCGACCGTCGACGAGATGGCGGCGTTCCAGGGTGAGATCACCCAGCACACGCTGCTGCACGAGGACGTCAAGCGGTTCTACGACGGCTTCCCGCGCGACGCCCACCCGATGGCGATGCTGTCGTCCGTCGTCAGCGCGCTGTCGACGTTCTACCAGGACAGCCACAACCCCTTCGACGAGCAGCAGCGCCACCTGTCGACGATCCGACTGCTGGCCAAGCTCCCGACGATCGCCGCGTACGCGTACAAGAAGTCGATCGGCCACCCGGTCGTCTACCCGCGCAACGACCTCGGCTACGTCGAGAACTTCCTGCGCATGACCTTCTCGGTGCCCGCCGCCGAGTACGACCTGGACCCGGTCGTCGTCAGCGCGCTCGACAAGCTGCTGATCCTGCACGCCGACCACGAGCAGAACTGCTCCACGTCGACCGTGCGCCTGGTCGGCTCCTCGCAGGCGAACATGTTCGCCTCGATCTCCGCCGGCATCAGCGCCCTGTGGGGCCCGCTGCACGGTGGCGCCAACCAGTCGGTCCTGGAGATGCTCGAGGGCATCAAGGCCAACGGCGGTGATGTCGACTCCTTCATCCGCAAGGTGAAGAACAAGGAGGACGGCGTCCGCCTGATGGGCTTCGGCCACCGGGTGTACAAGTCCTTCGACCCGCGCGCGAAGATCATCAAGGCTGCCGCGCACGACGTCCTCTCGGCGCTCGGCAAGTCCGACGAGCTGCTGGACATCGCGCTCAAGCTGGAGGAGCACGCGCTCTCCGACGACTACTTCGTCTCGCGCAACCTCTACCCCAACGTGGACTTCTACACCGGTCTGATCTACCGGGCGATGGGCTTCCCCACCGAGATGTTCACCGTGCTCTTCGCGCTCGGCCGGCTGCCCGGCTGGATCGCCCAGTGGCACGAGATGATCAAGGAGCCGGGTTCCCGTATCGGCCGCCCGCGCCAGATCTACACCGGTGTCGTCGAGCGCGACTTCATCCCGGTCGAGCAGCGCTGACGCTGACGCGTACGTAGTCGTAGTCGCATACGAAGGCGCCCCCTCCGCTCTCGCGGAGGGGGCGCCTTCGTATGCGACGCACAGAGAAGCTTCGGGTACCAATGTATGTACCAACTAGAAGGCGCCTCGGCTCCGATCCCCCCACGGGTCGGAGCCGAGGCGCCTTCCGTTCCCCGGTTCGGATTCCCCCCACGGGATCCGGCCGGGCGCCTCGGCGTGCCGGGCGCGTGGCACCGGCGGACGCGATCTGCCGGGACCCGTACGGGAGGGCCGCTCAAAGCTCCCCAGGTACGTGCCCCGGCCACGCGTGGCCGGTTTCGTCCCCCAAGACGATCCAGCACTGCATGGTTAGACCATCCACCCCCCTGAATGGTTACCTGCATATTGCTGTGATCTAGGTCTCTTGCCATAACTGGACGTAAAAGGGCAAGACCCCCGCCCGCCAATTCGCCTCCGGCGCGGTGTGGGTGTTGTGCCGGTTATGTGGGTTACGTGAACCTCGATCGTGCGGCCTGGGGGCGCCCGGTGGATCTTCGGCCGCGAGCCGCGAGCCGCGAGCCGTCTTTGCCGCCTGCGGCGGCGGGCGCCCTGCGGGCGCGTCCTCAAGCGCCGGACGGGCTTGATTCGGCTGAGCTCCGCCACAACCAGCCCGTCCGGCGTTTGAGGACGCGCCTACGTGAACCGCCTCAGTCGCAGGCTGTTCGTCACGACGAACACCGACGAGAAGGCCATCGCCGCTCCTGCGATCATCGGGTTCAGCAGTCCGGCCGCGGCCAGTGGCAGCGCGGCGACGTTGTAGCCGAAGGCCCAGAAGAGATTGCCCTTGATGGTCGCGAGCGTCCGGCGCGCGAGTCGGATCGCGTCCGCCGCCACCCGTAGATCGCCCCGGACGAGTGTGAGGTCGCCCGCCTCGATGGCGGCGTCCGTGCCCGTCCCCATCGCCAGACCCAGATCGGCCGTGGCCAGGGCAGCCGCGTCGTTGACGCCGTCGCCCACCATCGCGACCGTACGGCCCTCGGCCCGGAGCCGCCGGACGACGTCGACCTTGTCCTGCGGCATAACCTCGGCGATCACCTCGTCGATGCCGACCTCGGCCGCCACCGCGTCGGCGACCGCCTTGTTGTCACCCGTCAGCAGCACCGGCGTCAGCCCCAGTGCCCGCAGCTCGGCCACGGCCCGGGCGCTGGTGGGCTTGACCGTGTCCGCGACGGCGAGGACACCGCGTGCCCGCCCGTCCCAGGCGACCAGCACCGCCGTGCGGCCCGCCGTCCGCGCCGCCGACACCGCCCGGTCCAGCTCGCCGGACAGCTCGATCCCCCGCCCGGTGAGCAGTGGCTCACGGCCGACCAGCACCTCGTGGCCGTCGACGACACCCCGCACGCCGAGGCCCGGCACGTTCTCGAACCGCTCCGGCGTCGGCAGCGCGCCGACCCGCCCGGCGGCGGCCTCCGCCACCGCTCGCGCGATCGGGTGCTCGGAGGCGTGCTCCAGCGCCCCGGCGTACCGGAGCAGCTCGTCCGCGTCCACCCCGGGCGCCGCGACCACGTCGTGCAGGCCCATCCGGCCGGTGGTGACCGTGCCGGTCTTGTCGAGGACGACCGTGTCGACGCGGCGGGTGGACTCCAGCACCTCCGGCCCCTTGATGAGGATGCCGAGCTGCGCGCCCCGGCCGGTGCCGACCATCAGGGCCGTCGGGGTGGCGAGCCCCAGGGCGCAGGGGCAGGCGATGATCAGTACGGCCACGGCGGCGGTGAAGGCCGCGGCGGCGTCGGAGGTGGCCAGCAGCCAGCCGGCCAGCGTGCCGAGCGCGATCAGCAGCACGACGGGGACGAAGACGCCGGAGACGCGGTCCGCGAGGCGCTGCACCTCGGCCTTGCCGTTCTGCGCGTCCTCGACCAGCTTCGCCATCCGCGCGAGCTGGGTGTCCGAGCCGACCCGGACGGCCTCGACGACGAGGCGCCCGGAGGTGTTCACGGTCGCGCCGGTCACCGCGTCGCCGATGGCGACGTCCATGGGCAGGGACTCGCCCGTGAGCATGGAGACGTCGACCGCCGAGGCGCCCTCGGTGACCGTGCCGTCGGTGGCGACCGTCTCCCCGGGCCGCACGACGAACCGGTCGCCGACCGCCAGCCGGGAGACGGGAATCCGCTGCTCGCGCCCGTCGCGCAGCACGCTCACGTCCTTGGCGCCCAGCTCCAGCAGCGCCCGCAGCGCGGCCCCCGCCTTCCGCTTGGAGCGCGCCTCCAGGAAGCGCCCGGCGAGGATGAACGTGGTCACCCCGGCCGCCGCCTCCAGATAGATCGCCGACGAGCCGTCCGTCCGCGAGACGGTCAGGTCGAAGCCGTGCCGCATGCCCGGCATGCCCGCCGTGCCGAGGAACAGTGCCCACAGCGACCAGCCGAAGGCGGCCAGGGTGCCGATCGAGACGAGCGTGTCCATGGTGGCCGTGCCGTGCCGGGCGTTGGTCCAGGCCGCCCGGTGGAAGGGCAGCCCACCCCAGACCACGACGGGGGCGGCCAGCGTCAGCGACAGCCACTGCCACTTGTCGAACTGCAGCGCGGGGACCATCGCCATCAGGACGACGGGGACGGACAGCGTCAGCGAGACGGCCAGCCGCTGCCGCAGCCCGCCCGCCTCTGCGCCGCCGTCACCCTGATCCGCTTCCGCGGCTTCCGGCTCCGGCGGGCGGGGCACCTCGGCGGTGTAGCCCGTCCTTTCGACGGTGGCGATGAGGTCGGCGATCTCCACCCCCGGGCCGAAGGCGACGCGCGCCCGCTCCGTCGCGAAGTTGACGGTGGCCTCGACGCCGTCCATCCGGTTGAGCTTCTTCTCCACGCGGGCGGCACACGACGCGCAGGTCATGCCGCCGACGGCGAGTTCCACCTCGGCGGTGGGCGGCGTCGTCCGGGTGGGTGTCGTGCTGGTCATCGCGTCGCTCCTGGCGGGCGGGCGGGCAGGGGGCGGTCGCGGGTGGGTCAGACGCGGCCGGTCAGTTCGTAGCCGGCCTCGTCGACGGCGGCGCGGACGGCCTCGTCGTCCAGCGGGGCGGTGGCGGTGACGGTGACCTCGCCGGTGGCCGCGACGGCCTGCACCGAGGTGACGCCGGGGAGCGCGGTGAGTTCGCTGGTCACGGCGGACTCGCAGTGGCCGCAGGTCATGCCGGTGACACGGTAGACGGTGGTGGGGGCGGTGTTCGTCCCAGCGCTCATGGTGGTGGCTCCTCGGTAGATCTCGATCAACTCGACAGCGTCAACACCTTACCCCCTAGGGGTATTCCCACAGGGAGGGGTTCCGGGGATTTCCACCCGGTCGCGCACCTGCGTACGCCTGCCCGCGCGCCGTAACGGAACGCGCCGTAACGGAAATGGGCCCCAGGCCGAGGGGGAGCTCGGCCTGGGGCCCGGCTGGTGGGGCGGGGTGAGGGGGCAGAGGGCGGATTCAGTCCTTCGATCCGCGCCGGGAGCGGTTGCCGGGCCGCTGGGCGACCCAGGCGCGGATGGTGTCCGCGAACCAGTAGGGCTTGCCGCCCTCGGTGAGGTCGGGTGCGGGGAGCAGTCCGTGCTTGCGGTAGGACCGCACGGTGTCGGTCTGCACTCCGATGTGTGCCGCGATTTCCTTATAGGACCAGAGCCGACGGTCGGTCATCTGTCGCGCCTCTCCGCTGCGCCGCAGCCACGGAGGGGGGATCCGTCGGAAAGCTGCCGCGCGGCCGTTCTTGATCACTGAGCCTGCCCCCCCATGAACGACGCAGAGTGACCGGGCGGGCGGGGCTGTCGATCGCCTGTGACGGAAGGACCGCGCAAGCGTGACCACTGTGACGCGGAGGTGACATTCGGTGACAGTCAGGGGAAAGCGAGCCCCGCCCGCTCGGCAACCTCCGCCGGCCGCACGGGCCGGCCCTCCTGCCGCGACAGCTCGCACGCCTCCGCGACGACCAGCGCGCGCAGCCCCTCCCACCCCGAACAGGGGTTGGGCACCTCGCCCCGCACGGCCCGTACGAAGGCGGCCAGCTCGGCGCGGTACGCGGGGTCGAACCGCTCCAGGAAGCCGCCCCACGGCCGCACGGGAGCCCCCGGCCCGCCCGGTTCGGCCGATGTCATGGGCGTACGGTCGCCCAGCCCGACCACCCATTGGTCGTGCTCGCCGGACAGTTCCATCCGCACGTCGTACCCCGCGCCGTTGTACCGGGTGGCGGTCGCGGTGACGAGCGTGTCGTCGTCCAGGGTGAGCAGAACGGCGGCGGTGTCCACGTCACCGGCCGCGCGGAAGAACGCCGCGCCGTTGTCCGTGCCCCGGGCGTAGACCTCCACCACCTCACGGCCCGTCAGCCAGCGGACGGTGTCGAAGTCGTGGACCAGACAGTCGCGGATCAGCCCGCCGGACAGCGGCAGGAACTCCGCCGGTGGTGGCGCCGCGTCCGAGGTGACGGCCCGGATGGTGTGCACCCGCCCCAGCCGTCCCGCCCGCAACGCTTCCCGAGCGGCCTGGAACCCGGCGTCGAAGCGCCGCTGGAACCCCATCTGCAACAGCGTCCCCGCCGACTCGACCTCGCGCAGCGCGCGGACCGTGCGGTCCAGGTCGAGCGCGACCGGTTTCTCGCAGAACGCGGGCAGGCGGTTGCGTGCCGCTTCGGTGATGAGGTCGGCATGTGCGGCGGTCGCGGCGGCGATCACCACGGCGTCCACGGCCCGGAAGACGGCTTCCGTTGTGGCTGCCGCGGTTGCTGTCCGGGCGCCGAGCCGCTCGGCGAGCGCGGCGGCTCGCGCCGGGTCGGCGTCGGCGATGACGAGGGCGTCGACGCCGTCGGTGTGCGCGAGAGTTTTGGCGTGGAACGTGCCGATGCGGCCTGCTCCTAGGAGTCCGATCCGCATGTGGTTGCTCCTTTCTGTGGCGGGCCTTGGTTCGCCGGGTGCGGCGCCGTTTCGCCTGCGGCGGGCTGGTGGGGTTTGGGCCTCCGTCCCGGTGCGGCGTCGTTTCCCGCCTTCGGCGGGGGTGGGGGTTTGGGCCGTTCGCGCCGCTGCGCGTCTGTTGTGGGGCGGGCCCGTGCCGCTCCGGGGTGTTGCGGGACTGCTTCGCTTTACGTCCCGCAACACCCCTGCGCGTCCCGAGCCCTCAGGTCCGTTGGCCTGCGGCGCCTCCGCCCCTGGGTGGGGGAGGGAAGGGCACCCGGCACGTCCGACGTCCGGTGGCGTCGCGCGTCCCGGGGCCTCACGCCGGTGGGCGGTCGCGGTACAGGTCCGGGCGCTCCGGTAGTTCCACCGCTACGCGGTGGCCCGCGGTCTGCGCTCGTACGCCCGCTTCGCACACGACCGCGGCCGCGTAGCCGTCCCAGACGCTGGGGCCCTCGACCAGGCCGCGGCGGGTGGCGTCGACCCAGTGGCGGACCTCGCGGTCGTACGCGTCCTCGAAGCGCTGGCGGAAGTCGGGGGCGATCTCGCCGCCCCACCGCCCGGCGGCGTTCACGGTCAGGCCGTGCGCGTCCCCGATCAGTGCCGTGCCGCGCTCGCCGACCGCTTCGCAGCGCACCTGGTAGCCGAAGCCGCAGTTGACGAAGATCTCGACGTCGACGACCGCGCCGCCCGAGGTCTCGAAGAGGACGAGCTGAGGGTCGCTCAGCGCCCCGGGCGCCGCCGACGAGGGGGCGGGCTTGAGGACGGTGACGGCGGTGATCTCCTGGTCGAGGAGCCAGCGCGTGGCGTCGATCTCGTGCACGACCGAGTCGTTGATCATCATCTGCTCGGTGAACCCGGGCGGCGTGGACACGTTGCGGTGGCGGCAGTGCAGCATCAGCGTCCGGCCGAACTCGCCCGCGTCCAGCAGCGACTTCAGCCGCATGTACTCCGCGTCGTAGCGGCGCATGAAGCCCACCTGCACCCGACGGTGGCCGAGCCGGGTCTCCGCCTCCAGGACGCGCAGCCCGGACGCGGCGTCCGGGGTGAGCGGTTTCTCGCACAGCACCGGCAGGTCGCGGTCGAGCGCTTCGAGCAGCGCGGCCTCGTGGGCCGGGCCGGGCGAGGCGATGAGGACGGCGTCCACGTCGTCGGCGGCCATGGCGGCGGCCGGGTCCGTGTAGGCGGTGGCGCCGTCGAGGCGGTCGGCGATCTCCTTGGCGCGGTCGCCGTCGATGTCCACGACGGCCGCGACGTGGGCCCCGCCGACGACTTCGTCGAGCCGCCGGACGTGGTCCGCGCCCATCCTGCCCGTACCGATCACGGCCACGCCGAGTGTTCCTCGCTGTGTCATGGCTTCCCTCGTTCTCGTTCGACTGCGGGCCGGTCCGTACCGCCTGCGGCGGCGGGTACCTTCGCCCGTCCGGCGCTTGAGGACACTGCCGCGCAGCGGAGGTGCACTCGCGACGATCCGCCGGCCAGGCCTACGCGCCGCACGAGCGCAGATAGCGGCGGGTGCGCCGGGCGATGGGCAACGGCCGGTCCGGCGGGCAGGGGTACATGTCCTGTTCGACGATGGCGAAGAGGTCGACGTCCAGCTTGCGGGCGGCCGCCAGGACGGGCTCCAGGGCCGGTACGCCGCGCGGCGGTTCGCACATCACACCGCGCCGGACGGCAGGCCCGAAGGCGGTGCCCTCGGCGAGGACGTCCGCGAGGACCTCCGGGTCCACCTGCTTGAGATGGAGGTAGCCGATCCGCTCGCCGTAGGTCTCGATGAGCTTGACGCTGTCCCCGCCGCAATAGGCGTAGTGCCCGGTGTCCAGACAGAGGTTCACCAGGTCGGAGTCGGTGGCGTCGAGGAAGCGCTCGACGTGCGCCTCGGTGTCGATGTGGGTGTCGGCGTGCGGATGGACGACGATGTCGAGCCCGTAGCGCTCGCGCACCTCGCGGGCCAGCCGTTCCGTGCCGGTGGTGAGGTGACGCCACTGCTCGGCGGTCAGTTCGGGGCTCTCGATCAGCTCGGCGGTCTTGTCGTCGCGCCAGAAGGAGGGGATGACGACGAGGTGGCCCGCGCCCGTCGCCCGGGTCAGCTCGGCGACCCGCTCGACGTGCGCCCAGGTGGTGTCCCAGGTCTTCGGCCCTCGGTGCAGGGACGTGAACACCGTGCCGGCGGAGACGGTCAGGCCGCGCCGTTCCGTCTCGTCGCGCAGCCGGGCGGGGTCGGTGGGGAGGTAGCCGTACGGGCCGAGTTCGATCCACGCGTAACCCGCCTCGGCGACCTCGTCGAGGAAGCGCTGCCAGGGGACCTGCTGCGGGTCGTCGGGGAACCAGACGCCCCAGGAGTCCGGTGCGGAGCCGACCCGGATCCGGCCGGGGGAGCTTTGGGCAGGGGAACCGGAGGGGGGAGAAGGGGAGTGGGCGGCGGGCATGCGGCGGCTCTCCTCTCGCCGGTCGGCGGTGACCGGTCAAGGGCTGGTTCTCCCGTGCCGAAGGGCAGGGGTGGGGTTGCCGGTAGCTTCCCTGCCGGGTAGATGGGTGTCAAGGCTTCGTCCGGACATATGGACGTACAGTCAATGCCCTTTCGAGGGACGTCCATATGTAAGGACAAATCCTTGACAGGGTCCCGTGCGCCCGGCTAGACCTGACCCGAGCCGACCGGAGCCGATCCGCCGGCCGGCGGGAGGACGGAGATGGCAGACATGAGCGAACCGGCCGGGCCGGTCGAGCCGTACGACCTGCTCACGATGGGCCGCGTCGGGGTCGACCTCTATCCGCTCGAGACCGGGGTGCCGCTGGCACGGGTGGAGACCTTCGGGAGGTTCCTCGGCGGCTCGCCCGCCAATGTCGCGGTCGCCGCCGCCCGGCTGGGGCGGCGCACCGCCCTCGTCAGCCGTACGGGGGCGGACCCGTTCGGCGAGTACGTCCACCGGGCGCTGCGCGACTTCGGCGTGGACGACCGGCACGTCCTGACCAGCCCCGACCACCCCACCCCGCTCACCTTCTGCGAGATCTTCCCGCCCGACGACTTCCCTCTCTACTTCTACCGACGGCCCAAGGCACCGGACATGGAGCTGCGCGCCGACGAGCTCGACCTGGCCGCCGTGTGCGGGGCTCGGATCTTCTGGATGACCGGCACCGGCCTCTGTGAGGAGCCGAGCCGTACCGCCACGCTCGCCGCCCTGGAGGCGCGCACGGCCGCGGGCACCGGGGGCGTCACCGTCTTCGACCTCGACTGGCGGCCGATGTTCTGGAGGGACCCCGACGAGGCCCGTGAGCAGTACGCGAAGGCGCTCGGCCACGCGACCGTGGCCGTCGGCAACCTCGACGAGTGCGAGATCGCCACCGGCGTCCGCGAACCGGTCGACTGCGCCCGGGCCCTGCTGGCCGCCGGGGTCGAACTCGCCGTCGTCAAGCAGGGCCCCAAGGGTGTGCTCGCCGCGCACCGTGACGGCACCGTCGCCGAGGTGCCGCCGGTGGTGGTGGAGGTCGTCAACGGACTCGGCGCGGGTGACGCGTTCGGCGGCGCGCTGTGCCACGGGCTGCTCGCGGGCTGGGACCTCGAGCGCGTGATCCGCTACGCCAACGCCGCCGGGGCGCTGGTCGCCTCCCGGCTCTCCTGCTCGGCCGCGATGCCCACCTCGGCCGAGATCGACGAACTCCTCGCCTGAAAGAGGCACCGCGTGAGCACCATCGGTATCCCCGACCTCGTGAAGGTGCGGAGCAGGCATCCCGAGGCCGTCGCCGAGGCGGCGGCCCGCCGGGCCCGGCGCCCGCTGGTCGGCGACAGCGGCCGACTCCTGATCATCGCCGCCGACCACACCGCGCGCGGCGTCCTCGCCGTCGGCGACCGCGCCCACGCCATGGCCAACCGGGCCGACCTGCTGGAACGGTTGTGCCTCGCGCTCTCCCGCCCCGGCGTGGACGGCGTCCTCGGCACCGCCGACATCCTCGACGACCTGCTGCTGCTCGGCGCCCTCGAACACAAGGTCGTCGTCGGGTCCATGAACCGCGGCGGCCTCGCCGGCGCGGCCTTCGAGATGGACGACCGCTTCACCGGCCACCGCGCCGCCGACCTGGTCGGCCTCGGCTTCGACGCGGGCAAGCTGCTGCTGCGCATCGACTACGACGACCCCGGCTCGCTGAGCACGATAGTCGCCACCGCGCGCGCCATCGACGACATGGCCGCCCACCGGCTGCCCGTGTTCGTCGAGCCCTTCCTCTCCCGGCGCGTCGCGGGCAAGGTCCACAACGACCTGAGCGCCGAGGCCGTCACCAAGTCCATCGCCATCGCCTCCGGCCTGGCCGGCACCTCCGCCTACACCTGGCTCAAGGTGCCCGTCACCGACGACGCCGACGACATGGCGAGGGTGATGGAAACCTCCACCCTCCCGGCCGTCCTGCTCGGCGGCGACGTGGGGGACGACCAGGACGCGGCGTACGAGAGGTGGCGGGCGGCGCTTCGGCTGCCGACGGTTCAGGGGCTGGTGGTGGGGCGGGCCCTGCTGTATCCGGCGGACGGGGATGTGGTGGGTGCGGTGGATGCGGCTGTGGGGTTGTTGTGACGGTTCGCCTTCGCCGGGGGAGGCTGTGCCAGTGGCGCGTCGTTGCTCCCCAGCCGCGCTACGCGCGGTGTCCTCAATCGCCGGACGGGCTCGATTTTCAAGCCCGTCCGGCGACCCCGGACCGGGGTCCGGGGCGGAGCCCCGGTTTCCCTCACGCGAGCCACGAGACGAGGACCGTATGACTTCCGCGAAGCGCCACCTACCCGCCGGGACGGCAAGCGGCCCGTACGCCGTGGACATCACCCCCGAGCGCGCCGGCTGGCGCTACTCCTCCCTGCGCATCCTGACGCTGCCCCCCGGCGGCAGCCACAGCTTCCCCACCGGTGACAGCGAATGGATCGTGCTGCCCCTCAGCGGCGGCTGCACCGTCGTCACCGACAGCGGTGAGGCCTTCGAACTCCACGGCCGGGACAGCGTGTTCACCGCCGTCACCGACTTCGCTTATCTGCCGCGTGACGCGCGCGCCACCGTCGCCTCCCCGGCCGGCGGCCGCTTCGCGCTCACCGGGGCGCGCTGCGAGCGCAGGCTGCCCGCCCGCTACGGGCCCGCCTCCGGCGTGCCCGTCGAGCTGCGCGGCACCGGCAACTGCTCCCGGCAGGTCAACAACTTCGCCGCCGCCGGCGTCTTCGAGTGCGACAGGCTCATCGCCGTCGAGGTGCTCACCCCCGGCGGCAACTGGTCGTCCTACCCGCCGCACAAGCACGACGAGGACCGCCCCGGTCTGGAGTCGGAGCTGGAGGAGATCTACTACTTCGAGATCGCCGGCGACGACACCGGCCTCGGATACCAACGGGTGTCGCCGTCGCGGGAGAAGGGGACCGATGTCCTCGCCGAGGTCCGCAGCGGTGACGCCGTGCTGATCCCCGACGGCTGGCACGGCCCGTCCATGGCCGCCCCCGGCCACGACATGTACTACCTCAATGTGATGGCCGGGCCGGGCGCCGAGCGGCAGTGGCTGATCTGCGACCACCCCGACCACGCCTGGATCCGCGGGACCTGGCCCGAGCGACCCGTGGACCCGCGCCTGCCGCTCTACCCCGCCGCACAGGAACCCGCCCGGCAGGAACACACCCAGGGAGAAGCCCGATGACCCGACGGCTCACGGTCGCGCAGGCCCTCGTCGCTTTCCTCGCCCACCAGTACACCGAGCGCGACGGCAGCAGGCAGCGGCTGATCGACGCCTGCTGGGGGATCTTCGGCCACGGCAACGTCGCCGGAATCGGGCAGGCGCTGCTGGAGTCCGAGGGCGCCCTGCCCTACCTCCAGGGCCGCAACGAACAGGCCATGGTCCATGCCGCCGTCGGCTTCGCCCGCCAGCGCGACCGGCTCGCCGCGCACGCCGTCACCACCTCCATCGGCCCCGGCGCCACCAACCTCGTCACCGGTGCCGCGCTCGCCACGATCAACCGGCTGCCCGTCCTGCTGCTCCCCGGCGACACCTTCGCCACCCGGCCCGCCGACCCCGTCCTCCAGCAGCTCGAACCCGTCGGCGCGGGCGACGTCTCCGTCAACGACTGTCTGCGCCCGGTGTCGCGGTACTTCGACCGGATCACCCGCCCCGAGGCGCTGATCCCCGCCGCCCTGACGGCCATGCGGGTGCTGGCCGACCCCGCCGAGACGGGGGCCGTCACCCTCGCCCTGCCCCAGGACGTCCAGGCGGAGGCGTACGACTGGCCCGAGGAGTTCTTCGCCGACCGCGTCTGGCACGTGCGCCGCCCGGCACCCGACCCGGCCGCGACCGCCGACGCGGCGGCGGCCGTACGGGCCGCCCGGCGGCCCCTGATCGTCGCGGGCGGCGGCGTCCACCACAGCGAGGCCGAGGACGCCCTGCGCGCGCTCGTCGAGGCGACCGGCGTCCCCGTCGCCTCGACCCAGGCGGGCAAGGGCTCGCTGCGCCACGACCACCCCGCGGACGTCGGCGGCATCGGCCACACCGGGACGGCCGTCGCCGACGAACTGGCCCGCACCGCCGACGTGGTCATCGGCGTCGGCACCCGCTACAGCGACTTCACCACCGCCTCCGCGACCCTCTTCGCGCCCGGCGTCCGCTTCGTCAACCTCAACATCACCTCCTTCGACGCCCACAAGCTCGCCGCCCTGCCGCTGGTCGCCGACGCCCGCGCCGGACTGCGGGCGCTCGCCGAAGCCCTGGCCGGATACCGGGTCCCGGCTCCGTACGAGAGCGAGTACGCCGCGGGGAAGGCCGCCTGGGAGGCGGAGGTCGAGCGCGCGTACGCGGTGGCGGACCCGGGCGCCCGCCCCACCCAGGCCCAGGTGCTCGGCGCGCTGGACGCCGTCGTCGGCGACGAGGACGTGATCGTCAACGCGGCGGGGTCGCTCCCCGGCGATCTGCACAAGCTGTGGCGGGCCCGCTCCCGCCGCCAGTACCACCTGGAGTACGGCTACTCCTGCATGGGCTACGAGATCCCGGCCGCCATCGGCGTCCGGCTGGCCGCCCCGGACCGGCCCGTGTGGGCGCTCGTCGGCGACGGCACGTATCTGATGATGCCCACCGAGCTCGTCACCGCCGTGCAGGAGGGCATCGCGATCAAGGTCGTCCTGATCCAGAACCACGGCTACGCCTCCATCGGCGGCCTCTCGGAGGCGGTCGGCGGCGAGCGCTTCGGCACCGCCTACCGCTACCGGGCCCCCGACGGCACGTACTCCGGCGACCCGCTGCCCGTGGACCTGGCCGCCAACGCCGCCTCCCTCGGGATGGCCGTGCTGCGCGCCCGCACGGCCGGTGAGCTGCGCACGGCGCTCGCGGAAGCGCGCGCCTCGGACCGGCCCACATGTGTCTATGTGGAGACCGAAACAGCCGACAGTGTGTCCGGGGCGCCCCCCGCCCAGGCGTGGTGGGATGTGCCTGTCGCCGAGACCGCGACCCGCCCGGCGGCCGTCAGGGCCCGCCGGGACTACGAGCGCCACGCCGCCGCCCGCCGCCGTTACCTTGGAACGTAAGAGAGGTCGCAGCAGATGAAGACCGTCAACCACTGGATCGGCGGCACGTCCGTCGAGGGTGCCTCCGGCGCGTTCGGACAGGTCACCGACCCGGCCACCGGCGCCGTCACCACCCGGGTCGCCTTCGCGTCCGCCGAGGAGGTCGACGCGGCCGTCGCGGCGGCCAAGGCCGCGTTCGGCACCTGGGGTACGTCCTCACTGGCCACGCGCACGGCGGTGCTGTTCCGCTACCGCGCCCTGCTCGACGCCCACCGCGACGAACTCGCCGAGCTGATCACCGCCGAGCACGGCAAGGTGCACTCCGACGCGCTCGGCGAGGTCGCCCGCGGTCTGGAGATCGTCGAACTGGCCTGTGGCATCACCCTCCAGCTCAAGGGCGAGCTGTCCACCCAGGTGTCCGGCGGCGTGGACGTCGCCTCGATCCGCCAGCCGCTCGGCGTCGTCGCGGGCATCACGCCCTTCAACTTCCCGGCCATGGTGCCGATGTGGATGTTCCCGCTCGCCATCGCCTGCGGCAACACCTTCGTCCTCAAGCCGAGCGAGAAGGACCCCTCGGCCGCGCTGCGCCTCGCCGAACTCGCCGCCGAGGCCGGGCTGCCGGACGGCGTGCTGAACGTCGTGCACGGGGACAAGGTCGCCGTCGACCGGCTCCTGGAACACCCGGACGTGGCGGCCGTCTCCTTCGTCGGCTCCACCCCCATCGCCCGCCACATCCACGGCGTGGCCACGTCCCACGGCAAGCGCGTCCAGGCCCTCGGCGGCGCCAAGAACCACATGCTGGTCCTCCCCGACGCCGACCTCGACGCCGCCGCCGACGCGGCCGTCTCCGCCGCCTACGGGTCGGCCGGCGAGCGCTGCATGGCGATCTCGGCGGTCGTCGCCGTGGGCGACACGGGCGACGCCCTCGTGGCGAAGATCCGCGACCGCGCCGAGAAGATCAAGATCGGCCCCGGCGACGACCCCACGTCCGAGATGGGCCCCCTCATCACCAAGGCCCACCGCGACAAGGTCGCCTCCTACGTCCACGGCGCGGCCGCCCAGGGCGCCGAGGTCGTCCTCGACGGCACGGGCTTCACCGTCGAGGGCTACGAGGACGGCCACTGGATCGGCCTGTCCCTGCTGGACAAGGTGTCCACGGACGCGGACGCCTACCGCGACGAGATCTTCGGCCCCGTCCTGTGCGTGCTGCGCGCCGCGACGTACGAGGAGGGGATCGCCCTCATCAACGCCTCGCCGTGGGGCAACGGCACCGCCATCTTCACCCGCGACGGCGGCGCGGCCCGCCGCTTCCAACTGGAGGTCCAGGCGGGCATGGTGGGCGTCAACGTCCCCATCCCGGTCCCGGTCGGCTACCACTCCTTCGGCGGCTGGAAGGACTCGATCTTCGGCGACCACCACATCTACGGCAACGACGGCGTGCACTTCTACACCCGCGGCAAGGTCGTCACGACCCGCTGGCCGAACCCCGAGGACGGCGGCGTCGACCTGGGCTTCCCCAGCCACCGCTGACACGCGCTGACACGGCCTGAGCGGCCTCCCCCACGCGGGGGAGGCCGCTCACACGCGCGGGGGGTCCGGCGGCCGGGCGCGGCCGGTTGACTGGCGGGCATGAGGAAGCACACGCGCACCCGGACACGCCGCCCTCTCGTCACCCTCGGCCTGCTCGCCGGGCTGCTGGCTCCCACGACGCAGGCGGGGGCCCTGGAGGAGACGCCCGACACCGACATCCGGGCCAGGGTCGAAGCCGTGCCCGGCATGCGGCTGACCGGTGAGAAGCCCGCCGCCCCCGGCTACCGCTACTTCGAGCTGAGCTACCGGCAGCCCGTCGACCACCGCCACCCCGAGCGGGGGACGTTCGAGCAGCGGCTGACCCTGCTGCACAAGTCCGTCCGGCAGCCGATGGTGCTCTACACGACGGGCTACGCACTGGGCGCGGACCCCGCGTTCAGATCGGAGCCCACGAAGCTCGTCGACGGCAACCAGATCTCCACCGAGCAGCGGTACTTCGGCACCTCCCGGCCGCAGTCGCAGGCCGTGGACTACTCGACGCTGGACATCTGGCAGGCGGCGAGCGACCACCACCGGCTGATCCAGGCGCTCAAGGCGCTGTACGGCGGCCCGTGGATCTCCACCGGCGGGAGCAAGGGCGGCATGACCTCCGTCTACCACCGCCGCTTCTACCCACGGGACGTGAACGGCACCGTCGCCTACTCCGCCCCGAACAACACCGACGACCGCGACGACACCGCGTACGACGCGCTCGTCGAGCGGCTGGGCACCCCGGCCTGCCGGACCGCGCTCAAGGCGGCACAGCGGGAGGCGCTCGTGCGGCGCACCGAGCTGGTGAACCGCTACACCGGCTGGGCGGCGAAGGAGCAGCGGACCTTCACCACGGTCGGCGGGGCGGACCGGGCACTCGAACTCGCCGTGCTGCGCGCCGTGCCGATGTTCTGGCAGTACGGCGACGCCACCAAGTGCGCGGAGGTCCCGGCGCCCACCGCCTCGACGGACGAGCTGTACGCGTGGCTGGACGAAACGTCCGGCCTCAAGAACTACACCGACCAGGTGCTGGGCGCCCTGACCCCGTACTTCCACCAGCTGGGCACCCAGCTCGGGTACCCGCAGTACCGGGCCCCGCACCTGGACGGACTGCTGCGCCACCCCGGCGTCCAGGACGTCCGCAGCTACGTCCCCCGGGACATCCCGCTGCGCTTCCAGCCGCGCGCGATGGCCGACATCGACCGCTGGGTGCGCCGCCACGGCAGCGAACTGCTCTTCGTCTACGGCGAGAGGGACCCGGCCACGGCCGAGCGCTTCCGGCTCGGCCGCGGCAGCCGTGACGCGTACGTCGAGGTCGCGACGGCCAACCACCGCGCGCGGCTGACGGACCTGGCGCCCGACGCCCGCGCCCGCGCCGAGGCGGCGCTCGGCCGGTGGGCGGGGCGGTAGGCGGGCGGTACCGCGTCCTCACCGGTTCGGTGGAATCGGGGGCGGGGCCCACCCCGGGAAGACGGCCGAACGCTACGGTCCCGGTATGAGCGGTCGTCGCTGCACCGTCGCTGCGCTCCTGACACGGCTCCATATCGCGCGGGTGCTCAGAGCGCGCGGCGCCGGCCGTGGTCGCTCCGCCGGGTCGTTGCTCCCGGATTCGGTACTGGTCGCCCTGCGGCGCGAGGGGGTGGACCCGGTCGTCGGCCAGGGCCGGGAGCACGGGGCAGAACCGGTCACCAGGGTGGCCGGATGGTTCGGTGCCAACGTCTGGCTCGTCACCGGCCGCGAAGAGGTCAAGGCGGTTCTCGGCGGCCCGGATGCGTTCAGCAATGACTTCTCCCGGCTGGTGGAGGGCGCGGGCGTCGACGCGCGAAGGCATCCCGGGGGCCTCGGGTTCAGCGACCCGCCGGAGCACACGCGGCTGCGCCGCCTGCTGACACCGGAATTCACCGGCCGACGGCTCGGCAGGCTCGCCCCCGTGATCGACGGGATCATCGAGTCCCGGCTCGACGCGATGGCGGACGAACCGGGCCCGGTCGACCTGGTGCGGTCCTTCGCGCTGCCCGTCCCGGCTCTGACGATCTGCGAACTGCTCGGGGTTCCGCACGCGAGCCGCCCGGAGTTCCAGGAACTGAGCGTGGCCCACTTCGACGCGTCCGACGGACTGGACGGCTTGCTCGGCGCCACGTCGGCAGCCATGGCGCAGCTGACGGAATGGGTGCGACAACAACGGGCGTCCCCCGGTGACGGTCTGCTCGGCATGCTCGTACGCGAGCACGGCGACGAGGTCGGTGACAGGGAACTCGCCGGGCTGGCCGACGGAGTGCTGACCGGCGGGCTGGAGACGACGGCGAGCATGCTGGCCCTGGGGTCCCTCGTCCTGCTGAGGAGTCCCGCACTGTGCCGCCTGGTCCGGGACGGGGAGATACCCGTCGACGCACTGGTGGAGGAGCTCCTGCGCCACCTCTCGGTCGTCCAGGTGGCGTTCCCGCGGTTCGCCCGGCGGGACGTCGTCGTCTCCGGTGTGCGGATGGCCAAGGGCGACGCGGTGCTGTGTTCGCTCAGTGCAGCCAACCGCGCCGGGCCCCCGGGGCCCGGCACGACGGAGTTCGACCCGACCCGGCGGGCCACCTCCCACCTGGCCTTCGGCCACGGCATCCATCGGTGTGTCGGCGCCGAACTGGCGAGGATGCAGCTACGGGCCGCCTGTCCCGCGCTGGTACGGCGGTTCCCCGCCGCGCGACTGGCCATCGAGCCGGACGCGATCGACTTCCGGGAGCTGTCCATCGTCTACGGGGTACGGTCCCTGCCGGTCTTCCTTTCCTGACCGCGGTCCTTCGCGCGCGCCCCGGGCAGCCACCAGTTCGCCCGGCCCACGAGCTGCATCAGGGCGGGAACGAGCAGCGCGCGGATGACGGTGCAGTCCAGCAGGACGGCCACGGCCAGCCCGGTGCCGACGACCTGAAGGTGCAACAGGTCCGACAGGGCGAGCGAGGCCGTCACCGTCGCGAACACGACGGCCGCCGAGGTGAACAGCCGCCCGCTGTGCTGTAGTCCGGTGGCCACGGCTGTCGAGGTGGAGGCTCCCCGGCGGTGCTCCTCGACGATGCGCGACAGCAGGAACATCTCGTAGTCCATGGAGAGGCCGAACGCGACCGCGAACATCAACGGGGCGATCACGTCGGTGACCCCCACACCCCGGGGGCCGAGGAACACACCGGCCGACCACCCTTCCTGGAAGACGGCGACCAGGAGCCCGAACGTGGCCATCAGGCTCAGGGCGTTCAACAGCAGCGCCTTGACCGGGATGAGGAGGCTGCGGGTGAAGACCAGGAGCAACACGAAGGTGGCGGAGGCGGCGAAGCCGACGGCCGGCGGCAGTCGATCGGCCAACACCCCCTTGACGTCGTCCAGTCGGGCCCCGGCCCCGCCCACGAGCACCGGCGCCGGCGCGGGGACCGCACGCAGCCTCGCGGCCAGCCGGCTGCCCTCCGGCGTGAGGCCGTCCTGCGGGGCGGGCCCGGTGGCAGGGACGACCGACAGCCGGGTGGCGCCGCCGACCGTGAACCGTTCCGCCGGACCGGGCGGGAGCGCCGACCTCCGCCCCTGCCGATAGGCACCCGTGGCCGTATCCACCCGCCGCACACCCGGGACGCGGGACAGGCGACGGGCGAACCCGTCGACCGCCTCCGCGGAACGCGCGGCACCCGGACCGAGGAGGACCACGGACGGCCTGTCCGACACGGTCGCCGCGAAGGCGGCGCGCACCTCCTGGGACGTCCGGGCGACCGGGGAGGAGTGCGGAAGCAGCCGGTCGCCGTACATGCCGAACCTCGTCAGGGCGGCCGGCGCGGCCAGGAGACCGAGCAGGAGCAGCACGCCGACCGCGACCGCCGCCGGTCTCCTCGTCACCCACAGGGCCAGCCGGTACCACGCGCCCGCCCCCTCGGCGGAGAGCGTCCTTTTCCGCGGCCGCAGTCGGGCGAAGACGTCCAGGCGGTTCACGCGCTCCCCGAGCAGCACCAGCAGTGCGGGAACCACCAGCAGCACCCCGGCGACGGAGGCGAGTACCACCGCGACACCGCCGTAGGCGATCGACCGGACCAGGGGGAGAGGAAAGACGAGCAGGGTGCACAGGCACACGGCGACGATGGCCCCGGAGAACGCCACGGCGCGCCCGGCCGTCCGCAGCGTCGCCCGCACGGCCGGGCCGGTGCTCCCCTCCCGCGCCAGCTCCTCGCGGAAGCGGCTGACCAGGAGCAGGCAGTAGTCCACGGCGAGTCCGAAGCCCAGGGCGGTGGTGATGTTGAGGGCGAAGGCCGACACCGTGGTCACCTCGGTCAGCAGGCGCAGGAACGCCGTGGTGCTGACGACCGCGAGGACACCCACCGCCACGGGGATCAGCGCCGCCACCGCGCTCCCGAACGTCCACAGCAGGACCAGCAGCACGAGGGGCATGGCGACGATCTCGGCCAGGCGAAGGCCCCGCTCGCTGAGGCGGTCGCTCTCGGAGAGGACAGCGACCGTGCCGGCCGCGGAGACGCGCAGCGGCCCGGTCCTCCCGGTGTACCGGGCGACGACGTCGTCACCGGCGGCGCGCGACGCGCGTTCGTCGCCGCGGAACCGGACCAGAATCAGGGCGCGGTGCCGGTCGGCCGTGCGCAGCCCGGCCGGACGCCGGGGCCAGTAACTCCGGACCCAGGCGGTGCGGGGATCGGCCGCGAGCCGGTCGGTGAGGTCTCGGCCGGACGTGGCGGCCCCCTGTTCGTCGACGGAGCCGGAGGTCGTGGCGAGCAGCATCAGGTGCGGTTCCCCGGCACCGAAGCGGGAGACCAGGACGGCTTCGGCACGGACGGACTCGGCCGAGGCGGGCAGGATGGCTTCGGGTGACAGCCGGGTGTGGGTCCCGAGCGCGCCCACGGCCGCCACACAGCCAAACAGGGACACCAGGAGCAACACGACCCACGCGGCACGCCGCGAGCCGGCTCCGCTCCGGGTGCGGGGGTGACGATCAGCCACGAGGGCCGCTGTCGCCGCCGCGCCGTGCGCCGTGGCCTGCGGCCGGGCTGTGCGGGGAGGGCTTCACGCCTCTGTTTAGCGGGTCGGCAAGTGCCGCCGCAAGGGCGGCTGTTGGCTGAGGCCGTCCCATCAGCCCGGATGGGCTGGTTGCGGCTGAGCCAAAACCAGCCCGTCCGGCGCTTGAGGACAACCGCCGCGCAGCGGTGGTGCTGATGCCACGGCCCCAAAAGCCAAAGGCCAAGCGTTAGCGTGCGCCGAAGACCTGCGTCCACTTCGGGCCGCCGGAGTCGGAGGCGACGCCCACGCCGATCTCCTTGAACGCGCAGTTGAGGATGTTCTTCCGGTGGCCGGAGCTGTTCATCCAGGAGTCCATGACGGCCGACGGGCCGCTCTGCCCGGCGGCGACGTTCTCGCCGTACGTGCTCCAGCGGTAACCGGCGGCGGTGATCCGCTCGCCCGGGCCCTGGCCGTCGGGGTTGGTGTGGTCCATGTAGTCGCGGGCGGCCATGTCGTCCGAGTGCCGCTGGGCGGCCGTGGTCAGCTGGGCGTTGCTCGTCAGCGGGGAGCAACCCACCTTGGCGCGCTCCTCGTTGACGAGGGCCACGACCTGCTGCGCGGTGCTGCCGCCGCCCGTGGTGCCGGTGGCCGGCTTCGGCTTGGGCTTCGGGCGGGCCGGGACGGTGTCGGGCCCCGGCTTCGACGTCGTGGCGCTCGGCTCGGGCGCCGCCGACTTGGCCGAGGGGGAGGCCTTGGGCGAGGGCTTCTTGGACGCCGACGGGCTGTGGGAGGGGGAGGGCTTGGCGGAAGCCGAGGCGCCGGTCTCGATCGGTGAGGGGGTGCGGTCCCCGAAGGGCACAGCCTGGCCGGGGGCGCTCGCGGCCTTCGGCTCGGTGCTCTCGGAGGAGTCGGAGAAGAGGTACGAGCCGCCCAGCGCGGCGCCGCCGAGCAGGGCGAGCACCCCGGCCCCGATCCCCGCCCGTACGGCGGTGCGGCGGGGGCGGGCGCGGTGACTGCGGGGAGCGGAGGGCTGGTGCGGGGAATTCGATATGGAGGAACGATTCGGCATAGCGGCCTGATTCGGTATCGGGGACGGTTCCGGTGTCGGGGACGCGAGGACGGAGGGCTGCGGATCGGCGTGCGGACCGGTGTGGGGGCCGGTGTGCGGCGCGGGGTCGGGGGGCGAGGAGAAGGCCACCGGCTGGGTGTCGAGCACGGCGCCGCCGCCCCACCACCCGAGCAGCGCGCCCGGGACGGGCACCAGGCCGAGGCCGACGAGCAGCCCCTCGGCGGGGACCAGGGACGCCCCGGCGCCACCGCATCCCGCGCAGCCGCGCGTGTGCCGGGCGAGGCGCTTGCGCCACAGCGCGGAGGGGGTGCCGTCCCAGGGCGCGAGGAGTTCGGCGAGCTCCTGGCAGCGCGGGGTGGCGGCGAGCGCCCGTACGACGCCCCGGGCGACGTCGAGCTGGGCCTTGCAGCGCTGGACGCGCACGGCGGTGTGCTGCGGGGAGAGGTCCAGGGCGGCGGCGACCTCGGCACGGGTCAGCTCGCCCGCGGCCTCCAGCCACCACAGGGACAGCACGTCCCGGTCCCCGTCGTCCAGCCAGCGGGTGGCTTCCGCGACCTCGCGGCGCTGGCCCGACAGGCCCAGTCGCACGATGGTGAGGTCGACGAAGTCGGCACCGGGGTCCGGCACTTCGCGGCCGACCTCCTGGAGTCCGCCCACGGGGGTCTCCTCGCGTTGTCCGTCCCGCCAGTGGCTGCGTATCTGGTTCATCGTGATCGCGACGAGCCACGACCGGCACGAGGCCGGATCCCGCAGCCCGTCAAGGCCGTTGATCATGCGGAGCATGGTCTCCTGGACCACGTCGTCGACGTCCGCGTGCCCGTTCAGCGCGCGGCCGACGATGTTGTAGACCAGCGGCAGGTACGCGGCGACGAGTTCGTCCTGCGCGGCGGTGTTCCCGGCACGCGCCGCCTCGATCACGGCCGCGCTCACGCTGTCACTCTGCACGCCCCGTCCACCTCTTTCCGCACCTGAGTCGATTGCCGTCCCGACACATGGGAGACCCGAAGCCGCTCATCCAATAACAAGAATGTGGAGATCGGTTCGGGCGGAAAGATCGAAACGGCGGGTGCGCGCGGGTGGCGGCGTACGGGCCGCGGTTGCCGGGCGAGGGTGCGGGTTCGCGGCGAACGTCCAGCTCAGGGCGGGTTTCTGGAAGATGGACGGCGCGCGGGGCCGGGCCCGTCGATGGCTTGTGGATCAGTCCGTCGCGAGCCCGATGTGAAGCACCTCACGTGCGCCTCACCTGCACCGGTGTGCCCTATATGCGCGTCTCGTCACTTGCGTTGCGGGGGTGTTCGTCGAAGGGCGACCGGTCCAGAAACTCCGTCACGATCCCGGGCGTCGCCGTGTCCGTGAAGCCTGCCGCCTCCGTGGCCGACATGTCCCGGATGCGATATCCGTCCTCACCCGCCGCCACCCCGGCCGTCACGGTGACCACCCCGGACCGGCGGGAGAAGGGCGTGTCCGAGAACGTCCACGCCAGCACCGCGTCCCGGCGCAGCGTGACGGTCTCCCGGCCGAACGTGCCCGACCGCACCACGAGATACCGGCCCCGCACCGCGTGCCCGAGCGCGCGGTAGGCGTCGCGGGCGAGATAGCAGGCGAGGGGGGTCGCGAGCAGCGCGTAACCCGCCGCGCAGTACAGCAGAACGGGCGTGAGCAGCCATCCCAGCACGGCCAGCGCCACCGTCGGCGGCAGGACGCACCACATCAGCGCGCGCACGACCCGGCGCCGCAGCGCCGCTCGCGGGTGGGGACGCAGCCCGTCCGTCGGGACCTCCTCGCCCAGCACCCCCGCACACACCCGCAGCGCCTCGGCGCGGGAGGCGGGCGGCAGGACGGCGCTGCGCTTGCGGTTCTCCTCGCGGTTGCCGAGACCGCCCGCGACCGCCCGTACGCTCGCCCCGCCGCCCGCGCGCAGCAGCAGCGGCTCGCGCAGGGCCACCCCGCGCAGCCTGGCCCGCTCGATGGAGACGGAACGGGTCGTCAGCAGTCCGTGGCGGACGCCGAGGGTCTCCCGATCGGTCCACTCCAGGCGGTACCGCCCCCAGTTCTCGACGTAGAGCAGCACCGAGCCGATCACGCCGATCACCACCACCGCGAGCAGGGCCAGCGGGACGGTGAGCCACAGCGCGCTGTGGCCGAACTCCTCGAACGACCGGCGGACGAAGCCGATCCGCCAGGGCTTGATCCCCATCCCGTCGAACACCCTCCACACGGCACCCAACGCGGCGAAGACACCTCCGAACACCCAGAACGTGAGCGGCGCGTAGCGCAGTCGGCGCGGATCGGCGGTGGCGAGCACCGGGTCCTGGGCGCTCACGGCCCCGGCGCGGGCGAGGAGTTCGGCCCGCAGCCGCACGGCCTCGGGCCGCGACAGGGCGTCCAGTGACAGCTCACTGCGGCCGCCCGCCGAACCGGCCGTGCCCGCCCGCAGGACCGTGAGGCCCAGGACGCGCTGCACGGGGTTGGCGGTCAGGTCGACGTTGCGCACGCGGCGCAGCGGGATCGACCGCAGCCGCCGGGTGAACAGGCCCGTGCGCAGTTCGAGGGAATCGTCGGTGACGCGGTAACGGGTGCGCGACCACGTGACGAACCCGGCGGAGGTGATGACGGCGAAGACGACCCCGATGACCCCGAGGGTGAGCCAGCCGCGGAGATCCAGCTCGCCGCCGGTGGCCAGCGCGGTGAGCGCCAGCGAGCCCAGCGGCGCGGCCAGCCAGCCGCAGTGCACGAGGAGGGTGCGGGCATCGAGCGACCGCCAGCCGTCCCTGTCCCGGTCCCGCCCGGTGCCCCGATCGATGTCCCGCCCGGTCACGCGGCGTCCCCCGGGACGGCGCGGGCGGCGGCGGTGATGCGCTCGGCCAGCAGCCGGGCGTCGGCGTCGGACAGGCCCGCGATCTTCACGTCGCCTGCCGTGGAGGCGGTGGTCACGGTGACCGTGGCGAGGCCGAAGTACTGCTGGATGGGGCCGCGCGCGGTGTCGACGGTCTGGACGCGGGAGAGCGGGGCTATGCGGCGTTTCTGCCAGAACCAGCCGCTCGCGGCGTAGACCGCGGTGTCCCCCAGCTCCCAGGCGTGCACGCGATACCGCCAGGCCGGCATGGCCAGCGTGTACGCCAGCGCGGGCAGCACGAGGACGGCGAGCAGCAGCGGGCCGAGCCAGAGCAGGGCGCCGGGGAAGAAGAGGAGGGACAGCATGAACAGCGTGAGGGCGATCAGCAGCAGCGGGCCGCTGACGGTGACCAGCGACTGCACGGTCCACCAGCGCCGGGCGCGGGGATCGACGCTGTTGCGCGGCGGCCGGAGCCTGACGCGCGTGTGGTGCCGGTGTTCGACCATGACCGCCCCCGTATCTTTTGCAAGTCAATCGTATTGGCAGGGGTTAAGCTATAGCAATACACTTGACCTGTAAAAATGAGGAAGGGGCGCCACGTGCCCAAGCGGGTGGACCATGAGGAACGCCGCCAGAAGATCGCGGAGGCCCTCTGGGTGATCGCGAGCGAGCGCGGGCTCGACGGGGCCAGCCTGCGCGACGTCGCGGCCGAAGCGGGCATCTCGCTGGGGCAGTTGCAGCACTACTTCTCCAGCAAGGACGAGATGCTCGTCTTCGCCCTCGACCACATCAGCGCCCTCGCGGCCCGCCGCATCGGCGAGCGCGTCCACGCCCTGGCCGAGGCCCCCGCCCCGCGCGACATCCTGCGCGAATCGGCGGTGGAGATGCTGCCCCTGGACGACAACAGCCGCACGGGCAACCTCGTCCAGATCGCCTACTTCGTCCGGGCCGTCCACGACGAACGCCTGCGCCGCCACGCCAAGGAGGGCATCCCGGCCCTGCGCGGCCTCTTCGCCCACCAGATCCGGGAGGGCGTCACCCGGGGCGAGGTCGCCGACGACCGCGACCCCGACACCGAGGCGATGCTGCTGATCGCACTGATCGACGGCCTGACGAACTACACCCTGCTGGAGGTCGTCTCCGCGGCGGAGGCGCTCCGCTTGGTGGACGCGCATTTGGAGGGGCTGTTCACGGCATAGCCGCTGGGGTTGTGCCGCCTGCGGCGGCGGGCGCCCTGCGGGCGCGTCCTCAATCGCCGGACGGGCTGATTTGGGCTGAGCTCAGCCATTACCAGCCCGTCCGGCGTTTGAGGACACCGCCGCGCAGCGGTGGTGCCGGTGCGCCCCCGTGATCCGGCCGGACAGGCCCTAGCGCCGAGCGGCCCGGTTGCGGCCGCCGGGGCCGCGGGAAAGGGCGCCCGCGAGTTCGTCGAGGGCGTCCACGAGGAGCTCGGCGGCGCGCACCGCCACCCCCTCGTCGTCCACCCGCGCCTGCCACGCGGCGTATGCCTGGAGGGGGCCCGACCAGTCCAGTTCCCGCCGCTCCCGGATGGCCGTGACGGCGTCCGGCAGGGCCGTGCGCAGGGCCGCCGCGAAGTCCTCGGCCTCCTTGGACGGGGTGGCGTCGCGGTCCGGGAGGTGCGCCTCCATCAGCATCGTCGTCCGCCCCATCGTGGCCAGCGCCGCCTCCGCGCCCCGTTCCGCGCTGCGCGAGATCCCCCGGTGGCGTACGGGCTCCCGCTGGGCGCGGGCGACCGCGTCGTCCCAGGCCTGGCGCGCGGCCCGGGCATCGAGCAGCGCCTCGCGCACCCGGCGCGGCTTGCGGTCGGCGGGGCGGGCGAACGTGTCGAGGACCGCGAGGGAGTAGCGGCCGTTGGCGGCCAGCCAGTCCGCGAGCCGGTCGCGCAGCTTGGGCGTCTCCCAGGCCGGGAAGAGCGCGTACGCGGCCATCGCGAGCAGCCCGCCCAGCAGGGTCAGGACCACCCGCTCCTCCACGGTCTGCGACCAGCCCTCGCCCGCGATGCCGAGCAGGAAGACGACATACGCGGCGATGCACGCCGAGGCCACGCTGTAGCCGGTGCGCATCAGCAGATACATCAGCCCGATGCAGACCACGGCGAGCGCCGCGCACACCCACGGGCCGGGGTGGGCGAGTGCCATCACCAGGCCGCCGACGAACACTCCGACCAGCGTCCCGACGAAGCGCGCGACCCCGCGCGAATAGGTCTGGCCGAAGTCCGGCCGCATGACCATCACCGACGTCATCGGCGCCCAGTAACCGTGCCCCAGCGGCAACGCGCTGCCCAGCGCGTACCCGGCCAGCGAGACCGCCGCGACCCGCACCGCGTGCCGTCCGATCGCCGAGGACCAGCGGGCCTCCCGCCGCAGCGCCCGCAACCCCACCGGCACCAGCCGGGGCACCGTGGGCCGCAGCAGATGGCGGTACGGCTCCTTCTCCCCGGAGTTCCTGGACTTCTTGGCGGGCTGGTCCCCGTTGGCGGGCGGGGCCTCCTTGACGGGCTCGTCCGTGGCTTCCACGGCGTCCGCGAGCAGCGCGATCAGCCGCAGCGCCGAGCGGCGGGCGGGCCCGGTGAGCATCGAACCGGACTCGGCCCCCTCCAGGACCGCCATCACCTCCTGCGGCAGCCGCACCGGCCTGCCCCACCGGATCGACCGCGCCACCGCGTCCAGCACCGTCGCGGCGGCGGCCAGCAGATCCCGCACGTGATCCCGCTCCGGCCCCTCGGCGGGCGCCCCCACGACGGGGTCGGCCAGCGAGGCGAGCACCGGCCGCAGCCGCTCGGCGACCCCGCGCGGCCCGCCCAACTGGCGGGGCCGGTTCCGGGCCTGGCGGGGAGTGAGCTCGGCGGCGCTGCGGGCGTCCATCAGCGGCTGTGCGTCGAACCGCGCCACCGGGTCGTGCCGCAGCCGGCGCGCGTAGTCCGCCTCGGCGGCCAGCGCGTCCGCGAGCGCGTCGCGCTGCAGGCCCCAGGGTCTGATGGGGAAGAGGACGATGAGCGCGGCCTGGACCACGCCCGCGCAGACGATGATCCCGGCGTGCAGCAGCGCCCCCGCGACGGACGTCGGCAGCGTGACGGTGATGAGCATGACCGCGACGGTCTGCGTCGCGACCATCCCCGACACCGGCCCGACCGCCCACGCCATCCCCGCGAGCAGCGTCCAGACGGCCAGCAGCACCGCGAACGCGAGGTGGTCGGCGGCGGCCATGTACCCCAGGAACGTACTGATCGCGAGCCCCGCCGCCACCGCGAGCGCCAGCACGGGCCGTGGCCGCCAGGACCGCTGGAAGGTCACCAGCGCGGAGGCGAACGCCCCGAACGCCGACGACACAGCCAACGTCGGCGTGGCGAGCCACAGCACGACCCCGATGACGATCGCCACCCCGGCCGCACCCCGCACCGCGACCAGCGGCTGCAACTTGGTCCGCTCGACCGTCAGCCCGGTGCGGACGGTGTCCTTCAGCGCCTTCGACCAGGTCATGCCGTCGAGCTTACGGTCCTGACCGCAACTAATCGGAATGTGACCGACCGTTTGTTTGCGCTGGCATATCGGGCTTTCAGGCGAGGCCGGGCAGGGACAGCGGGGTCCGGGCCCGCCACTGGTCGACGACGGGCTCCAGCATCGGGCCGAGCTCCGGCATGCGCGGCACGAGCGCCAGGGCACCCACCACCTGGAGCATCCGCGCGCCCTCCATGACGTCCAGCAGGGCCCGGTCCACCCGCGTGCCGCTGGCGCGTTCGTAGGCCTCGACCCCGCGCGGGCCGACGAGCGTCAGGTCCCACTCCACGGGCCCGCGCGTGACGTCCTCGAAGTCGTTGAAGACATAGCCGTCAGCGGTCCGCAGGACGTTGTAGGACGGTGAGTCGCCGTGCAGCGTCTGCACCCGGGCGTCGGGGAAGTACGCGGACAGATCGCTGACGAGCGCTTCGAGCACCGCGTACTCCCGCTCGGCCCGGTCCAGCTCCGCCGTCGTGAGCGACTGCGGCTGCTTCTTCAGCTCCGCGAGCGCCGGCTTCAGCGCGGGCACCAGGGGCGCCAGCGTCGGCAGCGGCTCGCCGGGGTACCCGGCCAGCAGGCCGTGCAGCCGGGCGGCCCAGCCGGTCTGCTCGGCGAAGCGGTCCTCGAACGACTGGCTCTCGTCGGCGTCCGCCTCGCTGACGAACTCCCAGAAGGTCAGCGACCTGCCCTCGAACTCGACGGGTTCACGCGGCACGAGCGGACTGGGCCGCACGACCGGCGCCCCGCTGTCGGCCAGCCACCCCGCCACGGCGAGCTCGTGCCGCTGCTTGACCGCCTGCTCCCCGGCGGACGCGAGCGCGAGCGTCGGCACCCGCACCACGACCGGATCCGGCGCGAGATGAACCAGCACGTTGAAGACGTCGTGCAGCACGCGCGGCTCGTCCGCCCGCAGTCCGAGCCGCTTCCCGGCCCGGGTCGCGAGGTCTACGGCCTCCTGGGCACGCTTGCTGAGTGAGTTCGGGTTCGCCATGGAACGATCCTGCCCGGGGGAGCGACGCGGTGTCGACGAGGTTTCCCCAGGCCCCGGGCCGCCTCGACGCGGTACGGCTGCTGACATGATCACCGGATGGACAACCGTTCCCGCGCCTGGATCCGGCGGCGTCTGCGGTCGCTGGTCGCCCTCGAACTGTTCAACATCCCCCTGCAAGCCGCGCTCTGGTTCGGGGTGACCGGCTTCCCGGTGACGGCGGCGAACGCCGTGGGCTTCGCGCTGTTCGCGCTCTTCCTCGTGGAGGGCGCCGCGTACTGGCTGGCCAAGCTCCGCCGGCTCGCGGCCCCGGGGACGCCCCTGCCGGGCCTCCGGGCCTTCGCGGCCCTCCGCGTGATCAACATGCCGGTGCTGGCGGCGGGGGTGCTGTTCACCCTGTGGGCGACGGTCTCTGATCCCGGCAGCGGCAGTGTGCCGGGGCTCTGCTTCGCGCTGTTCGCGGTGCTGGAGCACGTGAACTACTTCCACACCCAGCTCATGTACGACACCGCCGAGGACCGTCGCAATCTGCGCGAGAACGGCTTGCGCCGCGCGCATCTCGCCCGCGATCTGGACCGCGTCGGCGGACGCGGGAAAAGCCGTTTGGGTGCGCCGACCCGATAGGGCTAAATTTGTGCGGTTGATTCTACTTGGCGAGGAAAGAACACATGCGCAAACTCACGTGGGCTGCGGCGACCGCGATGCTCTCGGTCGGCATGCTCACCGGCTGCTCGTCCGCTGACGGAAAGAGCGGCGACTCTGCCAAGGCTTCGGCCGGCGCGGCGAAGGAAACCGGGAAGGACGCCGGGAAGAATGACGCCGGAAAGGCGGTCGGGAAGAAGGACGCCGCCCGGATAGGCACCGCCGGTACGGCCTGCGAGCTTCCGGTGTCGTTCGAGGTGGCGAAGGGGTGGAAGCCCGCGGCGTCCTCGGCCGAGGAGGCGAAGATGCTGGCCAAGCTGAACGACCGCACGTCGGTGACGGCCGCCTGCGTGGTCGACGCCAAGCCGGCGGGCCTGCTCGGCAATATGCGGGTGTGGACCGCGGCGCGGACCGACAAGTCGCCGCGCCAGGTCCTGGACGCGTTCATGGCCGAGGAGAAGCGCGTCAGCGGGCAGGAATTCAGCGAAACCAAGGTCGGCGGCCTGACCGCCGCGGAGGTCACGTACAAGGAGTCGAGCCCGCTGCTGGACGAACCGTCTCCCCAGCGGGCCCTCGCGATGACGACCCCGAAGGGCACGGTGGTCCTGCACCTCACCGCGTTCGACGGCGCCGAGTACAAGGACATGCTCCCGGCCTACGAACTGGCCAAGAAGACCCTGCTCCCCGCCACCTGAGGTACCCGAATTACCGGTGTGTCCCGCTCAGTTCGTCGATCGGATTGAGCGGTGCCGGCGTAATCGGCATCCGCAGCAGGCAATGATCATTGCCGCATGTGCCCCTGTTGCGCCCGGGCGTTGTCGTAGCCTCAGGAGAGCCCCCGTCGGATGAACGCAAGCGGAGGAGCGGGTGTGATGCGGAAGGCCGCCCCGGGCGCGGTGCGGGGAATCGTCGCCATGTTGCTGGCCGCCGTCGTCGTTTCGGTGGCCCTTGCGGTCATAGGTGCGTTCGAGGTTGACGAGACGGTGAAGGCCCCCGATGGGGAAAGCTCTTCCAGCCCCTTCGACTCACACCCATTCCCCGACCCGCCTCGTCCGCCCGACATCTACCAACCACCACCGAACTACCACGGCGGCGGCACTGTGCGGTGAGACCGGCGGGCTCTAGCTGAGTCGACCTTCGCTCACTACGGAGATGAACGCCCGCCACGATCTGGCGGAGAAGAGCAGGGCGGGGCCGTCGGGGTTCTTGCTGTCGCGTATGGGGACGGTGCCGGTGGGTATGTGGGTGGGGGCCCACTCCAGGCAGTTGCCGCCATTGGTGCTGTAGCTGGACTTGACCCACGCGGCGGATGGTTGGCTGACGCAGGTCATGAGGCGAGCTCCTTAACGTGTGCGTTGATCATTTCGGTGGATGCCTTGGGTGATAGAGCGCAAGCGCCGACCATTTCGTAAGCCCGGCAATGGCGCCTCACACGATCCGGATCCTCCAGCGACTCAGTCGTGGTGGCGCTCTCCTCAAAGGCGATGGTGGTGTCGTCGTCCAAGGTGAACAGCACCAGATGGTCACCCAGCAAGGCATGTCCCCCATGCTCGAAGGGGAGAATCTGCAGGATGGCCGCCGAGTCATCGGCGAAATCGGCCAATGCGCACAGTTGAGCTCGCCAGATGTCGCTGCCGCCGATCGGCCGCCGGCCCGCAGCCCGCAGCCGCGCCCGGTTCCCTGTCCCGAGTGCCGCCTGATCAAGGCGGCCTACGTGCTCACGTCGCGCGCGGGCGACCGCGTGGCCGCTCGTGGGTGGATCGCGGCCATGGGCCGCCACCACCGGGCGGTGCACTGATGGCGGCGGCGCGGCCCTGCGCGCACGTGTTCCCCGACCGGGCGGCAGCCCAAGAGTGCGGGCGCTGCGGGGTGCGGCGATTCACAAAGTACGAGGCGCTGTGGCGGGACGTGGCGCCGGTCCCGCGAGAGCAGCCCACCACTCGCGGGACGGGCACGGTCATCCTCCGACCGCCGACGGAGTTACCGTCGCGCCCCGCCCTTGAGCGTCGCCCGCAGGTACTCCCGGTTCATCGTCGCGATCGACGACAGCGGGATGCCCTTCGGGCAGGCCGTCGCGCATTCGCCGGTGTTCGTGCAGCCGCCGAAGCTCTGGTCGTCCATCGCGCCGACCATGTCCAGTACGCGCGACTCCCGCTCCGGGGCGCCCTGCGGCAACACGTTCAGGTGCACCACCTTCGCCGCCGTGAAGAGCATCGCCGAGCCGTTCGGGCAGGCCGCGACGCACGCGCCGCAGCCGATGCACTCGGCGTGCTCGAAGGCGAGGTCCGCGACGGGCTTCGGGACGGGCGTGGCGTGGGCGTCGGGCGCGGCGCCGGTGGGGACGGAGACGTAGCCGCCGGCGCCGATGACGCGGTCGAAGGCCGAGCGGTCGACGACCAGGTCCTTGACCACCGGGAAGGCCGACGCGCGCCACGGCTCGACGTCGATCGTGTCGCCGTCGGAGAAGTGCCGCATGTGGAGCTGGCAGGTGGTGGTCCGCTCGGGACCGTGCGCCTGGCCGTTGATGACCATGCCGCAGGCGCCGCAGATGCCCTCACGGCAGTCGTGGTCGAAGGCGATGGGCTCGTCACCGGAGAGGATCAGCTCCTCGTTGAGGTGGTCGAGCATCTCCAGGAAGGACATGTCCGGGGAGATGCCCGTGACCTCGTAACGGGTCATGGCACCGGCGGAGTCGGGTCCGGTCTGGCGCCAGATGCGCAGGGTGAGTTTCATGTCGTATGCCTCGCACAAGGGGTTCCGGGGTGCCGGGGCTCGGCCGGGGTGCCGGGGGCTGTCCCCCGGGTGAACACCGTCACGCGTAGCTCCGCTGGGTGGGGTGGACGTACTCGAAGGCCAGCGGCTCCCGGTGGAGTACGGGCGCGGTGCCCGTGCCCGTGAACTCCCACGCCGCCGCGTAGGCGAACTCCTCGTCCTTGCGGGCCGCCTCGCCCTCCGGCGTCGCGCTCTCCTCACGGAAGTGGCCGCCGCAGGACTCCGTGCGGTGCAGGGCGTCCAGGCACATCAGCTCGGCGAGCTCCAGGTAGTCGACGATCCGGTTCGCCTTCTCCAGCGACTGGTTGAGCTGCTCGCCCGTGCCCGGAACCTTGATCCGCCGCCAGAACTCCTCCCGCAACGACGGGATGCGGTCCAGCGCCTTGCGCAGTCCGCTGTCGGTGCGGGCCATGCCGCACTCGTCCCACAGAAGCTCGCCCAGCTCGCGGTGGAAGGAGTCGGGGGTGCGGTCGCCGTCGTTCGCCAGCAGGCGCCGCAGCCGGGTGGTGACGTCGGTGACGGCTTCGGTGACCGCCGGGTGCCCGGGGTCGACCGGCTCGTGCCGGTGGCGGGCGAGGTAGTCGTTGATGGTGGCGGGGAGGACGAAGTAGCCGTCGGCCAGCCCTTGCATGAGGGCCGAGGCGCCGAGCCGGTTGGCGCCGTGGTCGGAGAAGTTGGCCTCGCCGATCGCGAAGAGGCCGGGCACGGTGGTCTGGAGGTCGTAGTCGACCCAGAGGCCGCCCATCGTGTAGTGGATCGCCGGGTAGATGCGCATCGGCACCTCGTACGGGTTCTCGGCGGTGATCCGCTCGTACATCTCGAAGAGGTTGCCGTACTTCTCCTCGACGGCCTTGCGGCCCATTCGGGCTATCGCGTCGGCGAAGTCGAGGTAGACGCCCTGGCCGCCGGGCCCGACGCCACGGCCCTCGTCGCAGACGTTCTTCGCGGCACGGGAGGCGATGTCGCGCGGGACGAGGTTGCCGAAGGCGGGGTAGATCCGCTCCAGGTAGTAGTCGCGCTCGTCCTCGGGGATCTGTGCCGCCGGCCGGGTGTCGCCCTTCGCCTTCGGGACCCAGATGCGGCCGTCGTTGCGCAGCGACTCGCTCATCAACGTCAGCTTGGACTGGTGGTCGCCCGAGCGCGGGATGCAGGTCGGGTGGATCTGGGTGAAGCAGGGGTTGGCGAAGTACGCGCCACGCCGGTGGGCGCGCCAGGCGGCGGTGGCGTTGGAGTTCTTGGCGTTGGTGGAGAGGTAGAAGACGTTGCCGTAACCGCCGGAGGCCAGGACCACGGCGTCCGCGAAGTAGCTGGAGACCTCGCCCGTGACCAGGTCGCGGGCGACGATGCCACGCGCCCGGCCGTCGATGACGATCAGGTCGAGCATCTCGGTGCGCGGGTGCATCTCGACGCCGCCCGCCGCGATCTGCCGGGTGAGCGCCTGGTAGGCGCCGAGGAGCAGTTGCTGCCCGGTCTGGCCACGGGCGTAGAAGGTGCGGGAGACCTGGACGCCGCCGAAGGAGCGGGTGTCCAGCAGCCCGCCGTACTCGCGGGCGAAGGGCACGCCCTGGGCCACGCACTGGTCGATGATCTCGACGGAGACCTGGGCGAGGCGGTGCACATTGGCCTCGCGGGCCCGGAAGTCGCCGCCCTTGACGGTGTCGTAGAAGAGACGGTGGATGGAATCGCCGTCGTTGCGATAGTTCTTGGCGGCGTTGATGCCGCCCTGGGCGGCGATGGAGTGGGCGCGGCGCGGCGAGTCCTGATAGCAGAACTGCACGACGCGGTAGCCCTGTTCGGCCAGCGTGGCCCCCGCCGCGCCGCCCGCGAGACCGGTGCCGACGACGATCACGGTGTGCTTGCGGCGGTTGGCGGGGTTGACGAGCTTGGCGTCGAAGCGGCGGCGGTCCCAGCGCTCGGCTATCGGGCCCTCGGGGGCCTTGGTGTCGGTGAGGGGCGCGCCGACACCGTAGTGCACGTACTCGGACATCTCAGCTCACGACTCCCGTCAGGACGCCCACGGGCGGGGCGAGGAAACCACAGGTCAGCAGGGCCGCCAGGGCGTTGGCCAGGAACTTCAGGGCGCGGTCGCGGCGCGGGGAGCCGGCGCCGAGGGTCTGCGCGGCGCTCCAGAAGCCGTGCCGGATGTGCAGGCCGAGGGCGAGCATGGCGACGATGTAGAAGGCCGTGACGGCCGGACGGTCGAAGGACGCGACGAGGTTCTCGTACGGGCGGCCCTGCTGGGCGTTGGGGTTCACGGTGAGGGTGGTGAGGTCGAGGATGTGCCAGACGATGAACAGGGCGAGGATCACCCCGCCCCAGCGCATCGTGCGGGTCGCATAGCTCGCGCGCCGCGGCTTGCGCCGGTACTTCACCGGGCGGGCGGCGCGGTCGCGGCGGCTGAGCTGGTACGCGGTCACGCCGTGCAGCACGACGGAGACGCTGAGCGCCACCCGCGCCGCCCACAGGAACCACTCCCGGTGCAGGAAGGGTTCGCCGACGGTGCGGATCCAGTGCCCGTAGTGGTTGAACTCCCCGGCCCCGAAGAACACCTTCAGATTGCCCATCATGTGGGCGACCAGGTACGCCAGCATGATCAAACCGGTGACGGCCATGACCGCCTTCTTGCCGACGGTCGAGTGCCACACGGTGCCGATGAGGGACGGAGGCCGCTCCGTCCGGGTCGCCAGTGCCATGGGTGAGACGCTAGGCAGCCGCTCTCCATCCGTCCAAGACATGATGGACCTGGTTTCCATAGGCCGTGCCTATCTATGCTGGACGGGTGCAACTCCAGCAGCTCCGCTACTTCGCCACCGTCGCCGAAGTCCGGCACTTCACCCGGGCCGCGGAGGCGCTGCACGTCGCCCAGCCGTCGCTCTCCCAGCAGATCCGGGCCCTGGAGCGGGAAATGGGCGCCGAGCTGTTCCACCGGGCCCGGGGCAACATCACGCTCACCGACGCGGGCGAGGCGCTGCTGCCGCTCGCCCGGCGGATCCTCGCCGACACCGAGACCGCCCACCGCGAGGTCCAGGAGGTCGCCCGGCTGCGCCGCGGCCGGGTGCGCCTCGGCGCGCCGCCGAGCCTGTGCGCGAGCCTGGTGCCGGACGTGCTGCGCACGTACCACGCCCGCTACCCCGGCATCGAGCTCCTCATCGACGAGGGCGGCTCGCGGGACCTCGTCCGCACCCTCGCCACCGGCGGACTCGACCTCGCCCTGATCATCACCCCGCTGGCCGTCGGCGCCCCGGCCCTCGCGACCACCGAACTCCTCCACGAGGACCTGGTCGCCGTCTCCGACCCCGCCGCGCCCGCCCCGACCCGGCGCCGGGCGCTACGGGTGGCGGACCTGCGGGAGCTGCCGATGGTGATGTTCCGCCGCGGCTACGACCTGCGCGAGATCACCACGGCGGCGTGTCGAGCGGCCGGCTTCGAACCGTCGTTCACGGTCGAGGGTGGTGAAATGGACGCGGTTCTCGGCTTCGTCCGCGCGGGTCTCGGCCTCGCCGTCGTCCCCGGCATGGTCGCGGCCCGCTCCGGCCTGCGCGTCACGCCCTTCGACGACCCCCGCATGCGCCGCACGATCGCGATCGCCCACCGCAAGGACGCGACCCCGCCCCGCGCGGCACGCGAGCTGCGGCGGGTGCTGCTGGAGCACTTGGGGGCGGAGCGCGGCGAATGATGCCGGGGTCAGCCGGTCCAGGTGACGTTGACGACGTACACGCAGCTGTCCCGGGCGACCACCAGAAAGCTGACGAGGCCATGTCCGCCGAGGATATGGAGCTGCCGCAGGCCGCACTCCTTGCGATCGGGCATACCCACCTTCGCCGCATCCCTGCCGGGCGCGGCGAGTTCGGTAGCGAGTCGCTCCACCTCGGCCAGGACGCCGGGCGGCAGGGGTCTGGGGAGCGCACGTTCGAGTGAAGGTCCCTGCCTTCACCCCACCAGCGCCGCCCCCGCGCAGGCCGCGCCCAGGCCGCAGGCCACGCTCGCGACGACGTTCGCCACCGCGTACCCGCGCCTTCCCTCCTCCGCCAGCCGCAGGCTCTCGTAACTGAACGTCGAGTACGTCGTGAGCGCCCCGCACAGGCCCGTACCCAGCGCCAGATGGACGTCGGCCGTCGCACCGGTGAGGAGGCCGAGGACGAGGGAGCCGATGACGTTGACCGTGAACGTGCCCCAGGGGAACGCGGAGGCGTGGCGGGACTGGACGGCGCGGTCGGTGAGATAGCGCAGGGGGGCACCGATCATCGCGCCGGTGATGACGAACAGCCAGGTCACGCCGTGGCCTCCCGGCGTGTCACACGGTCGAGCAGGCGGCGGGTCACCGTGGCCGTCGCCCAGACCGCCGCCAGCGCGGCGAGCGGAGTGGCGGCCGCATAGGCCAGGGCGGTCGCCGTGCGGTCGTCCGTCAGCAGCTGCCGGATGTCCACCGCGTACGTGGAGAACGTGGTGAAGCCGCCCAGGATCCCCGTGGCGAGGAAAGGCCGCAGCAGCGGGTGGGGCGCGGCGAGCCGGGTCACCACGGCCAGGACGACGCCGATCAGCGCGCAGCCGACGACATTGATCCCGAACGTCGTCCATGGGAAGGTGCCGCTCGCCGTCGGCCACAGGAGGCCCGCGCCGTAGCGCGCGGCGGCGCCCAGTCCGCCGCCCGCCGAGACCGCGCAGAGCACCGGCCAGTGTGCGCGGACCGTGCCGCGCACGTCCTCGGCTTCGACGTCGGGATCGATCGGCTCGATCGTCTCCGCTGGTCCGGGCCGGTCCACGTGCACCTCTTCTGGTAAAGACGGCCCCAGGCTACCGCCGCACCGTAGCGGCCCCGATCGCCGCCAGATAGGCGTCGGCGCGGTCGGGGTCCATCAGCCAGTCCGGGAAGCCGGCCGGATCCGCGTAGCCGTTCACGTAACGGTGGGCGATCTCGGGGTGGTCGGCCGCCGCCGTCAGCACGCGGCGTACGTGCTCGGGCCGCGGGCCCAGCATGAGGTTGGTGAAGGCGGTGACGTGCCGCGCGTGCTCCCAGAACGCCGCGAACGTCCCGCTCATCCACGCCCGGTCGAAGGGCCCCTCGCCCCGGTCCGTGACCGACCGGAGATAGCCCGCCGCGCAGCGGGCCGCGCTGTTCGAGCCCTGCCCGGTGATCGGGTCGTTGAGTACCACCGCGTCCGCCATGCCGAGCACGTGCCGACCCGGGGCGACCTCGGCGACCGGACGGCGGACCGTCGGGGTGACGGCGCCGAAGAGCGCCGCGCCCGCGTCCGTCGGCTCCGCCCCCGCGCACAGCTCGTACTCCCAGGGCGCGTACTGCCGGAGCAGCTCCAGCGACCGTTTCAGCGTCGCCTCCGGGTCCGGGCGGTCCTGCCAGCAGTCCAGCGGCCCGCCGGGGTGCCCTTCCCAGAAGAGGATGTGGCACGGGCCCTCGGCGACCAGGGCGGGCAGCACGAAGAACTCGCCCGCGTCCCCCGCGGAGTAGAGCCGTGCGTGCGGGCCGGGCAGGTCCGGGCCGCGCCCGACGCCGTGCAGATAGACGCAGGCCAGAACGCGCTGCGGACGGTCGTACGGGCTGTGGCGGTCGTCGCGCGCGAAGGTCTCGGCGAGGGCGCCCCGGCCGGAGGCGACCACCGTCAGATCGTGGGCCGAGGCCAGGTCCGCGAGGTCCGCCGGGGTGACGGCCCGGTACTCCACCCGGCCACCGCGCTCTTCGAACAGCTCCAGCCAGCGCGCCGTCTTGACCCGCTGGTCGACGGACCGGGCGGGCGTGTCGAAGCGGGCTGCCAGGGAGCGGATCCGTGCGCCCGGCGGGTCGATCGAGGCCATGGACATGCCCTCCACGGGCGGGGCCGCGTCGTCCCACAGATTCAGGCCCGCCGCCCGCTCCAGGGCGAGCGCGGGGCCGAACATCAGCTGCGTGGACATGACCCGCCCGGCCCGGATCCGCTCCGGCGTCCGGTCGGTGACGACGGTCACCTCGTACGCCCCCTCGGCCCGCAGCCCCAGGGCCAGTTGCAGCCCCGCCTGCCCCGCTCCGACGATCGCGATCCTTCGCATCGCTGCCTCCGTTGCCGGTCCCGTTTCCGGTGCTGATACCGGTCCATTGCCGGTCCATTGCCGGTCCGTCCCCGTCAGGTGCCCCGTCAGGTGCCCCGTCAGGTGCCCCGCCCGGGACCCCGTGGGGCCACGCCCGCACCCCGTTGTAGCGGGGCCCGGCGCGCGCTGTACAGATGGCGCGCGCCCCCGTCCGCCGCCGTCACGAGGGGCGGCGTCTCCCCGCTTCGGTCACCCATCCGCGCGCCGTACGAAACCTTTGCGAGGTTTGGGCGTTTATCCGGCTCCCGACCGTCACCGGCCGGGAGCTCCTCCCCGTACGACGAAGCAAAGGTGTCTCCCCATGTCACGAATCGCCAAGGCAGCAGTCCTGACCGCCACCATGGGCGCCGCTCTCGCCGGCTTCAGCGGCGGCGCCGTCGCAGACTCGGGCGCCAAGGGTGTTGCCGCCGGGTCACCGGGCATCATCTCGGGCAACGTCATCCAGGTGCCCATCCACGTGCCGATCAACCTCTGCGGCAACACCATCGACATCATCGCCCTGCTGAACCCGACGTCGGGCAACACCTGCGTCAACGCCTGATCCTTCAGGCGGGCCGGGAGTGATCCCGGCGGCTCCGGGCGGGGCTCGCTCTCTTCGGTCCCTTCCGCCCCGGCCCCGGAACGCTTCGTGTGGCGCCCCCGACCTCGTCGGCGGGCGCCACACGCATGCGCGCGTCCGTCCGCCCCCGCCGACCGCATTAGCATGCGCACGTCATGGAGCGCTTCTCCGGAGCGTTCTCTCCCTCGACGGAAGCAACACATGCGCATCAAGCGGATATTCGCCGCGACCGCCGCCCTCACCGCCCTCGTCACCACCGCCGCCTGCGACGGCGGCAAGGACGACGGCCACGCGTTCCCGGCCTCGACGAACAGCACCAACTCCGCCGGGCCCGACACCGGGCCGCCGTCCGCCGGTTCGCTGGGCGAGGCGCAGAAGTACGTCCAGCGCCACACCTCGTGCGAGCAGCTGAGCACGGAACCCGCGGACCAGCGCATGCCTTCCGACGACCCGGCGAAGCCCGGGGCCTGGTCCGTGACCGAGCGGGGCGTGTGCAGCGACCGGCGCGAGGGGGGCGAGATCGTCGTCTACCGCACCTCCGACATGAAGGAGTTCCAGACGGGCTACAAGAAGCACGTCTCGGACGCGATCGCCGGCGGGAAGGGCGACTACGGGCTCTTCAGCCGTGTCTTCGTCGGCAAGGACTTCGCCGTCGTCCCGAGCAGGACCGAGTCGGCGATGGCCCTCGCCAAGTCCGGGCTGCGCATTCTCACCTGCAACCCCAGCTTCGGCGTCCCCAAGGGATACAAGAAGGAGAAGGCGCTGGTCGAGTACTGCGTCCTCAGCGACTTCGTCAACAGCCAGGACGGCAAGGGCAGCGTGAACCACCAAAGCCCCGAGGAGGAAGGCCGGGAACGCGGGGAGAGCGCCCGCCCCAAGGAAGGACGCAAGCCCGAGGACGGCCTCGGCCTCGCCGAGGCCGGCAGCCTCGCCGAGCTGAAGAAGCTCGTCCACCACGAACTCGGCTGCGAGCAGTTCTCCACCGACCCCGAGACCGTGTCCATCTCCTCCATCGACTACCTGCCCGCCATCGAGGGCGACCACAAGATGTGGGGCGTCGGCGAGCGCGGCATGTGCGGCTACCCGGCCGGCGAGCGCCGGGCCCACGACCTGTCCTGGCTCGACAAGGTCGACGACATGATCACCTTCCAGACCAAGGCCAAGGCCGCCCAACTGAAGGAGCTCCGGGAGAACGGCGGCCGGTACAGGGCCACCCGGAGCATGGTCCTCGTCGGGAAGAACGTCGCGGTCGAGACCAACAACGCGGCGCACCGGAACGGCCTCTACCAGGCGCAGTTCCTCCACCTGAACTGCCAGGAGGGCTTCACCGCCCCCGAGGGCTACCGCTTCGAGAAAGCACTGGTCAACGGCTGCGTCCTGACCAACTACGAAGGCAACTGACAGCCGGCTGACCGGCTGACCGGCTGACCGGCTGTCAGCGCTGCCAGCTGTGCGGGGCGCGGAAGCCCTGCGTACGCTCCAGCCGCCGCCACCGCGCCGAGGAGGCGCGATGGCCGCCGCCCCGCCCCCGGCCGCCGCTCCCGGCCGCGGCGGCGCGGGCCAGCAGCACCGCCGTGAGGGCCGCGACCTCCTCCTCGCTCGCCCGGCCCCGCTCGACACGGACGAGGTAATCGCTGCTCATCGCTGTCCCCACCCCCCACGCGGCGGGCCCCGCGAGAACCGCGGGGCCATCTGACGCCTCGGGGCCCATCATGCGCACGCGACCATGGGAGACCGCTCGAGCCTCGATGGGGCGCCGCTGACAGCCTCCGGCAGGACCGCCGTCGGCGCCGACGATGGCAGCCGAGGTGTGCGAATCGATCGGCCCGCAGGTCGGGCGGATCGGCCCGCAGGTCGGGCGCGCCGCCTCATGGGCCACGGCCGTCACAGGCCTCCCCGGCGCTTACGCGGCTGCTGCGCCGTCTTCGCCAAGGTGCCCCTGACCAGCAGAAACGCCCCTCCCGGGGGGAGGGGCGTGCGGTGGAAACGGAGCGCCCCCGGCAGGACTCGAACCTGCGGCCAAGCGCTTAGAAGGCGCTGATCTTCTCTGCTTGGTAAGCCGTGCTGACCAGCGCCTTTGTCGCCGTCATGGCCTCCATCTCAATGGCTCGCCCGCGTATTCACCGGACGCACTCATTCCGGATGCGGGGGGCCTGTTGAGTCGGCACGGAGCGCGGTGCCGGTGTTGCCGCCGGTCCGTTTCTCCGTGCCGCTCGCCGAACCCGGCGTACCCGTCTCCGAGTACCGGGCTCTCCACGGACTCTGCCGTTCAGGCGTGGTTGGGGCGGGTCCAGGGGTTGGGGATCGTGTTGCCTCTGTAGCGGTAGCGGGTGACCGTCACCGCCTGGAGGTCGAACAGTTCGATCCCGTCCGCCGAGAGCTTTTGCCACCGTCCGTTGCGGTCGGTGAAGCGTCGGCGGACGTCCTTCCACTTCCAGCGGTGCAGCGCCATCCACCAGCTGATCACCCGATGCCACGTGAAGCTGGCCAGGGAGCTCAGGGCGGCTTTGCAGACCGCGTGCTTGAAGTAGTTGGCCCAGCCGCGCATGATCTGGTTGAGCCTGATCAGCACGTCCCTGGGGTTCTGCTGTGATGTTCTGTTCGTCAGGTCGCGGACGTGGACACGTCGGCAGCTGATCGACGGCATACGGTGGCGGACCCGAGCGGGCCCCCCCGTGGCGGGACGCCCCTGAGCGATACGGCCCGTGGGACCGGATCTACGACCTGTTCCGCCGGTGGCAGCGCGACGGCACCTGGAAGCGGATCCTGGAGCAACTGCAGGTCCAGGCCGACGCACAGGGCCTGATCACCTGGGACGTGAGCGTGGACTCGACTGTCTGCCGTGCCCACCAGCACGCCGCCGGTGCGCGTAAAAAAAGGGATCTGCAGCGCGAGCCTCCCGGCGGGATCGACACCGAGCCGGATGACCATGGCCTCGGACGCTCCCGGGGCGGACTGAGCACGAAGACACCTGGCGACGGAGCAGGGGCAGAAGCCGCTGTCGCTGCTGACACTGCCGGGCACCGGCACGACAGTCCGCAGTTCCAGCCTGTCCTCGAACGCATCCGCGTCCCCCGCACCGGTCCCGGACGACCGCGCACCAAACCGGCCAGGGTTCGTGCCGACAAAGCCTACGGCTCTCGCGTGAACCGCTCCTACCTGCGCAGACGCAGGATCGGATGCACCATCCCGGAGAAGGCCGACCAGGTACGCAACCGCAAGAAGCCCGGCTCCCGAGGCGGCCGGCCGCCGGCCTTCGACAAGGAGGACTACAAGGAGCGCCACGCGGTGGAGTGCGGGATCAACCGGCTGAAACGGCACCGCGCGGTGGCCAC